>CALDKM010000416.1:0-2941 GCA_937898875.1 uncultured Pseudomonadota bacterium | reverse complement strand
CCGCGTCGAGGTCGAGGTGGTTGGTCGGCTCGTCGAGCAGCAGCAGGTCGGAGCGCGCGGCGAGCGCCTGCGCGAGGTTGAGTCGCATGCGCCATCCGCCCGAGAAGCTCGCGACAGGATCGGCGTGGCGCGCGTCGGCGACGCCCAGCCCCGCGAGCAGCTCGGAGGCGCGCGCGCGCGCGGCGTACCCGCCGATCGTCTCGTACCGGAGGTGCAGCTCGGCGAGGGCATGGCCGTCGGCAGCGTGCTCGAGCTCCGCCGCCGCGAGCGCCGCCTCGACCTCTCGCAGCTCCACGTCGCCGTCGAGCACGTAGTCGATCGCCGCGCGCTCGACCGCGGGCGTCTCCTGCGCGACGTGGGCGATCGTCCAGCGCGGCGGGATGTCGACCGTGCCCGCCTCCGGCAGGAGCTCGCCGCGCAACAGCGCGAACAGGCTCGACTTGCCGCAGCCGTTGGGCCCGACGATGCCCACCCGATGGCCCGGGTGCACCATCAGCGATGCGCCCTCGAGCAGGCGCAGCGCGCCGCGGGCGAGCGTGAGGTTGGCGATGCGGATCACGGTGCGATCAGGCGCGCGGCGACGGGCGCAGCGCGTAGTCGTAGTCGATCACCAGCGGCGCGTGGTCCGAGAACCGCCGGTTCACGTAGATCGACGCCGCGCGGGCGCGCGCGGCGATGCCCGGCGTCGCGATCTGGTAGTCGATGCGCCAGCCGACGTTCTTCGCCCAGGCCTGCCCGCGGTTCGACCACCAGGTGTAGCGCTCGGGACGCGGGTCGACGCGGCGGAACACGTCGACGAAGCCCAGCTCGTCGAACACGCGCGTGAGCCAGGCGCGCTCCTCGGGCAGGAAGCCGGAGTTCTTCTGGTTCGACCGCCAGTTCTTCAGGTCGATCGGCTGGTGCGCGATGTTCCAGTCGCCGCACAGGACGATCTCGCGTCCGGTCCGGCGCAGCGCCTCGAGGTGCGGCAGGAACGCGTCGAGGAAGCGGAACTTCGACGCCTGGCGCTCCGGGCCGCTCGAGCCGGACGGCAGGTAGAGCGAGATCACCGACAGCTCGCCGAAGTCGGCCTCGAGGTAGCGACCTTCGTGGTCGAACTCCGCGTGCCCGAACCCGGCCATCGGCCGGTGCGGCAGCTTCGAGTAGAGCGCGACGCCGCTGTAGCCCCTGCGCACGGCCGGGACGAACGTCGCGTGGCTGCTGCGCGGCGCCTTGAGCGGACGCGGGACCTCCTCCTCGAGGCACTTGATCTCCTGCACGCACACGACGTCCCAGGGCTCGGCGCGGGCGAGCCAGCGCGCGAATCCCTTGCGCTCGGCCGAGCGCAGGCCGTTGACGTTGAGGGTGACGATGCGCATCGTAGGCTCGGCGAGCGGAAGGCGCGCGAGTGTACACGACGCCCCGCGAAGTCGCGGCCGGATCGCGTCGCTCCGGGCCTTATACTGTGCGCTTCCGGCCCGGTCCTTCCCCGGCATGAGCGATTTCCGCCAGGCGTTCCTCGCGTTCTCCGTGGCACGTGACGTGCTTCGCTTCGGCGACTTCGTGACCAAGGCGGGGCGCAGGACACCCTACTTCTTCAACGCGGGGCTGTTCAACGACGGCGAGAGCCTGAAGCGGCTGGGCGAGTTCTACGCGCAGGCGCTTCTCGCGTCGGGGACGGGATGCGATCAACTGTTCGGACCGGCGTACAAGGGCATCCCCCTGGCGTCGGCGACCGCCATTGCGCTCGCCGGGATGGGTCACAATGTGCCGTGGAGCTTCAACCGCAAGGAAGCGAAGGACCACGGCGAGGGCGGCAGCCTCGTCGGTGCGCCGCTCAGGGGGCGCGTGGTGATCGTCGACGACGTCATCAGTGCGGGAACCTCGGTGCGCGAGTCGATCGAGACCATCATCGCGCATGGCGCCCGTCCGGCGGGGGTGCTGATCGCGCTGGACCGGATGGAGCGCGGAACCGGAGCGCTGTCGGCCGTGCAGGAGGTGCGCGAGACCTACGGGATCCCGGTGACGGCGATTGCGACGCTCGACGACGTGATGGCGTTCATCGGGGCACGCGAGGATCTCGTGAAGTGGCGTGACGCGGTGACGGCGTATCGCGCGCAATTCGGCGCGGCCTGAACGACGAGCGATGGAGAGGAATTCGACGATGCGGCGAGGACGACTCCGGGCGTGCGGCGCGATCGCGATCGCGGCGGCCATCGCGAGCGCGTCGCCGGCGGTTGCGCAGAAGCTCTACAAGTGGACCGACGAGAACGGCAAGGTCCACTACACGGACAAGGCGCCGGACCCGTCCCGCAGCGGCACGCAGCTCGACAGGCAGGGACGTCCGATCGCCCGCATCGAGCCTGCGCCCTCGCCCGAGCAGGCCCGGGCGAAGGAGGCCGAGGAAGAGCGGAAGAAGGCGGTCGCCAGGGAGCAGGAAGTGTCCGCCCGGCGCGACCGCGCGCTGCTCGCCTCGTACACGACCGAGGCGGAGATCGACCTCGCCCGCGCGCGCGCGGTCGCGACGGTGGAGTCGCAGATCGAATCCGCGCAGGCGTACCTCGCGCAGCTCACCAGGCGCAAGATGGACATCGACCTGCGCAAGTCGAAGCTGGGCGACAAGCCCGTCCCGCAGTCGCTCGAGCGGGAGAGCGAAGTCGCCGACAGCGAGTTCGCGAAGAACAGCGACCTGGTCGTCCAGAAGCGGCGCGAGCTCGCCGCGGTGACCGCCCGCTACGACGCCGACAAGCAGCGCTGGCGCGAGTTGAAGGCGATCCAGGATTCGAACGCCGCCGCGGCCGCGGCGGCCGCCTCGACCGCCGCCGCGAAGAAATAGCTTCGGCGCCGCCGGCGGTCCGACCGGACCGCCAAACGGGCGCCGACGCGGCGATGGCGCCCCTCGCCGACGCGGCGATGGCCCGACGGCCTCCTTGGGAGGTTTCATGATGTAAACGGCCGAGTG
>CALDKM010000415.1:0-6024 GCA_937898875.1 uncultured Pseudomonadota bacterium | reverse complement strand
CGTCGTCGGCGGGTGCCTCGGCGACCGGTGCGGGCGCCTGGCAGGACTACTCGCCTTCCCGGCTCGCCGAGCTCGCGGCCGCGGGGCCCGTATTCGTCGATTTCACCGCCGCCTGGTGTGTCACCTGCCAGGTCAACAAGCGGCTCGTGCTCTCGGACCGGGCACTGATGGACGCGTTCGCCGACCGCAGGGTCGCGCTCGTCCGGGCCGACTGGACGCGCCGCGACGCCGACATCACCCGCGCGCTCGCCGCGCTGGGCCGCAACGGCGTGCCCGTCTACGTCCTCTACCGCCCGGGCAGGGAACCTTTGCTGCTGCCCGAGGTCCTCACCACACGAACCGTGCACGATGCGCTGGCGACCCTCGACGGTCCCGCGCTCGCCCGGACGGAGGCCGCCCGATGAACCAGGACACCACCCGCCGCACCGCCCAGCGCGTCGCCGCCGCCGCGCTCGCCTCGGCGTTCACCGCCATCGCATCCGCGGCGACGCCCGGGTCGGCGGCGCCCGACATCGCCGCGACGGACGCCACGGGGAAGGCCGTGAAGCTCTCGGACTACCGCGGCAAGTACGTCGTGCTCGAGTGGACGAACCCGGATTGCCCGTTCGTGCAGAAGCACTACGACTCGAAGAACATGCAGGGGCTCCAGAAGGAGTGGGGCGCGAAGGACGTCGTGTGGCTGTCGGTGAACTCCACGCGCGAGGGCCACTCCGAGTACCGCACCGGCCCGCAGATGGACGCGTGGATGAAGGAGCAGGGCGGGACGCCCAGGTCGGTCCTGATGGACGGCAGGAGCGAGGCCGGCCGCGCGTACGCCGCGAAGACGACGCCGCACATGTTCGTCGTCGACCCGAAGGGCAGCGTCGTCTACGCCGGGGCGATCGACGACAAGCGCAGCGCGAACCCCGCCGACGTGAAGACCGCGAAGAACTACGTGCGCGCGGCGCTGACCGAGGCGACGGCCGGCAAGCCGGTCACGGTGGCGAGCACGACGCCGTACGGGTGCAGCGTCAAGTATTGAACTTCGGTGCCGGACACCGTGTCTGATACCCCGGAACCTTGAAGGGCGCGGCGCGATCACCGCCGCGTGGGTGAGGCAAAGGGCCGGGAGACCGGCCCTTTGCTTTTCTGCCGCCGGGAGGGCGCAGGCGTGGCGCCGAGAGCCGACCGGTCCCATCGGGCGCTGCTAGAATCGTCCGATGCCCCTCGACACCTGGCTCGCCTTCTTCGCCGCGTCCTGGCTCATCAGCCTGTCGCCGGGCGCGGGCGCGATCTCGTGCATGGCCGCCGGCATGCGCTACGGTTACGCGCGCGCATTCTGGAACATCGTGGGCCTGCAGTTCGGCATCCTGTTCGTGCTGCTGATCGTGGCGCTGGGCCTTGGCGCGGTGATCGCGGCCTCGACCACGCTGTTCACGGCCATCAAGTGGCTCGGCGCCGCCTACCTCGTCTATCTCGGCGTCGTGCAGTGGCGCGCGCCGGCCTCGCCGGTGTCGCCCGATGCCGTGGTCGACGACTCGCACGGGACGCCGAGGCGCCTGATGCTGCGCGGCTTCCTCGTCAACGCGACGAACCCGAAGGGCATCGTGTTCATGCTCGCGGTGATGCCGCAGTTCATCGACCCGCTCGCGCCGCAGCTTCCGCAGTACCTGATCTGCGCCGCGACGCTGTTCTTCACCGACCTCGTCGTGATGAGCGGCTACACGGGGCTCGCGGCGAAGGTGCTGACGATGCTGCGCGAGCCGCACCACGTCCGGTGGGTCAACCGCACGTTCGGCGGGCTGTTCGTCGCCGCGGGGGCGGTGCTTGCGACGTTCCGGCGGGCAACGCCCTAGCCGAAGGTGTCCGACACCGGGGCAGCGATCACCGCGTGAACGCCGCCTCCATTTCTCGGCGGAACCGGACCGTGTCGTTCGCCGGATCGAAGTCGACGTCGTCCCAGCGCACCGGAGCGTGCGCCGCGACTGCGCGCCTGAGCCTCACGCCGTGCGCGAGCCCGAGCGGCAACGCGCCCAGCTTCAGCGAATCGGCGGCCGGCGCGAGCCTGCCGTAGACCGTGTAGCCGCCTTCGCCGTCGAGGGTCTCGCCGGCCGCGAGCGCGCGCTTCGCGGTCGCGACGACGTCGCCGCGCCAGCCGGTCGCCGATCCGGTCGGCTCGCGGCGCAATCCCGCCGACGCGACCGAGATGCCGAGCTCGAGCCCGATCGCGTGCGTCGGCTTGTACATCGCGCTGTAGCGGCCCGACGGATCGGTCGGGAACCCGTACTCGCCGAAGCAGCGCCGCACGTAATCCTCGCCCTGGCGCGCCCCCGCGCGGAACGTGACGTAGACGCCCCAGCGGAGGTCGCGGAACACCGGCCGGCCGTCGCGCTCGAGCGAGCTGATCACCTCGACCTGCCCGACGTGCTCGAGGTGCCCGCCCTCGTCGCGGGGCTTGAGCACGCGCGGCAGATCGTCGACGCCGCAGGGCGGGAACGCGAGGCCGCCCGACGCGGGAGCGAGGCCGGTCGCGTTGGCGACCGCCGCCATCTCGATCGCGCTCTTCGTGCCGTCGAGGAACGAGTTGAACATCTGCGCGTTGAAGTCGCCCGCCGCGACCTGCTCGGGCGTGAAGCCGTAGTGCGGCCAAACGGTCGCAGGGGTCGACTCGTGGTACGCGGGCAGGTACCTGGTGCCCTTGCCGGCGGCCACGACCTCGAAGCCCGCGGTGCGGCACCAGTCGACCAGCTCGCAGATCAGCGCGGGCTGGTCGCCGTACGCGAGCGAGTAGACGACGCCCGCCTCGCGCGCGCGCCGGGCGAGCAGCGGCCCCGCGAGCGCGTCGGCCTCCACGTTCACCATCACGACGTGCTTGCCGTGCGCGCAGCACGCCAGCGCGTGGCGGATGCCGGCGGATGGGCTGCCGGTCGCGTCGATCACGATCTCGACCTCGGGCGAGGCGATCGCGGCGGCCGCGTCGTCGGTGACGCACGTCGTGCCGCCGCGGCCCGCTTCGGCGAGCGAGCGCGCCGCGAACGCCTCCGCCGGCCAGCCGACGCGCGCGAGCGAGGCCTTCGCGCGGTCGGGCGCGAGATCCGCGATCGCGACGACGTGGATGCCGGGGGTGTGCCTCGCCTGGGCGAGGTACATCGAGCCGAACTTGCCGGCGCCGATCAGCGCGACGCGCAGCGGCCGTCCGGCGGAGGCGCGCTCCTCGAGCATCCGATGGAGGTTCATCGCGCGCTCCCGGGCGCCGACGCGTGGATGCCGAGCACGGCCAGCGTCGGCGCGAGCGCCTCGAATCGCGGCACCTGCCGCGCGTGCAACCCGACCGCGCGAGCCGCGTCGACGTTGATCCGGTTGTCGTCGACGAAGAGCGCCCGGTCGGCTGCGACGCCGAGCGCGTCGAGCACGTGCTCGAAATACTCGGCGTCGGGCTTGAGCTTGCCCACCATGAACGACGGGAAGTTGTGGTGGAACATCGCCGGCAGGTCCCAGTCGCGCGCGAAGCGGTGCCAGTGCAGCTCGTTCGTGTTCGAGAGCGAGGCGAGCCTGTAGCGGGGTGCCAGCGCCGCGAGCAGCGCGCGGGCGTCGGGGTGCAGCGAGCGGGGCCACCAGGCGAACTCGCCGAGGAACGTCTCGGCGTCGACGGGGAGCCCGAACTCGCCGACGACAGCTTCGGCGAACGCGTCCCGATCCGTGCGGCCCGTCTCGTAGTCGCGCACGGCGGGCGACGCGAGCCAGCGGCGCCACAGTTCCTCGGTCGTGCCGAGCCCGGGACTCCATTCGAGCATGCGTTCTACGCCGGCGAGCTCGATCATCACTCCGCCCAGGTCGAACAGGATCGCGTCGATCCGCGCCATCGTTCCCGCCTCCGTCGTCAGTGCAGTGCGACCGTGAGGCCGATCGGCACGAAGATCACGGCCATCGCGTTGCCGATGAGCACGATCGATGCGACCTTCGCCGGCTCCTGCCGGTACTGCTCGGCGACCATGAAGTTGAGCACCGCGGGCGGCAGGCAGCCGAACAGGAACAGGAGTCCCGTCTGCTGCGCGTCGAGGCCGAGGACCGGCGCGAGGAAGCCGGCGCAGGCGAGGCCGGTGAGCGGGCACACGAGACCGGCGATCACGCCCAGCCGCGCGTCGCTCCACCGGATCGCGGTCATGCGAACGCCGAGCGACAGCAGCATCAGCGGGATCATCGCGTCGCCGACGAGCTTGAGCGTCACCGCGGCGACCTCGGGCATCGGCGGGTGGAGCACGGCGAACGCGAATCCGGCGACCGTCGACCATACCATCGGGTTGCGAAGGAGGTTGCCGAACCTCGCGTGGTGGTCGATCAGCCAGACGCCCAGCGTGAAGTGCAGCAGGTTGCTGATCGTGAACAGCGCGACCATCGCGGTGAAGCCCGCGTCGCCGAACGCGAGGACCGCCAGCGGCAGCCCGAGGTTGCCGCAGTTGTTGAACATCATCGGCGGCACGAAGGTCCTGTGGTCCTCGCGCAGCAGCCGCGCGAACGGCCACGCGAGGAGGCCCGAGCCCAGCACGATGCCGATGCTGCCCGCGATCAGCAGCCGGTTCTCCCACAGGTCGAACGACTTCGACGAGAGCGCCGAGAAGATCAGCGCGGGCGCGAGCACGTTCATCGACAGCCGGTTGACGATCGCCATGTCCGGCTGCGTGCGGCGGCCCCAGAACCAGCCGAGCGCGACCACGGCGAACACCGGGAGGATGATGCCGAGGAGGCGTTCGAGCATCAGGGAACAGGGAACAGGGAACAGGGAACAGGGAACAGGGAACAGGGAACAGGGAACAGGGGCCGGGCGTGGCCGCGCGACGACGTCCTGATACCCGATGCCCGACCCCTGCTACAGGATGTACTTCGCCAGGTTGTCGTCCCCGACGATGCCCGAGAGCCGCGCGTCGACGTACGCGGCGTCGACGGCGATCGTCTCGCGGTCGTGGTGCGACGCCGTGTACGAGATCTCCTCGAGCAGGCGCTCCATCACCGTGTAGAGGCGCCTGGCGCCTATGTTCTCCTGCTTCTCGTTCACCGCGTGCGCGATCTCCGCGATCCGGCGGATCGCGTCGGGACGGAACTCGAGCTCGACGTTCTCGGTGCGCAGCAGCGCCTCGTACTGCCGCACGAGGCACGCGTCGGTCGCGGTCAGGATCTGCTCGAAGTCGGCGACCGTCAGCGAGGTGAGCTCCACGCGGATCGGGAAGCGGCCCTGCAGCTCGGGAATCAGGTCCGAGGGCTTCGACAGGTGGAACGCCCCCGACGCGATGAACAGCACGTGGTCGGTGCGCACCATGCCGTACCGGGTCGACACCGTCGTGCCCTCGACCAGCGGCAGGAGGTCGCGCTGCACGCCCTGGCGCGACACGTCGGCGCCGTGCATGTCGGAGCGCGACGCGATCTTGTCGATCTCGTCGAGGAACACGATGCCGTTCTGCTCGACCGACGCGAGCGCCTTCGCCTTGATGTCGTCCTCGCTGACGAGCTTCGACGCCTCCTCGTCGGTCAGCGCCTTCATCGCCTCGGCGACCTTCATGCGCTGGACCTTGCGCCGCCCGCCCGACATCTGCTGGAACATGCCCTGGATCTGCGTGGTGAGGTCCTCCATGCCGGGCGGCGCCATGATCTCCATCGACGGCGGCGCCGCCGAGACCTCGATCTCGACGTCCCTGTCGTCGAGCTTGCCCTCGCGCAGCATCTTGCGGAATTTCTGGCGCGTCGCCGAATCGGTCGGCTGCATGTCGTGGATGTTCACTTCGCGCGCCGGCGGCAGCAGCACGTCGAGGATCCGCTCCTCGGCCGCGTCGGCCGCGCGGTCGCGCACCTTGCGCGCCTCGGCCTCGCGCGTCTGCTTGACGGCGACGTCGATCAGGTCGCGCACGATCGTGTCGACGTCGCGCCCGACGTAGCCGACCTCGGTGAACTTGGTCGCCTCGACCTTGATGAACGGCGCGTCGGCGAGCCGCGCGAGGCGGCGCGCGATCTCGGTCTTGCCCACGCCGGTGGGACCGATCATCAGGATGTTCT
>CALDKM010000414.1:0-26803 GCA_937898875.1 uncultured Pseudomonadota bacterium | reverse complement strand
CGCTCCGACCTGCTGCTGCTCGACGAGCCGACCAACCACCTCGACCTCGACGCGGTGCTGTGGCTCGAAGACTGGCTGAAGCGCTATCCCGGCACGCTGCTGCTCGTGACGCACGACCGCGACTTCCTCGACGCGGTCGCGCAGTCGATCGTGCACGTCGACGGCGGCAAGCTCAAGTCGTACACCGGCAACTACTCGTCGTTCGAGCGCGAGCGCGCTGCGCAGCTCGCACTGCAGCAGTCCGCCTACGCGAAGCAGCAGCGGCAGATCGCGCACCTGCAGTCGTTCGTCGACCGCTTCCGCGCGAAAGCCACGAAGGCCAAGCAGGCGCAGAGCCGGCTGAGGACCCTCGAGCGGATGGAGCGCATCGCCGCCGCGCACGTCGACAGCCCGTTCGACTTCGCGTTCGCGCCGGCGGCGACGCACGCGCGCCAGCTGGTGCGCCTCGAGCACGCGACGCTCTCGTACGGCGACGCACGGCCCGTGTTCGAGAACCTCGAGCTGTCGATCCTCGCCGGCGACCGCATAGGGTTGCTGGGCCCGAACGGCGCGGGCAAGTCGACGCTCGTCAAGGCGCTCGCCGGCACGATGCCGCTCGCGCACGGCGAGCGGCACGTCGCGCAGAACCTCGCCATCGGCTACTTCGCGCAGCACCAGCTCGAGCAGCTCGACGGCGAGGCATCGCCGCTCCTGCACCTGCAGCGCGTCGAGCCGGACTCGCGCGAGCAGGCGCTGCGCGACTTCCTCGGCGGCTTCGACTTCCGCGGCGACATGGTGACGGCGCCGGTCGCGCGCTTCTCGGGCGGCGAGAAGGCGCGCCTAGTGCTCGCGATGATCGTTCGCCGGCGTCCGCAGCTCCTGATCCTCGACGAGCCGACGAACCACCTCGACATCGAAATGCGCGAGGCGCTCGCCGAGGCGCTGCAGGACTTCGACGGCGCGCTGGTCGTCGTCGCGCACGACCGCCACCTGCTGGCCGCGACGACGGACACGCTGCTGCTCGTGAACGAGGGACGCGTCGTTCCGTTCGACGGCGACCTAGACGACTACCGCGACTTCGTGCTCGGGCTGCGCCGGCGTGCGGCGGTTGACACGAGATCCTCCCGCCCCGACGCCGGGCCGGACCGCAAGTCCGCGAAGCGCGCCGAGGCCGAGGCGCGCCGGAAGCGGTCCGACGCGAGGAAACCGCTCGTCGCGAAGCAGGCGAAGCTCGAGGAGGCGATGCGCTCGCTCGAGGCGGAGAAGCGCGAGCTCGACGCGTGGCTCGCGACGCCCGAGGCCTACGCCGACGACGCGAAGGAGCGGCTCAAGCCGGCGATCGAGCGGTCGGGCGAGATCACCTGGGAGCTCGCCCGGCGCGAGGCCGAGTGGCTCGAGCTCGCCGAGGCGCTCGAGAAGATCGGCGTCGGCGACGAAAAGTAGGGTCAGACCCTAATAACTCGACAGCAAAAGTAGGGTCAGACCCTGCTTGCTCGACAGGATCGGCGTCGGCGACGAGGAGGGTCTGACCCTCCTCATTTCTGCCGACGTAGCGGTGGAGCGGCTCGAGACGGTGATCGAGCGGGATTACCTGGAAGCTCGCCCGGCGGGAGACCGAGGACGAAAAGTAGGGTCTGACCCTATTTCAATGTGACCCTATTTCAATGGGGTCTGACCCTATTTGTACGCGTCCGCGCCAACGGATGAAGAACAGGGTCGGGTCCCATCCTTCCCGGATCGCCGGCAGCCGCTGCTAGGCGGCGACCCGCCCGCCCGGGCGCCAGAACAGGTAGACGCCGAAGCCCAGCGTGTCGCGCCCCCAGCGCAGGTACGCGTCGCGCCAGCGCCGGACGCGCTCGAGCATCGCAGGGACGTCCGGATCGTTCGGCTGCTCGCCCGCGTAGCGCTCTATCGCGCGCGCGTACTTCCACTCGTACTCGTCCCACTCGTCGTCGCTCGCGACGACCGCGTGCAGCGGCACGAGCCCGGCGTCGATTCCCGCCTGCACGTTGCCGCGGTGATCGAGGAGGGCGGCCGCGTCGCTGCCGCCCAGCACCGCGAGGTAGTCGCCCGAGGGCTTCTGCTTCCAGTAGCCTTCCCCGACGAGCACGTAGCCGCCGGGCTTCGTCCAACCCCTGAGCGCGCGGCAGATGCCGGCGATACCGCCGTCGATGCCGCCCGCGCCGAGCATCACGCTCAGGTGGAAGGTCTCCGGATCGGCGCGGAACGCGCGGATGTCGCGGTCGTCGAGGTGGAGCTTCGCCAGCGCCCCGGTCCACTCGGCGCGCTCGCGCGCGGCGTCGAGCATGTACGGCGAGCGCTCGACCGCGACGATGGTCGACCCGAAGCGCTCGACGATGCGCAGCGCGAGCTCGGCACGCCCGCATCCCAGGTCGAGCACGCGCGAGCCCGCGTCGAGCGCCATCAGGTCGAGGATGCGTTCGATCTTCGCGGCGGCGACGGGGTTGCAGTAGTCGTGGTCGCGGTGCGCGATCGCGCTGAACTTGTCGGGGTTCATCCTGGGCCGGTGCGGCAATGGCGGGCGGGAGTCGACCGCTCGAAATTCGAGTCTGGCCCGTCTCGCGCTAACGTGCAATTCCGGTGCCAGCCCGCGGCCAGCGCGTCAGGCGGGGTCGTCCCGCCCCGACTGCCGGTCGAGCATCCGGCGCACCCATGGGAGCAGCAGGAGCGCCGGGAACGCGAGGAAGAACGTGAGCAGGAACCAGTTCGCGTAGCCCATCGACTGCGCCCCGATGCCACCCGCCCACCCGGCCACCGAGCGCGACAGCGCGAACACCGACGAGAGCAGCGCGTACTCGGTGGCGGCGCGGTCCCTGCGCACGATCGCCATCAGGAACGCGAGGAACGCGGCGGTGCCGAGCCCGCCGGTGAACGACTCGATCGCGGAGGCCGAATACAGGATCGCCTGGTGCGCCGCCGGGATCGACGTGCCGGGCGCCACGACCGGGAGCGCGAGTGCCGCCGCCCAGTAGCCGAGGTTCGACGCCGCCTGCACGAGCCCGAGGATCCACAGCGCGTGCAGGATGCCGATGCGATCGGTGATCCAGCCGCCGGCGATGCCGCCCGCGATCGACAGCGCGAGGCCGATGTTCACCGACACGAGGCCGATCTGCGCCGCCGTGAAGCCCGCGTCGACCCAGAACGGCTTCACCATGAAACCCATCGCGGCGTCGGGCAGCTTGAAGATCAGGATGAACGCGAGCACCGGTACGATCCCCGGTCGGCGCAGCAACTCCATCAGCGCGCCGAACACGATGCCGCCGGCGAGCGCGTCGCCGCCCGGTGCGGCAGCTTCGGCCCCGTCCGGCGGCGCGGTCGCGCTACGGGCACGCCCGGCAAGCGCGACCAGTGCGGAAAGCGCGAGTGCGCCGGCCGCCGCCCAGGCCCAGAAGCCCGGCGCGCGCTTAGACCAGCCGACGACGCCGTCGACGAGCCAGACGACGCCCAGCGCGAGCCCGGCGACGACGGCCAGCGCGAACGGCGAGCGCGCGATCGTCGCGATCTCCGCGGCGAGCGAGGCGCGCGGCACGACGACCTCGCGCTCCGGCGGCGCGACGAGGCTCACCACGGCGAGTCCGAAGAAGATCACGGCCGCGCAGGCGAATGCGCCGCTCCAGCCGAGCGCGTCGGAGGCCATCAGCACGGCGCCCGACGCGAGCATGCCGACGCGGTACATGCCGATGCGCACGCCGTTGGCGAGACCGAGCTCGTCCTTCGACAGGAGCTCGATCGTGTAGCCGTCGATCGCGACGTCGTTGGTCGCCGAGAGCATCGTGAACAGTCCGATCGCGACCCACACCGACGGGCCGAAGCCCGCCTGCATCGCGAAGTGGATCATCACGATCCCCATGCCGACGTCGACCGCGGCCATCCAGCGGCGGTGGCGTCGCCAGTAGTCGATCGCCGGCGCCCACAGGAACTTCAGCGTCCACGCGAGACCGAGCAGCGAGAGCACGCCGATCTGGCGGAGCTCGACGCCCTGCTGGCGGAAGTAGACCGGGAAGATCTCGTAGAAGACGCCGAGCGGGAAGCCTTCCGAGAAGTACAGCACGCCGACCCAGAAGAGCTTGCTCTTCAGCAGCGGCGTGCGCGCCGCGTCGGACGTCATCGCGATGCCGCCGTGCGCGGCGGGCGCGACCCCCTCGAAGCGCGCGTCACGCGCGGCCCCGCGATCCTGCGGCGCGCTGCGCGCCGTGGCGGCGGAACCGGTAGATGGCGAGTTCGCCCAGCAGGTTCGGCAGCGCGGCGACCTCCCTGCCGCCCGCGAGCACGACGCGATCGAGCACCTCGAGGCCTCGCTCCGCGAGGAACGCGTCGAAGTCGGCGACGGTGCACAGGTGGATGTTCGGCGTGTCGAACCACTGGTACGGCAGACTCTCCGACACCGGCATGCGCCCGCGCAGGATCTGCAGCCGATGGCGCCAGTGGCCGAAGTTCGGGAACGAGACGATCGCCTCTCGGCCGACGCGGAGCATCTCGGCGATGATCGTCTCGATCCGCTTCATCGCCTGCAGCGTCTGCGACAGGATCACGCAGTCGAACGCGTCGTCGGCGAAGCCCTTCAGGCCGCCCTCGAGGTCGCGCTGGATCACGTTGACGCCGGCGACGATCGACGAGCGCACGCCGGCGTCGCCGATCTCGACGCCGTAGCCGCGTGCGTTGCGTTCGCGCGCGAGGTACGCGAGCAGGCTGCCGTCGCCGCAGCCGAGGTCGAGGACGTTCGCGCCCTCGCCGATCCAGCCGGCGATCGTCGCGTAGTCGGTGCGCTGCGCGACCTTCGTGCGCTCGACGACGGCCTGCGTGAACGACTTGCCCAGCCGGAACGTCGAGTAGTCCTTGAAGTCGTGCGCGATGCGGTCGAAGCACGCGCGCACGACCGCGTGGTAGTGCTCGTTGTCGAGCAGGAACGCGTCGTGGCCGTGCGGCGCGGCGATCTCCGCGTAGGCGACGTCGTGGCGGTTCGCGACGAGCGCCTCGACGATCTCGCGCGAGCGCGACGGCGGGAATCGCCAGTCGGTCGTGAACGACACGACGAGAAAGCGGCACGCGGCGGCCGCGAGCGCGCGCCCGAGGTCGCCGCCGGTCGTGAGCGCCGGGTCGAAGTAGTCGAGCGCCTTGGTGATGCGCAGATAGGTGTTCGCGTCGTAGTAGTCGGCGAACTTCTCGCCCTGGTATCGCAGGTAGCTCTCGATCTGGAACTCGGGCGCGAAGCTGAACTTGAGGCCCTCGCGCAGCTGGCGGCCGAACTTCGCCTCCATCTGCTCGTCGGACAGGTACGTGATGTGCCCGATCATCCGCGCGACGCGCAGGCCCCGGCGCGGCAGCGTGCCGGCCTCGGCGAAGTGCCCCTCGTGGAAGTCGGGGTCGGTCAGGATCGCCTGGCGCGCGACCTCGTTGAACGCGATGTTCTCGGCCGAGAGATTCGGCGCGGCGGCGATTACCAGCGCGTTGCGGATGCGACCCGGGTAGCGCGTCGCCCAGCACAGCGCCTGCATGCCGCCGAGGCTGCCGCCCATGACGGCGGCCCAGTCGTCGATGCCGAGGTGGTCGGCGAGCCGCGCCTGCGTGTCGACCCAGTCCTCGACGGTCACCAGCGGGAAGTCGGCGCCCCAGATCCTCCCGGTCGCGGGATTGACCGTACCGGGGCCCGATGACCCGAAGCAGCTCCCCAGGTTGTTGACGCCGACGACGAAGAACCGGTTGGTGTCGACCGGCTTGCCCGGCCCGACCATGTTGTCCCACCAGCCGACGTTGTCCGGCTCGTTCTCCCGGGTCCCCGCGACGTGGTGCGACGCGTTGAGCGCGTGACAGATCAGGACGGCGTTGTTGCGGCGCGCGTTGAGCTCGCCGTAGGTCTCGTAGGCGAGCTCGTAGGAAGGCAGCGTCCTGCCGCAGGCGAGCTTGAGGGGGGAGTCGAAACGGGCGAGCTGAGGCTCGACGACGCCGACCGAGCGGCCGTCTTCGGTCCGCGGCTCCGCGCCGCCCGTCGTTTCGGCAAAGCTCACCATCGCGATTCCGGCGACCCCCTCCGGGACGGCTTCCGCCCGGACGCTCGTCCGGCGGAAGCGAACTCGGACCCGGGGGACCGCTTCCGCTTTAGCCGGATTTGTAACGCGCCCGCAAGCTGGTTCAACTCGGCGCGACCGACGCGAAGTCTAGCCCGTCGTGCGGAGGTTGCATACCTCGGCACCGAATTGGTGCGTCCGCCTCCCCGATAAGCATGGTCGGTGAGGACGGATCCGGACAACGGGCGCAGAGCCGATAGGCGGCCCCTTGCCAAGCCGTCATGACATTGGAATACTATGACATTGGAATAGCCTGGGCCGGAATGCCGGTGCCCGTCGGGCTGTTTGCCTCGCTGCTGGAGCCTCGAACCGCCATGACCCCGTTCCGCGCCCTTGTCGCCGTCCTCCTCGCCGTTCTCGTTGCGGCGCCCGCCGCCCTCGCGCAGACGGGGCAATCGAAGTACGTGACGTTCTGCCAGGGCTGCCACGGCAACCCGTCGGACGACAAGGACCACGTGCTCGGCGGCAAGGACTGGCAGACCACGAAGCTCGCGATGGACACGAAGCCGACGATGACGGCGCAGTTGCGTCCGCTCTACAACGCCGGCCTCCTGACCGACGAAGACTTCATGCTGATCGCGACGTACCTGCAGACGTTCGTCGGCGGCGCGTCGAGCCAGCTCTCGATGCCTGCGCCCACGAACTTCGGCTCGCTGAACGTCGGCGTCGCCAGCTCGGTCGTGACGAAGACGGTGAGCAGCATCGGCAACGCGTCGGTCCAGCTGACGTCGGTGACGAGCAGCAACCCGCTCGAATTCGCGATCGTGGGCGGCAACTGCACGGCCGGCGCGTTCGTGAACCCGCTTTCGTCGTGCACGGTGAACGTGCAGTTCACGCCGGCCGCGACCGGCGCGCGCAGCGGCACGATCACGATCGTCAGCAACGGCATCGGCAGCCCGCAGTCGTTCTCGGTGAGCGGCACCGGGCAGACCGCCGGCGCGGGGACGCCCGCCCTCACGATGCCGACGGCCACGAACTTCGGCACGGTGAACGTCGGCGCATCGAGCTCGATCGTGGCGAAGACGATCACCAGCAGCGGCACCGCCACGGCGCAGATCACGACGGTGACGAGCAGCAACCCGTCCGAGTTCCCGATCGTGAGCCGGACCTGCACCGACGGCGCGAGCGTCGGCGCGGGCTCGTCGTGCACGGTGAGCGTCCAGTTCGCGCCCGCCGCCGCCGGCGCGCGCAACGGCCAGATCACCGTCACGAGCAACGGCACCGGCAGCCCGCAGTCCTTCGCGGTGAGCGGCACCGGGCAGACGGTGGCGGGGACGCCGACGCTCTCCGTGCCCCCGAGCGCCGGCCTGGGCTCGTCGGCGGTCGGCGTGCAGACGGCCGGCACCCAGATCACGATCACGAATTCCGGCACCGCGTCGGCGACGATCACGAGCGTGCTGTCGAGCTCGGCCTCCGAGTTCCCGATCGTCGGCAACACCTGCGGCATCGTGGCCGCGGGCGCGAACTGCAAGGTGACCGTCGCGTTCAAGCCGCTCGCCGCGGGCGCGCGCAGCGGCACCCTCACCGTCACGTCGAACGCGACCGGCAGTCCGCATGCCGTCACGCTGTCGGGCACCGGCACGACCGTGGCGCCCCAGGCGAACAAGGTGCCGGTCGTCGAATACTTCAACGCGGGCTTCGGCCATTACTTCATGACGGCGCAGTCCGACGAGATCTCGGGCCTCGATGCCGGTGCGTACAACTTCGCGTTCCTGCGCACGCAGCGCTCGTTCAACGCGTGGGACGCGCAGGCGGCGGGCACGGTGCCGGTGTGCCGCTTCTTCACTCTGACGTTCGCACCGAAGAGCTCGCACTTCTACACGGCCGATGCGGGCGAGTGCGAACTCGTCAAGCACAACCCCGACTGGCAGTACGAGAAGATCGCGTTCTACATCGCGGTGCCGACGGCCGGCATCTGCCCCGTCGGGACGACCCCCATCTACCGGATGTACAACCACGGCCAGACCGGCGCCCCGAACCACCGTTTCTCGACCGATTTCCTCGTCTACCAGGAATTCACGGCGACGAAGGGCTGGGATCCCGAGGGCATCGCGTTCTGCTCGCCCCCGTGATCCGCGCCGTCTAGCCCGCGTGCGCGGCTCCCCCGCGCACGCGGCCCGCAGCATCGACGCCCATCCAGTCGACGCCCTGCGCGTCGAGCCATTCCGGCGCCGCGTCGCCCAGGAGCATGCCGACGGTCGCGCCGCTGCCCGCCACGACGCATAGCGGCGCCGCGACGGACACGGACTGCCAGCCCTGCACCGGCCATCCTGTCGTGGCGTCGAGGATGTGGCAGTAGCGGCGGCCACCGGCCTCGAAGTACCGCTCGTAGTCGCCGCTCGTCGCGACCGCGCCGTCGGCGATCTCGATCCCGCCGACGGTCGCGCCCTCGAGGCGCGGATGGCGGATGCCCACGCGCCACGGCGTCCCTTCCGGGCGGCCGCCCCACACGCGCACGTCGCCCGCCAGGTTGACGAAGCCGTGCGCGATGCCGGCGTCGATCGCGATCGCCGCGACTCGGTCCGCCGCGTACTCCTTGCCGATGCCGCCGAAGTCGATTTCCATGCCCGCTCGCGGCAGGCGCATCGTGCGGTCGTCCCGCTCGACGCTGCGCCAGTCGACGAGCGGAAGCAGCGCTTCGATCTCACGGGCGTCGGGCAGGCGCGGCGGATGGCGCCGGAAGTCCCACGCGCGCCTCAGCACGCCCGACGTTACGTCGAAGCGCCCCCCCGATTCGCGGTGGCACGCGTCCGCGTAGCGCACCAGCGCCGCGGTCTCGGCGTCGATCGCGACGGGAGCACCGCCCGCCCCGCGATTGATCGCCGAGACGAGGCTCGAGTCGCGGTAGCGCGAATATTTCGCCTCGATGCGCTCGACGTCGGCGATCGCCGACCGCGCGGCGCCTTCGGCGTGCACGCGGTCCGGCGCCGCGAGCAGGAGCTCGTGCGTCGACGCCATCGCGCGGAACTCGAAGCGGTGGAGCCGCATCGCGCGGCGCGCCGTCAGAACGTCTTGGAGACGCCGCCCTGGATCCAGCGCGCCGAGAACGTCTCCAGCCCGGGGCTGCCGTCACCGCCCAGCCGCCAGGAGCCGCGCTGACGGTAGACGTCGACGCGCAGGTCCGCGGTCCAGCCGTCGGCGAACGACTTCGCCACTTTGAACGAGCCGGTGAACGCGCCGAAGGCGGAGAGCCGCGTGTCCGCCGTGTAGTACTCGCCGGGCACGTAGCCGGCCGGGAACGGCGGATTCCTGTAGAAATCCGCGGCGCTCTGCGTGTAGTAACGCACGCCGGGCGTGACCGTGAATCCGTACGGCAGCGCCTGCGCCCACTCGACCCCGGCCATCACCGACGTCGACCCGAAGGAATCGTCGAGCACCCGGAACGCGAGCTTCAGCGTCCCGTCCGCGGACGGGACCGCCTGGTTCCACCGCGTGAGCCATGCGAGGACGCGGCGCCGGTCGGGACGCGAATCCAGGATCTTGTACGGATCGCTGTAGTAGCCGTGCCCCTGCGAGTAGGTGATGTTCGACTGCACGATCGCGTTGGCGTTGATCGCCTGCGTGATGCCGACCAGGAAATCGAGCGTGTGCTTCTTCGCGTCGACGACGACCTCGTTGACCGGATTGATCCGGTCGGCGGTGCCCGCGAACCCGAACGCGAGCGTCGTGTTGCGGTCCTCGGTCCACCAGCGCACGTCGAATCCGCCGCCGCGCGACAGGTAGTCGCGCTCGGACGACACGACGCCGCCGACGCCGATCGCATAACGATCGAAGTATTTCGTCAGCTTCGCGTCGCCGGCGGTGCGGTACTCGGTGACCGAGGCGCCCGACAGCGTGTTGTGATAGTAGGGGGACGCGCCCGACATGCCGTCGTAGACGACGCTGCCCTCGGCGACCCAGCCTCCGCCGAACGGCTTCATCACGTAGAACGACGGCGACTCGACGTGCATCCGGTTCGCGCCGGGCTGCCAGTCGCGGTAGTCCATGTAGCGCAGCGAGACGACGCCCTCGTCGGGCATCGCCTGCGCGCCGGCCGAAGGCACGATGCCCGGCAGCGCGAGCGCCGCCGCCATCAGCGCGCGCCCGGGTCCGCGCTCAGTTGCAGCCACAGCCGCCTCCGCCGACGCCGTAGCCGCCGGTCACCGCTTCCTTGCTCTGGTAGACGTGCTCCTGGTTCCGCGCGTCGAGCCGGTCGGCATCGAACTGCATCGAAGGCTTCGCGAGCTCGCCCTTCTCCCAGGGCTTCGGCGGCGCGAACGTGCAGCCCGCGAACCCGGTCGAAAACACGACCGCGACGATGACGAAGGTGGCCCCTCCGGAGGAACGCGGGCGAGGCGGGCGTCGGCGAGGCGTCATCGGGAATCCAGCGCCGCCTTGATCCGCGCCTCGGCCGCGGCTTTCGTGTCGTCGCGGAAGCCTGCGTCGACCGAGACGACCTTGCCGCTCCGGTCGACGATGTACGAGGTCGGCATGCCCTTCACGTCGTACGCGGTCGGCACCGTGCCGACCGGGTCGTAGACGATCGTGAAGGCGCCGGGCGTCACCGCGAGGAACTTCGCCGCATCCTCGCGCTTCTTGTCGACGTTGACGGCGACGACGGCGAGCCCCTGCGATCCGTACTTCTGCTGCATCTCGGCCATCCAGGGGAACGACCGGCGGCACGGCGCGCACCACGACGCCCAGAAGTCGACGTAGACGACCCGCCCCTTGAGCTTGTCGAGCGACACCGTCGCGCCGCTGCCGTCGGGCAGCGCGAACGGCGGCGCCGCATCGCCCGGCGCGACCGCATGCGCGGGCGCTGCGGCGAGACACGCGGCGAGGGCGGCAACGGTGGCGAATCGTCGCATCGGGTTCGCGAACAGGTCGGGAGCGAAGTTGTTCCGCATCGGGGGGCCGGCCGAGGTTATGCCAATGTCATTATAGGCGCGCCCGCGGGCATGCGCGAGTCCCGGGATCGCCTCGACGGCTGCCGTCCGTCGGGCGGAACCTCAGGCATTGAGCTTGTCGAGGAGCGCGGCGAGCTTCGCCGGCGAGTCCGTGCGCTTCATCCGCTCGACGACCGGGCCGATCGCCGAGACGTCCGAGGTCAGCACGCGCTGCTTGACGGTCGGGATGTGCGCCGGGTGCATCGAGAAGTTGCGCAGGCCCAACCCCAGAAGCACGCGCGTGAGCGTCGCCTCGCCGGCCATCTCGCCGCACACGGCGATCGGAACCCTGGCCTTGTTCGCGCCGGCGATCGCGAGCGCGATGAGCTTGATGATCGCCGGGTGCAGCGGATCGTAGAGATGCGAGACCGCCTCGTCCGACCGGTCGACCGCGAGCGTGTACTGGATCAGATCGTTGGTGCCGATCGACAGGAAGTCGAGCTTGGCGAGGAAACCGCCGATCGCGAGCACCGCCGCAGGGACCTCGATCATGCCGCCGACTTCGATGCCCTCGTCGAACGGCTCGCCCCGCTCGCGGAGCGATTCCTTCGCCTGGTCGATCATCGCGAGCGTGGCGTCGATCTCGGCGACCGACGCGAGCATCGGGATCAGGATGCGCACCTTCCCGTAGTGCGAGGCGCGCAGGATCGCGCGAAGCTGCGTCAGGAACAGCTTCGGCTCGGCGAGGCAGAAGCGCACCGCGCGCAGGCCCAGCGCCGGGTTGGGCGCCACCCGCGAGAGCCCGTCGAGCTCGGCCTTCTGCTTGTCCGCCCCCAGGTCGAACGTGCGGATCGTCACCGGCTTGCCGGCGAGGCCGGCGGCGACCGCCCGATACGCCTCGAACTGCTCGTCCTCGGTGGGCAGGCCGGCGCGGTTGAGGAACAGGAACTCGGAGCGGAACAGCCCCACGCCGTTGGCGCCGCTCTCGAGCACCTGCGCGAGGTCGCCGGGCAACTCGATGTTGGCGTGGAGCTCGACGCGGTGGCCGTCGATCGTCTCGGCAGGCTTGCCGCGCAGGCGCTTGAGCTTCTGGCGCTCAAGGTCGAGCTCGCTCTGCTTCAGCCGGTACTCGGAGAGCACCGAACGGTCCGGGTTGACGATCACGACGTGGTTGGTCCCGTCGACGATCAGCATCTCGCCGTCGTGGATCATCTGCCGCGCGTTGTGCGTGGCGACCACCGCCGGTACCGCGAGACTCCGCGCGACGATCGCCGTGTGCGACGTCACACCGCCCACGTCGGTCAGGAACGCGGCGAAATGGTGCTGCTTGAACTGGATGACGTCGGCTGGGGACAGGTCGTGCGCGACGAGAATCGTCCGCTCCTCGGCCACCGACGTCGGCAGCGAGCCGGGCTTGCCCATCAGGCGCTTCAGCACGCGCTCGACGACCTGCACGACGTCGGCCTTGCGTTCGCGCAGGTAGGCGTCCTCGATCTGCTCGAACTGGTCGATCAGCACGTTCATCTGCTGCGTGAGTGCCCACTCGGCATTGCAGCGCTGCTCGACGATGATCCGCTTCGGCGCCTCGGACAGCGTCGGGTCGTTCAGGATCATCCAGTGCACGTCGAGGAACGCGCCGAACTCGCCCGGAAGCTCGCCAGAGCGCGTCATCGTGCCGTGGAGCGCGGTGAGCTCCTTCTGCACCTCGTCGATCGCGAGCTCGAGGCGCGCGACCTCGCGGTCGACGCGCGAAGCCGGCACGACGTAGTGCGCGACCTCGAGCGTCGCGTGCGAGACGAGCTGCGCGCGCCCGATCGCGATGCCCCCGGAAACCCCGATGCCGTGCAGCGCGAACGTGACCATGCGCGCCGTCAGAGGACGCCCGGCAACGGGCGGGAAATCGCGCACGCCGGCAAGCCCGGCGCGCGGGGGGGCGCCGACGGCTCCCCGGTCAAGCCCCGTCGCCCTTCGCCGCGAGGACCGCGGCCATCGCCTCCATCGCCGCCTGCTCGTCCGGGCCTTCGGTCTCGAGCCGCACCGTCGCGCCCATCGCGGCGGCGAGCATCAGCACCGCCATGATGCTGCGCGCGTTCGCGCGCCGGTCGCCCACCGTGAGCACGGCACGGCTCCTGAAGCGTCCGGCGACCTTCACGATGCGCGCCGCCACGCGCGCGTGCAGCCCCTTCGCGTTGCGCAGCCTGATTTCGCGGATCTGCATCGTCGTTCTCCTTCGTCGAGTCGACACGGCATCGCCTCCCGCAGCGGTCGGCGATCCGGGTATTGATCCAGTTTCGTGCCGAAGGGTTCCGCAATGATGACAATTCATCCATTGCCCGACGTCGCCGCCGGACGACAATTCGTGCCGCGACGGCGGGCGTGAGCGTTCACTGTCCTTCGCCGAAGCAGTCCGCGACCAGCGCGCAGATCGCGACCATGGCCTCGTCCTCGTCCGGTCCGCTCGTCTCGAGCGTGACCTTCGCCCCCTTGCCGGCGGCGAGCATCATCACGCCCATGATGCTCTTCGCGTTCACGCGCCGGCCGTTGCGGCCGATGTGCACGTCGCTCTGGTAGCGCGAAGCGAGCTGCGTCAGCTTGGCCGACGCGCGCGCGTGCAGGCCGAGCTTGTTGACGATCTCAATTTCGCGTTGCGGCATAGACCGGATCGACCGTGAAGCGCAGCACGCCGTCGCGCCCGCCCGAGATCGCCTTCCTGACCATCGTGTCCATGCCCTTGGTGCGATAGGTCAGCGCACGCACGAGCATCGGCAGGCTCACCCCCGCGACTGCCTCGACGCGGCCGGGCATCAGGAGCTTCCGCGCGAGGTTCGAGGGCGACGCGCCGTAGATGTCGGTGACCACCAGCACGCCCTCGCCCGTGTCGAGCCGACCCAGCAGCGCGCGCGCCGCCGGCACGAGGTCGAGCGGGTCGTCGGTGCCCCTCACCGACATCGCCTCGAACTGCGGCGGCCGCGTCCCGAGCACGTGCGTGACCGCTCGCACGAAGCTGTCGCCCAGGGTGTCGTGGGCAATGACGAGGATGCCGATCATCTTGGCGATGGGCGCTCGGGAGATGTCGCGCGGCCGCGTCGCCGGATGGTAGCACGCGGCCGTCGGGACGAAAGCGCCGGTCCGGCGTCCGTCCGCGGATCCGTCATGCTGCTCTGCCGCATCCGTCGCCGCGGCATCGGCGCTCAGCGGCCGACCGCCTTCGCGAGCGCGTCGGCGAACATGCCCGCCACGTCGAAGCCGGTCTGCTCGGCGATCTCGACGAAGCAGGTGGGGCTCGTCACGTTGACCTCGGTGAGGAAGGGGCCGATCACGTCGAGCCCGACTACCAGCAGCCCCTCGGCCCACAGCGCGGGGCCGAGCGCTTTCGCGATCTCGCGGTCGCGGTCGTCGAGAGGGCGGGCGACGCCGCGCCCGCCCGCCGCGAGGTTGCCCCGCGTCTCGCCCGGCTTCGGGATGCGCGCGAGCGCGTAGGGCACCGGCTCGCCCGCGATCAGGATCACCCGCTTGTCGCCCTCGACGACCTCCGGGATGAAGCGCTGCACCATCACCGTCCGCCGGCCGTGATGGCTCACGGTCTCGACGATCACGTTGCGGTTCGGGTCGTCGGCGCGCACGCGGAAGATCGACGTGCCGCCCATGCCGTCGAGGGGCTTCACGATCGCGTCGCCGTGCTCGTCGATGAACGAGTCGATGAGCGTCGCGTCGCGCGTCACCAGCGTCGGCGCGATGTAGTCGCCGAACTTCGCGATCGCCAGCTTCTCGTTGTGGTCGCGGATCGCGCGCGGCCGGTTGTAGACGCGCGCACCCTCGCGCTCGGCGCATTCGAGCAGGTACGTCGAGTACACGTACTCCATGTCGAACGGCGGATCCTTGCGCATGACGACCGCGTCGTACTCGGCGAGCCGCCGCCGCGCCGGCTCCGCCGCGCGATGCCAGTGGTGGTTGTCGTCGAGAAGCGTGAGCTCGCGCCCGATCGCCGACGTCGCGCCGGCCTCCCAGCAGAGGTCCGGCTGCTGGATCGCGTGCGCGCGATGGCCGCGGCGCGCGAGCGCGCGCATCATCGCGATGCTCGAGTCCTTGTAGGCCTTGAGCTCGTGCAGCGGATCGACGACGAAGGCGACATCCATCGCGGGACTCCGGGTTGCGCTTCGCCACGCATTCTACGCGGCCCCGACGGCACGCGCGCCGGGATCCGCCGCGCCTACACGGCCGCGAGCTCGGCGAGCCGCCGCTGCATCGCCACGACGTCCTCGGTCGAGGGCACGCGCGCCGCGTAGAAGTGCGGCGATCCCTGCTCCGCCGAAAGCTCCGGGAACTTGGTCCGGAAGCGCTTCGCATAGCGCGACCACGCGGCGCCGAAATCGCCTTTCGACTCGTGCACGAGGCCGAGATCGCACGCGACGGCGAGGCGGAAGCCCGCCCGGTGCGCGCGGTAGCTGAAGTCGAGGTCGTACAGGTGGAAGCCGTCGAACGTCGCGGCGTCGTAGGGAACCGCCATGGCGGCGGCGCGGCGACACGCGACGAAGACGCCGTCGAGCGCCGCGATCCCCGTCACGAGCGGCGCGCCCAGGCTCATCGCGGACACCTCGTAGTCGGGGTCGCCGGGGGCATGGTAGGTGACCCAGCCGTGCAGCCACGGGTGTCCCGCCCAGAAGACCGCGGGACCGGTGACGCGCGTGGCCCCGGCCACGCCGACGAGATCGAAGTGCGTCAGGTGCCGCACGAGCCGCACGGCCGCGTCCGGTGCGAGCAGGTCGACGTCGTCGTGGCAGAACACGACCGCCTCGCCGCGCGAGCGCGCGAATCCGCGATTGAATCCCTCGCACAGCGACGTCGCGTCGGGGATCCGGACCACCTCGTGCGGGACGCCGGCGAAGCGCGTCGCGATCGTGCGCGAGAGCGCCGCGAACTTCGTCTCGTCGATGCTGCACACGACGAACGAGAAGAGCGACGGGGGCGCGAGCGGCCCCGGCGCCTCGAGCGGGAGCGGCGAGGTCGCCGCATCCCGGTCCGCCGCCGCGATCTCGACGACTGCCCGCATCGCCGCGTACGCGGTCGGGTCGCGTTTCACGAGCGAGACCAGCACGCGGGCAGCCACGGCCCGATCTCCCGCCGCCGCGAGCGCCTTGCCGAGCGCGAGCGCGTGCTTGCCCAGCGCATCCGCATCGTCGGCGGCGCGACGCCACGCGACGATCGCGCGTCCCCGGTCGCCCGCCGCCATCCAGGCGTTGCCTGCGTTGAAGGCGCACGCCGCGCCGCCCCCCAGCGACTCCGCGGTTTCGTAGGAGAGCGCCGCCGCGGTCGCGTCGCCGAGCCTCGCGGCGGCCTGACCGGCGAGCTGGTGCGCCTGCGGGGAGCGCGGCTCGGCCGCGATCCACGCGCGCGCGTCGTCCAGCGCGTCCGCGTAGCGCGCCTCGCGCCACGCGGCGAGCCCGCGTTCCATGAGAGGCGTCGCGCCGGTCACACGCCGCGCGTCGCCGGTCACGGCCCCGCGAGCCACGCCGCCGCCGCGTCGCACTCGGCGTAGCCGAAGTGCCGTACCTCAGCGTGGACGAAATGCCTCGCGATCTGCGGCGCGATCGTGAGGAACGTGCTGTCGGAGGCGATCGCGAGGCGCCGGATCTTCGGAATGTGACCGCGGACGAATCCGACGTGCCCGAGGAAGCCCGCGAAGTTCTCCCAGCCCGGGAACGCCTTCGCGTGGACGAGCACGCCGGAGAGCGTGCCGTGCTCGGCGATCCAGGGGTCGACCTCGTCCGCGACCGCGGCGAAGTCCGCGGCCGTGAGCGGACCCGACGGGGCGAGCGTCAGGACGCCGGTCTCGCGGGAAAGCTGGTAGGCGAGCATCGCGCGTGAGCCTCGAACGATCGGGGCTCAACTATAGCGCGCCCGCCCGCTGCCGCGCGACGCCGGGACGCGCGGGCACCCGCTTACAATCCGTCGCATGGACACCGACCACGTCGAGATCGACGACGAGGCGTTCGTCGAGACCGTGCAGCGCGGTGCGCGCGCGCGCCCGGACCGGAGCGGACGCCACTCGCCCTCGCGCGAGCGCGACGTCGACCCTCTCCATCGGCCGCCGTGCGATTTCCCGCGCGCGCCGGCTACCCCGGCGTCGCCATGAGCGCCGGGGACTCCGCTCTCGCGGCGCGCGCCCGCGAGACGCTCGCCCGGGTCTTCGGCCACGACGCGTTCCGCGGTCCGCAGGAGGTGATCGTCGTGCACGTCGCGGCCGGCGGCGACGCGCTCGTGCTGATGCCCACGGGCGGCGGCAAGAGCCTCTGCTACCAGATCCCGGCGCTGCTGCGCGAAGGGTGCGCCGTCGTCGTCTCGCCGCTGATCGCGCTGATGGCCGACCAGGTCGCGGCGCTGACGCAGCTGGGCGTGCGCGCGGCATCCCTCAACTCGTCGCTGGACGCGCGCGAGGCCGCGCGGATCGAGCGCGCGTTCGCCGCGGGCGAGCTCGACCTGCTCTACGTCGCGCCCGAGCGGCTCCTCACGCCGCGCTGCCTCGACCTCGTCGGCCGTGCCGGCGTGGCGCTCTTCGCGATCGACGAGGCGCACTGCGTCTCGCAGTGGGGGCACGACTTCCGTCCCGAGTACCTGGGCCTGTCGGTGCTGCACGAGCGCTGGCCGGCGGTGCCGCGCATCGCGCTCACGGCGACTGCCGACCCGCTCACGCGGCAGGAGATCGTCGAACGCCTCGCGCTCCACGAGGCGCGCGTGTTCGTGTCGAGCTTCGACCGGCCGAACATACGCTACACGATCGTCGACAAGGACGACGAAAGGGCCCAGCTCCTCGCGTTCATCCGCGAATCGCATGCCGGCGACGCGGGCATCGTCTACTGCCTCTCGAGGCGCAAGGTCGACGAGACGGCCGCGTGGCTCGCGACGAAGGGGGTCGACGCGATTCCCTACCACGCGGGCATGGAGGCGTCCGAGCGCGCCGCGAACCAGATGCGCTTCCAGCGCGACGACGGGGTAGTCGTCGTCGCGACGATCGCGTTCGGCATGGGCATCGACAAGCCCGACGTTCGCTTCGTCGCGCACCTCGACCTGCCGAAGAGCATCGAAGGCTACTACCAAGAGACGGGGCGCGCGGGGCGCGACGGTCTGCCTGCCGACGCGTGGATGGCCTACGGCCTGGCCGACGTCGTGCAGCAGCGGCGGCTGATCGAGCAGTCCGAGGCGAGCGACGAGTTCAAGCGCGTGTCGAGCGCCAAGCTCGACGCGCTGCTGGGGCTGGCGGAGACCGCCGGGTGCCGTCGGGTGCGCCTCCTCGACTATTTCGGCGAAGCGAGCGGTCCCTGCGGCAACTGCGACAACTGCCTCGCGCCGCCCGAGACCTGGGACGCGACGGACGCGGCGCGCAAGGCGCTTTCGGCGATCTACCGGACCGGCCAGCGCTTCGGCGCCTCACACGTGATCGACGTGCTGCGCGGCAAGGGCGGAGACAAGGTCGGGCGCTGGGAGCACGACCGCCTGTCCGTGTTCGGCGTCGGGGCGGACCTCGACGAAGCAGCGTGGCGCGGCGTGTTCCGGCAGCTGGTGGCGCAGGGACTCGTGCGCGTCGACCACGAGGCGCACGGCGCGCTCAAGCTCGCGGAGACGAGCCGGGCCGTGCTTCGCGGCGACGCGACGGTCGCGATGCGACGCACCGTCGCGCGCGCGCCCAGGTCGCCGAAGCTCCGGGGCGAAGCCGCGTCGCTCGACACCGGCGCACGCACGCTCTTCGACGCGCTCAAGGCGTGGCGACTCGAGCAGGCGAAGGTGCAGGGCGTGCCGGCCTACGTGATCCTGCACGACCGCACGCTCGCGGCGATCGCGCAGGCGAGGCCCGCCTCGCTCGCCGAGCTCGCCCGCATCGGCGGCATCGGCGCGGCCAAGCTCGACCGCTACGGCGCGGCGATCGTCGCGCTCGCGGGCGAGCGGGGCTGAACCGCGCGAGCGATCCTCAGCGCGACCTGGGGTGAGTCCGGTGCGAGCCGTTCGCCCGCGACGCCGTCGCATGCGACGCGCTGCCGCGCGCTCCTGCGTGGCCGTGGCCGGTACCGCGGCCCTGGCCGCCCGCGCGATGCGCGTCGTGACCCTGGCCGCGACCCTGCCCCTGACCGTGCCCGCGCGAGGCTTCCTTCGGCTGCGCGTGGCGGCGATCGTGCCCGCGCGCATCGGCGTGTCCGGTGCCGCGCGGCGCGGCGGGCTGACGGACCCGACCCTGCGACGCTCCGGCACCGTACGCGGGACGCTGACCGCGCTGCTGCTTGAACACCGGCTGCGCGCGCTCGGACGGGTCGGGCTCGAAGCCCGCCACCGTCTCGCGCGGGATCGCGCGGCGGATCAGCCGCTCGATGTCGCGCAGGAACCCGTGCTCGTCGACGCAGACCAGCGAGATCGCCTCGCCGTCGGAGCCTGCCCGCCCGGTCCGGCCGATCCGGTGCACGTAGTCTTCGGGCACGTTCGGCAGGTCGTAGTTGACGACGCGCGGCAGCTCCGCGATGTCGATGCCGCGCGCGGCGATGTCGGTCGCGACCAGCACGTCGACGCCGCCCTTCTTGAAGTCGGCGAGCGCCTTGGTGCGCGCGCCCTGGCTCTTGTTGCCGTGGATCGCCTGCGCGCGGATGCCGTCGCGCTCGAGCGCCTGCGCGAGCTTGTCGGCGCCGTGCTTGGTGCGCGTGAACACGAGGACCTGGCTCCAGCGGTGCGTGCCGATCATCCACGACAGCAGCTCGCGCTTGCGGTCGCGGCCCACCGGGATGACCTTCTGCGAGATCAGCTCGACGGTCGAGTTGGGCGGCGTCACCTCGATCGTGCGCGGGCGGTCGAGCAGACGACCGGCCAGCGCCTTGATCTCGTCGGGGAACGTCGCCGAGAAAAGCAGGTTCTGCCGCTTCGCCGGCAGAAGCGCCAGGATGCGGCGGATGTCCGGCAGGAAGCCCATGTCGAGCATCCGGTCGGCCTCGTCGAGCACGAGGATCTCGACCGTGGACAGGTCGACGTTGCGCTGGGTGGCGTGGTCCAGCAGCCGGCCCGGGGTCGCGACGACGATGTCGACGCCGCGCTTCAACTGCGCCGCCTGCGGTCCGAAGCCGACCCCGCCGAACAGCGACATCGACGAGTGCTTCAGGTGCTTGCCGTAGGTGCGGATCGACGCTTCGACCTGCGCGGCGAGCTCGCGCGTCGGCGTGACGACGAGCACGCGCACCGGCCGGCGCGTGCCGCGCTGGCCCCGCGCCGCGTGCGGCGAGGGTTCGGTGGACAGGCGCTGCAGCATCGGCAGCACGAAGCCTGCGGTCTTGCCGGTGCCGGTCTGGGCGCCGGCGAGCAGGTCGCCGCCCGCGAGCACCGCGGGGATGGCCTGGGCCTGGATGGGGGTGGGGGTGGTGTAACCGTGTTCAGCGACGGCGCGCACGAGCGCGTCGGACAGGCCGAGCGATTGGAACGACATGGAATGCTTTCGAAAAACGCTCGGCCAGTCGCCCGGTGGGGGCGGCCAGTCATAGCCAAACGGAGGGGACTGCGGAGGTCGGGATCGACTGCGGCAGGGGACTGGAACAAATGCCGCGGACGAATACTACCACAACGGCGCCCGGAGGGCGAATCAGGCGATGGCGCCCGCTCCCTCCGCCCGCCACGCCGCCAGCGCCTCCCGCGCGCTCGCGTAGCCGATCCCGATGATCGGCTCGTACTGGTCGAACGCGAGGATCGGGTAGTCGCCGAGCTTCGGCTCGATCAGGAGGTCGGCCAGCGCCCGGAACGACGACTGCCGCATCCGGTTGGCGCTGTTGATCTCGGTGGCGCGCATCACGCTGCCGAGAATCGACGGCGCGCGCGTCTTCGAGCCGAACAGTCCGAAGCGCCCCTTGAGCGCCTCCCATCCGGTGAGGCTCGGCCCGAAGTGGTAGCGCTTCACCTTGTCGTCCGTCGGCATCGGATTCAGGCCGATCACGGTGCCGCCCTCGCACCACTGGCGCATCACGTCGAGCGGCATGTTGTTCATCACGTTGCCGTCGACCAGCACGTCGCCGTCGTGGTCCAGGAGCGGCGGGAAGATCGCCGGGATCGCCGTGCTCGCGCGCACCGAGTGCCACACCGGGCCACGGTCGTGGATCACGGCTCGCGCCCGCGAAAGGCTCGACGACACCGCGAACAGCGGCGTCCACAGGTCCTCGACTCGGACGTCGCCGAACAGGTGCTGGAAGAACGCGGTCACCTTGCGCGCCGCCATCAGCGACGCCAGCGGCAGCGTGTGGTCGAGCAGCTTGCGGCGCGACGCGAAGACGCGCGCGATCTCGACCATCTCGTCGGCGGTGAGCCCGTGCGCGTGCGCGCCGGCAATCACCGCGCCGATGCTGGTCCCGCCGACGACGTCGACGTCGATGCCCTCCTCGGCGAGTGCGCGGAACATCCCGATGTGCGCGAATCCCCGGGCGCCGCCCCCGCCCAGCACCACGCCCACCGCCCGCGCGCCGACGCGCCGCGCGAGCCGGTCGACGTCGCGATCGTTTCCGAGGCGCACGTGGTGGTGCGTCGCGACGTTGCGGAGCGCGAGCCAGCGCGCGGTGTGGGACGGCCGCGCGCAGTCGTCCGCCTGGAGCAGCACGAGCTCGCGCCGCGTCGCGAGGTCCATGGCCGCGGAAGCCGCCTCCACCTCGCCGGGCGCCGGGTCGTCGCCGGCCCGGCCCACGACGAGCACGCGGTCGGCCTGGCGAAGGCAGCGGCGCGTCCACGGCGTCCAGGCCGCGTCCGCCTCGAGCACGACGTGGCGGTGCTCGCGCTCCTGCTCCGACAGCCACGCGACGATCGCGGCGTGCGAGTCGTCGCCGTCGGCCGACTGCGCGGCGCCCGGCCGCACGAGGTGCCGGTCGACGTCCGCGCTTGCGACGTGCAGCGCCTTGCCGAAGCCGCCGAGCGCCCCGGCAAGCCGTCGTGCGAATGCGGCGAGCGGCACGCCCGGCCCGGCCGGAACGAGCGCGATCGTGATCGGCGCCGTGCCGCCCCGCGCGGGACGCTGCGACGAGCGCCGCAGCCGCACCGCGGCGGCGCGCGCGAGCTGCATCATCGCCAGCGGGCGCCGGTCGAGCAGCTCGTCGAACGCGGCTTTCGGCAGCCTGGCGAGGTCGCTGTCGCGCACCGCGACGATCGTCGCCGCGCGCGGCTCGCCGGTGAGGAGCGCGAGCTCGCCGATCGCCGAGCCGCGCCCGGACTCCTCGAGCACGCGCGTGCCGGCGTCGGGATCGTCGACGATCGCGCGCACGCGACCGTTCACGACGACGTAGACGTCGTCGTCGCCGTCGCCCTGCCGGAACAGCGTCTCGCCCCCGGCGAGCGACACCCATTCGAGCTTCGACTCGATGTCGGCGAGGGCGGCGTCGTCGAGCGGGCCGAAGACCCCGGTCAGCGCTTCGGCGAGTTGCGCGTGGCGCGCGGGGTCCGGCGGCATGTTCGGCATCGGGGCGATGATGGATCGCCGCGCGCCGCCGCGCAAGGCGCGCGGTCTCACTTTCCGAGCATGTAGAGCTGCCAGAGATCCTTGTGGCTCATGTGCAGCATCGGCTTGAGAGCGAGCACGCCGGTCCTGCCGATGCTCTTCTCGAGGTACGCCATCTCGGTGAACTTGTCCCGCGTCGCCTCGTCCACCGGCACGTCGAACCCGTTCTCGCGCATCATCAGCACGCCCTTCGCGCGCAGCGCGAGCTCGGTGTGCAGGCGCAGATAGCAGAGCAGGTCGGCGACGACGGGACCGTGGAAGCGGTGCTTCAGCGTGTCGATGTACCGTCCGGCCGGCGAGTCGGCGAAACGGCCCGAGTTGATCGACTCGAGCATCGCGGTGTCGGCGTCGAAGCCGCGGCCGAGCCAGTCGCCGACCGACCGCTCGCTCCGCTCGAACACGAGGTACATCGTGAGCGGCAGAACGACGAGCACCGCGAGCGTCGCGACGAGCGGAGCACCGGCCAGATGGTTGTAGGCCGAGTGGAGCGCGATCGCGAGCAGGAGGCCCGGCACGAACGCCGACGCCGCCGCCCGGCCCGCGCGCTCGAGCATCGCCAGGCTCATCATCGCGAACGTCGCGGTGACGCCCCCGTGCATGACGGCGGTGCCGAAGCCGCGGACGATCCACGTGGGAAGCCCGGCGTCGGGAACGAGGCGCTGGTACTGCAGGTTCTCGACGATCGCGAACCCCGCCCCCACCGCGAAGCCGAGGATCGCGGCGTCGACGAGGAACCCGATGCGGTTGGCGCGCAGCAGCGCGACGATGACGAGTCCCTTCGCGACCTCCTCGACCGCGGGCGCGACGTAGCGGGAGTAGCTCGCGAGGTCGAGCGCGAGCCGGCCGAGGAGCCAGCCGTTCGCGAAATAGCACGCGATCGCCGCCACGACGCCGAACGCGACGACGAGCACGACGGTGCGCATCGCCACGAGCTTGTAGCTGTCGAGGAAGACGAGCGCGGCGAGGAACCCGAGCACCGGCGAGAGGCCGGTGAGCACGTGCAGCGCGAACCCGGACGACATGATCGTGCCGCTACATGATCTTGAGCGAGATCATCCACTCGTCGCCGGCGTGCCTGCCGCCGTTGAAGCCGACCGCGTAGCCGGCCGAGAGCGTCATGTCGTACCAGTGGAACACCGAGATCCGGAAGTCGAACTGGACGCCGACGTTCTGGTAGTCCTTCCGATGCGTCGGGCGGTCCGGGTCGGTCCACAGCGCGGAGGCGAACACCGCCGGCCGCACCCACGACAGATGCGCCATCGGCGTGCCCGCACGCTCGAACGCGTAGGGCGGCAGGTTCCACTCGACCATCGGGCGCACGAAGGACAGTCCGGAGAGCTCGTTGATCCCGAAGCCCGGAAACGACTCCCACTCGCGGTAGCGCTTCACCGACCGGCTGTCGACGTAGTTGTTGCCGAAGCCGCCGAAGTAGAAGTTCGCGACCGGGTCGTCGCGGTCGCCGCTCGACGCGCCGGCCACGGCCCGCACCCAGATCGACGAGTTGCCGGGCGGCAGCGCCCATCCGTAGTCGAAGCTTCCCCGGACCTGCGCCGACGCGCCGTAGCCCGGCTGGTTCGCGGTCGCCACCGCCGACCACGCCATGCCCTTCTCGTCGTCGACGGCGCCGATGGAGCGGCGCACGTCGGTGTAGTAGAGGCCGACCTCGCCGGTGAGCAGGTGATCGGACGTCGTGCCGACGTTCTGCGCGCCGGGCAGCGTGTCGATCTTGTCGTACCAGGCGACGTCGAACCTGAGGTCCATCCGGCGCGGCTCGTCCCAGATCGCGATGTGGTCGTAGCCGAGCTTCGCCGCCCAGCCCTTCCGGCTGCGCTTCACGGGACCGAAGATGTCGTAGAAATCCGACCGGTTCCACGCGAGGCCGCCGCGGAAGCCCAGGTAGCTGGCGGCGATGTCGAGGTGCGCGCGCTCGTTGGACGGCAGGCTGTCGCTGGGCGTGTACGCGAGCGTGACGCCGACGTTCGCGAAATTGATCGGGTCGGAGAAGTTGAACCGGTAGCCGACGCCCACGCGACTCTTGTATCCCTGCAGCACCGGATAGGCGTTCTCGAGCGACACGTGGCGCCACGGCAGGTACGGCCCCTCGCGCAGCACCTCCTTCTCGAACGCGGCGGCGCTCGCCGGCGGCACCTGCCAGTCCTTGACGACCGGGTACTTCTCCGCGACCTGCGCGCCGAGGAACGTGATCGCGCCGACGTCCTCGAGCGGCTTCGCGTCGATGATCGCCGGCACGAACCCTTCGGCCGTGTAGGTCAGCACGACGAGACGCCCGTCGGCCATCGGCAACGGCCGGAAGTACCCGGTCTCCGCGTTCGACACCGCTGCGATATCGCCCGTGGCGACGTCGTAGCGGAAGATGTTCGACACGCCGGTGTAGTAGCTGCTGCCGTACAGGTGACGCCCGTCCTTCGAGAAGACGAAGCTCTCGGGCACCGACTGGCCGAACCTGAACTCGGAGAGCGGCTTCACGTCGCCGGCCGTCAGGCTCTCGATGTTCCAGACGCGCACGAACTGGTCGCCGCTCACCTCGCTCACCGACGCGGACAGCCGCCTGCCGTCCGGCGAAACGTCGAGGTCGTACGGGACGTTGCCGTACTCGAACGCGGCGACGCGCTTCCACGTGTCGTACGGCGACTCGAGGCGCACGATCGCCGCGAAGCCGTTCTCGTGCCGGACGCCCCAGATCGACTTGTCGGCCGGGTTCACGACCATCTCGCCGATGCGCGCGTCCTCGAACAGCATGCGCGACTCGCCGGTCTTCACGTCGACGGCCATCAGGTCGCGCAGCGCGAGATTGTCGTTCGTGTAGAACACGGTCCCGGTCGACGGGTCGTACGCGACCGAGGCGACCTTGTAGAGCATCGCGCGTTTGATGTCGGCGAGCCGGCGGACCTCGCCGGTGCGCAGGTCGATCGCCGCGACGTGCTCGACGGTGCCCGGGTATCGGAATGCGCCGTAGAGCTTGCCTGCGGGCTCGTCGAGCGCCATGCGCGAGATCGAGCCGACCGCGCCGGCGCCGAGGATCCGGTGCTGCGTGATCGGGAACTTGCGCACGGCGGCCAGGTTGGTCCGCTGGAACGCCTGCTCGAACCGGATCCAATCGGCCCACGCCTCGTCGAGCGGGCGCCCGAACACCGCCACGAACTGCTCGGCATAGTTGCGTGCACTCCCCTCGTCGCGCCGGATCCAGTTCACGACCTTGTCGGGACCGTGCGCGTAGGCGAGCCAGGTCATGAAGCGCGCGCCGTACAGGTAGGCGTTCGCCGCGACCTGGAAGTCCGAGCGCATGCCGACCGCCTCGAGTCCGAGCGGATCGTAGAAGCGCGCGTCGTCGCGAACCATCGCGCGGAACACCATCTCGTCGTATCCGCCCTGCGCGCGCCCGAGGCCGCCGCCCATCCACGTCTCCATGAACACGGCGCCGCCTTCGACGTACCAGCGCGGCGCGGTGAACCGCGGGATCGTCAGGTACCCGTACAGGAGCGTCTCGGGATTGTCGGGCCGGGGCAGCACCTTGCCGCCGAAGAACGCCCGCATGCGCCGGTCGTCGTCGTTCGCGAGGTCGCCCTGCGTCACGTGCACGAGCTCGTGGTTCATCAGCGCGTAGAGACGCTCGGTCGCGGGATAGGTCTCGAACGCGTGGGAGAGCGGCGCGATGTCGAAGCTCAGCCGGTTGCGCGGCGCGACGCCCGCGGCGGCGCCGCCGTAGTCGGAGAAGTCCTTGAGCAGCACCGTCACCGGCTCCGAAGGCGTCCAGCCGAAGCGCTTGCGCTGCCACTCGAGCGAGTTCGTGAAGGTGCGCGTGGCGTGCGGCGCGAGGTAGCCCAGCGGCTCGAACCAGATGAGCCGCAGGTCCTTCGTCTCGAGGTACGACATCCCGAGCGGGTTGTCGTCGGCGGCCGCCGCGAGCGGCGCGAACACCAGAAGCAACAGCGGCAACCCCGCGATGAGGCGACGCATCGTCCTTCTCCCCCGGTCAGACGGACGCCGAAGCATAGGCGGCGGGCGCGCCGAAATGCAAACCGCCGGCTCGAGGCCGGCGGTCGCGGGTGCTGCGGTGAGAATCGTGGGACCGGACTTGCCCGGCGGCTACTTCTTGGCCATCCCGGCGGCCTGGCTGGCGGCTTGCGCTTCCGCGGCGGCCTTCGCCTGGCCGGCGGCGAGTGCCTTCGCCTGACCTTCGGCCTGGCCGGCGGCGAGCGCCTTCGCCTGACCCTGCGCCTGTCCTGCGGCGAGCGCCTTCGCTTGCCCTTCGGCTTGACCGGCCGCGAGCGCCTTCGCCTGACCTTCGGCCTGGCCCGCCGCGAGCGCCTTCGCCTGACCCTGCGCCTGTCCTGCGGCGAGCGCCTTCGCTTGCC
>CALDKM010000413.1:0-3961 GCA_937898875.1 uncultured Pseudomonadota bacterium | reverse complement strand
AGGCGATGTCGATCGGCTTCCTGATCGACCCCGACACGCCGATGGTGTGGCGCGGGCCGATGGTCACGCAGGCGCTCGAGCAGCTCCTAAAGGACACGAACTGGCGCGAGGTCGACTACCTCGTCGTCGACATGCCGCCGGGCACCGGCGACATCCAGCTCACGCTCTCGCAGAAGGTGCCGGTCACCGGCGCGGTGATCGTGACCACGCCGCAGGACATCGCGCTGCTCGACGCCCGCAAGGGGCTCAAGATGTTCGAGAAGGTCGGCGTGCCGATCGTCGGCATCGTCGAGAACATGGCGATCCACGTCTGCTCGAAGTGCGGCCATGCCGAGCACATCTTCGGCGAGGGCGGCGGCGAGCGCATGTGCCGCGAGTACGGCGTGCCGTTCCTCGGGAGCCTTCCGCTCGACATCCGCATCCGCGAGCAGGCCGACTCGGGACGCCCGACCGTCGTCGCCGACCCGGACGGCGCGGTCGCCCAGACCTACCGCGCGATCGCCCGCAAGGTCGCGGTCGCGGTCGCGCAGAAGGCGGAGGACTTCTCGTCGAAGTTTCCGAGCATCGTCGTCCAGAACACGTGATCGGGAAGCTTCGGCGACGCCCTCACCGCGTTGGAGCGGACGCGCTCCGCGCGCCGCTCGACGCGCCAAGGGCGGCGCCCGGATCGGGAGAGGACGCGCGCCGTTCGCACGCAGGCGCCCGGGCCGCTGAAAGAGCGCCAACGACAGAGCACAACGGGGCCTGCTGACGTGATCAAGTCCGACAAGTGGATCCGCCGGATGGCGGCGACCGGGATGATCGAGCCGTTCGAACCGGGCCAGGTGCGCAGCGTCGACGGCCGGCGCATCGTCTCGTACGGCACCTCGAGCTACGGCTACGACATCCGCTGCTCCGAGGAATTCAAGATCTTCACGAACATCAACTCGACGATCGTCGACCCGAAGGACTTCGACGAGAAGTCCTTCGTCGACTTCAAGGGCCCGGTCTGCATCATCCCGCCCAACTCGTTCGCGCTCGCGCGCACCGTCGAGTACTTCCGCATCCCCCGCAACGTGCTGACGATCTGCCTCGGCAAGAGCACCTACGCGCGCTGCGGCATCATCGTCAACGTCACGCCGTTCGAGCCCGAATGGGAGGGCTACGTGACGCTGGAATTCTCGAACACGACGCCGCTGCCCGCGAAGATCTACGCGAACGAGGGCGTCGCGCAGGTGATCTTCTTCGAGTCCGACGAAGTCTGCGAGACCTCGTACAAGGACCGCGGCGGCAAGTACCAGGGACAGCAGGGCGTCACGCTCCCGAAGATCTGACGGCGCGGGTCGGCCGCCGGCGGTGACGCGGTGGAGACCCGTGCGCCGAGGCTCGCCGGATCCGAGCGTCGTCGGTCTCGCTGGCGCCGGATGGAGCCCCAACCCGGAGGAGCGGGCCGATGAGCCGGGAAATCTCGAAGCGCGGCTCGATCGCGATCATCGCGTCCTGCCAGGTCATGGCGATGGCGCTGTGGTTCTCGGCGTCCGCCGTCGTCCCGCAGCTCGTCGCCGAGTTCCGGCTGTCCAGCTTCATGCAGTCGGCGCTCACGAGCGGCGTGCAGCTCGGATTCGTGGCCGGCTGCCTGGTCAGCGCCTTCCTCTCGCTCGCCGACCGCCTCGAGCTGCGCCGGTTCTTCGCCGCGTCCGCGCTCCTCGGCGCGCTCGCCAATGCGCTGCTGCTCGTCGTCGATCCCGCGTCGGCGTGGATGCCGGTGCTGCGCTTCGTCACCGGCGTCGCGATGGCCGGCGTCTATCCGGTCGGCATGAAGCTCGCGTCGACCTGGGCGCAGGGCGACATGGGGCTGATGGTCGGCATCCTCGTCGGTGCGCTCACGCTGGGGTCCGCGTCGCCGCACCTCTTCAGCGCGTTCTCCGGCGTCGACTGGCGGATCCCGCTCGCCGCCGCATCGGTCGCCGCGCTCGTCGCCGCCGCCCTGATCCCGCGCGCCGGCGTCGGCCCGAACCGCGCCCCCGCGCCGAAGTTCGACCCGCGTGCGGTCGCCGCCGCGTGGCGGGACGTGCCGCTGCGTCTCGCGAACCTGGGGTACCTCGGCCACATGTGGGAGCTCTACGCGATGTGGGCGTGGATCGGCGTGTTCCTGAACGCGAGCTTCGCGCTCGCTCTGCCCTCCGACGTCGCGCCCGTCTACGCGAAGCTCGCCGCGTTCGCGACCATCGCCTCGGGCGCGATCGGGTCGGTCGCCGCGGGCTTCCTCGCCGACCGGCTCGGTCGCACGACGGTCACGATCGTCGCGATGGCGATCTCCGGGAGCTGCGCCGCGGGCATCGGCGCGCTGTTCGGCGGCCCTCCCGTCGCCGTCGTCGCGGTCTGCGTCGTCTGGGGCATCAGCATCGTCGCCGACTCGGCGCAGTTCTCCGCGTCGATCGCCGAGCTCGCCGACCGCGCGCGCGTCGGCACGATGCTCACGCTGCAGACCGCGCTCGGCTTCACGCTGACGCTCGCGACGATCCACCTGATGCCGCCCCTCGTCGAGGCGCTGGGATGGCGCTACGCGTTCGTGCCGCTCGCGATCGGACCGGCGGTCGGCGTCCTCGCGATGGCGCGGCTGCGCTCCCACCCGCGCTCGGCGGCGCTCGCGGGCGGCCGGCGGTAGGCGCGCAAAGACCATGATCGGCGCGTGGTGAAACGCGCGAATCTTCGCGCGCGCCTGCGCGACCGCCGTGTGGATCGCGGCCGTGCGTGGGCGTAGGATGGCCGGCTCCGGAGCTCTCCGGAGCGCCCTTGGGCGCGGCGGCTCGACCGCCTGCGAGCCGGTGCGCCAGGCGCACGCGAGTCCAACCATCCGATGGAGGGACCATGGCCTACCACATCGAGGGACGCCTCCTCGAAGTCTGCAACTGCAAGGTGCTCTGCCCGTGCTGGATCGGCGAGGATCCCGACAACGGGACCTGCGAGGGCTTCATGGCGTGGCACGTCGACAAGGGCAGCGTGAACGGCCTCGACGTCGCGGGACGCACGGTCGCGTGCCTCGGGCACATCCCGGGCAACGTGCTCAAGGGCAACTGGAAGGCCGCGCTGTACGTCGACGACGGCGCGAGCCCGGCGCAGCAGGACGCGCTGATCTCGGTGTTCTCCGGCAAGCTCGGCGGCCCGATCGCGGACCTCGCGAAGCTGATCGGCGAGGTCGTCTCGGTCGAGAAGGTCCCGATCGAGTTCGCGGTGCGCGAGGGTCACGGGCACCTCAAGGTCGGCAGCATCGGTCTGGCCGAGCTCGAGCCCTTCCGCGGCGCGCACGGCGAGGTGACGACGCTCCGCGACTCGATCTTCTCGACGGTGCCGGGCTCGCCGGCCTACGTCGGCAAGGCGCAGCGCTACCGGGTTCGCAACGACCGGCTCGGCATCAACCTCGACCTCAAGGGCCACAACGCGATCCAGAGCACGTTCGTGTTCAACGGCTGACGCCGGCGGGGGCGCGCGACGCGTCCCCGCCCCCACCGATGGCCACCGAACCGATCGCGGGGCACGCGCGCCCGGCGCGCGTGCGTGCCGGCGGGAGCGATGCTCGGCGCGTCGCCGCCGCGCTCGTCGCGTTCCTCGTGCTCCCGGCGTGGGCGCTGCTCGCGCTCTGGAGCGCGAGCCCCTGGCGCGGCTACGTCGACCACGGCGGCTGGAGCGACTCGGCCGCACTCGCTCCGCTCTGCCGCGCCGTTCCCGGCGGCGGCATCCTGGTTTCCGTGCTCGCGACCGCGCTCGCCTGGCTGCTGATGATCGCGGCGATGATGGTGCCGACCGTCCTGCCGCTCGTCGCCACGTTCCGGCGGGTCGTGGCGGGCCGGCCCGACGCGGGGCGCCTGGTCGCAGCGGTGCTCCTGGGCTACGTCGCCGCCTGGTTCGCGTTCGGCCTGGCCGCGCACGCGGCCGACGCCGGCGTCCGCGCTGCCGCGGCCGCCTCGCCGTGGCTCGTCGA
>CALDKM010000412.1:0-12731 GCA_937898875.1 uncultured Pseudomonadota bacterium | reverse complement strand
AGCGAGCGGCTCGCGTCGAAGCACGCGCTGGCCGCCGCGCTCGATCGGGCCGGCGCCGCATCGGGCGCGCGCGTCGACGCCGCGTCGCCGCACGACGACGCGGTCACCGCCGCGATTCACCGCTTCGTGGGAGCGACGCCTTCCGCGCTGGTGATGATCCAGGCCGACGATCTCGCCGGCGAGACGACGGCCGTGAACCTCCCCGGCGTCGATCGCGGACGTCCGAACTGGCGCCGCAGGCTCGCCGTCGACGTCGAAGCGCTGTGGCGGACCGAGACGGGCGCACAGGCGATCGCCGACTTCACCGCCACGAGGACCGGGCGCTGAGGAGACGCGCGGCGACGGGGATCAGCGCAGGTGATGGGCCCGCTGGCCGAGCATCTCGGGAACGATCAGCGTGACCCCGTGCTCGGTCACGTGAAAGCGTCGACGGTCGAGGTCGGGATCGAGCCCGGCCGTGAACCCCTCCGGCAGCCGGCAGTGCTTGTCGACGACCGACTTCTTCAGCACCGATCCGCGGCCCACGACGACGTTGGGAAGCACGACCGAATCCTCGATCGTGCAGCAGTCGTCGATGCGCACGTTCGAGAACAGCAGCGACCGGCGCACGATCGAGCCGCTGACGATGCACCCGCTCGCGACGATGGAGTCGATCGCCGTCCCGCGCCGATCGTCGTCGTCGAACACGAACTTCGCCGGCGGCAGCTGCTCCTGATGCGTCCAGATCGGCCAATCCCGGTCGTAGAGGTTCAGATCCGGCACGACGTGGGTCAGCGCGACGTTCGCTTCCCAGTACGCATCGATCGTGCCGATGTCCCGCCAGTACGGTATGCCGTTGCTCGTGTTGACGCAGCTCTCCGTGAAGTCGTGGGCGTGGACGTGCGCCCCCCGTGCGATGAGGCCGGGGATGATGTCCTTGCCGAAATCATGGCTGGAACAGGGATCGTCGGCGTCGCGCAGGAGCTCCTCGTACAGGAAGGCCGCGTCGAGCACGTAGATGCCCATGCTGGCGAGTGCCCGGTCGGGACGGCCCGGCAGGGCCGCCGGCCGAGCAGGCTTTTCCTGGAACCGCAGGATCCGGCGCTCGCCGTCCACCGCCATCACGCCCAGCGAGCTCGCGTCGGCGAGCGGAACGTCGATGCACGCGATGGTCATCTGCGCGCGCGCCTCGACGTGGTCTTCGAGCATCCGGCCGTAGTCCATCTTGTAGACGTGGTCGCCGGCCAGGATCAGCACGTACCGCGGGTCGTGGCGCCGAAGGAGATCGAGATTCTGGTAGACGGCGTCCGCGGTGCCCTGGTACCACGTCGCCTCGATCCGCTGCTGGGCGGGCAGCAGTTCGACGAACTCGTCGAACCGGCCGTCGAGGAAGCTCCATCCGCGCTGCAGGTGACGGATGAGGCTCTGCGCCTTGTACTGCGTGCAGATTCCGATGCGGCGGATGCCGGAATTGACGCAGTTCGACAGCGCGAAGTCGATGATCTGGAACTTGCCGCCGAACGGCACGGACGGCTTCGCGCGCCAGTTCGTCAACTCGGCGAGCCGGCTTCCCCTGCCCCCGGCCAGGATCAGCGCCAGCGTATGCCTGGTCAGCGGACCCGGCGAGGCGCGCGCGCGACCGCCGCGCATGAGCGCATCGAGCAGGTCCGGCTCGGCCGCAATGTTCATCGCGGTTCAGCCTGACAGTCTCGGGGGGAGCCGAGCGCCGTGCCGCGCGCGGAAGCCGCTATGCGTCCCGCCGGTCCCGCACCTCGGCTTCGGCCTCGAGCCAATCCTGCAACTCGCCGCCCGGAGCGAAGCCCCGCCGCTCGGCGCGGTAGTACGCCAGTTCGGCGATCATCGTTCGCTGCGCGTCCGACAGGCGCGCCGGAACGTGCGCCGCTTCCGCCGCGGGCGCGGGAATCACGCGGGCCTGCGTCTTCCTCGAAAACGGAGTCATCGCGACCGGCGCCTTCCGGGCCGCGGGCCGCTTCGTGTTGGCATCAGGTGTCGGCATCGTTTCCTCCTTCAACCCGGAACCACGCCCCGGTCTCCCTGTCCTTGTTGTAGCTTTCAATCTACGCGCCGTTGGCGGGGTCTGCTTGACGTCGATCAAGCATCCGCAAGTTCCGGCTGCCTCACTCGCGCCGTCGTGCGGCTGGCGGGACACCGGTCGACGCTCCACCGCGCCCGCGACCCCCGGCCGGCATGCCGCAGGAGCGCGAAGCGTCGACGGACGCGGCCGATCGACGACGCGGATGCGGGTTGATGGAAATCAACACGCGCGATGCGCCGCAGCCTAAGGTCAATCAAGAGAACGCGCGAAGGGAAGGAGCGGGACGGCGTTTCCGTCCGCGCCGAACCCGCCGGACCCGGTTCCCGCAGAGAAGGGACACGTATGTCTCCGTACTGAATCGTCACGCCGCCGTCGCCGCTAAGCATCGGGCGCGCGGCGGGCACCCGGACGCCCGACAACATCGTTCACCGAGGATCCATGAGCGCGCGAAAGTACATCTACACGTTCGAGGAAGGAGATGCCGGCGACCGGATGCTGCTGGGCGGCAAAGGTGCGAACCTGTGCGCCATGACCCAGATCGGCCTCAACGTCCCGCCGGGATTCGTCATCACCACCGCGGCCTGCCTTGCGTACCTCGAGGAGCAGCGGCTGCCCGGCGCGTTGATGGACGATGTCCGCGCGCACGTCGCGGAGCTCGAGCGCAAGACCGGCAAGTCCTTCGGTTCGGCGACCCATCCGCTCCTCGTTTCCGTCCGCTCGGGGTCGGCGATGTCGATGCCCGGGATGATGGACACGATCCTCAACCTGGGACTCAACCCGGCGACGCTGACGGGCCTCATCGCCCAGACGGGAAACGAGCGCTTCGCGTGGGACGCCTACCGGCGGTTCGTCCAGCTGTTCGGCAAGATCGCGATGGGCATTCCCGACGAAGCGTTCGACGACGCGATGGCCGCGGTCAAGCGCAAGCATGGCGCGGTGCACGACGTCGAGCTGGGCGCCGATGCGCTCGAGGAGCTCGCGCAGGCCTTCCTGGCCGTCTACCGCGACCACACCGGCCAGCCGCTTCCCGTCGACCCCCACGAGCAGCTCGAACGCTCGATCGAGGCGGTGTTCCGGTCCTGGAACGGCAAGCGCGCGGTCGACTACCGGCGCCAGTTCAGGATCACGCCCGCGATGGCCAACGGCACCGCGGTCAATGTGTGCACGATGGTCTTCGGCAACATGGGCGACGATTCCGCCACCGGCGTCGGCTTCACCCGCAATCCGGGCACCGGCGAGAACGTGATCTACGGCGAGTACCTGGTGAACGCGCAGGGCGAGGACGTCGTCGCGGGCATACGCACGCCCAAGCCGATCGCGGCGATGGCGCAGGAGATGCCCGGGATGTTCCGGCAGCTCGTCGAGTTGCGCGACAAGCTCGAGGCCCACTACAGGGAAGTGCAGGACTTCGAGTTCACGATCGAGCGCGGCCGGCTCTACTGCCTGCAGACCCGAAACGGGAAGATGAACGCGCGCGCCATGGTGACGAGCTCGGTCGGGATGGTCGCCGAAGGGTTGATCACGAAGGACCGGGCGCTCGACCGAATCAACGCGATACTGCTCGAGCAGCTGCTCGTGCCGACGCTCGACCCTGCGCACACGTCTCGATCGCTTGCGCAGGGCCTGCCCGCGTCGCCCGGCGCGGCGTCGGGTGCCATCGTGTTCGACGCGGACACGGCCGAGCGGCGCGGCCGGGAGGGCGACAACGTGATCCTCGTCCGCGAGGAGACCAAGCCCGAGGACATCCACGGCTTCTTCGCCGCGCAGGGGATCCTGACCAGCCGCGGTGGCAAGACCTCGCACGCGGCGGTGGTCGCGCGCGGCATGGGTAAGCCCTGCGTTTCCGGCTGCGACGCCATCGGGATCGACGTGCGCGGCCGCACCGCGAAGATCGGGGAGACGACGCTTCAGGAAGGCGACGTGATCACCATCGACGGCACGACGGGGAACGTCTACGCCGGCAGGATACCGACCGTGGAGGCGCAGTTCTTCGGCGAACTGGCGACGCTGCTGGCGTGGGCGGACGAAGTGGCGCGCCTCGAGGTCATGGCCAATGCCGACACCCCACGCGATGCGGCCCGGGCCCGCGAGTACGGCGCGATGGGAATCGGGCTCTGCCGCACCGAGCGCATGTTCAACGACTCGCAGCGCCTTCCCATCGTGCAGGACATGATCCTGGCCGACACGCTCGCCGAGCGGCGCGTCGCGCTCGACAAGCTGCTCCCGATCCAGCGCGCCGACTTCAAGGGCATCTTCCAGGCGATGGCGGGGCTGCCGGTGACCGTGCGGCTGCTCGATCCGCCGATGCACGAATTCCTGCCGACCGCTTCGCAACTCGAGTTCGAGATCGGTCAGTTGCGGAACCTGCAGCGGGCCGCCCGCTCGGTGGCCGAGCTCCCGGAGACGCTGAAGCTCCTCGACCCGGAGCTTCCGCGCGACTACGTCGAGAGCCTCGGCAAGCTGCAGGCGAGCCTTGCCCGGTACCGGGAGGCGAGGAGCGCCGACGCGGCGCTCGAGTGGCGCGAGGCGCTGCTGCGGAAGGTGCGCGTGCTCTCGGAGGTGAATCCCATGCTCGGGCATCGCGGCGTGCGGCTCGGGTTGAGCTTTCCGGAAATCTACGAGATGCAGATCCGCGCCATCCTCGAGGCCGCGGCCGAGTGCACGAAGGAAGGCATCGTCGTGCATCCCGAGATCATGGTGCCGCAGGTCTGCGCGGCCGAGGAGTTGAGGCGCGTCAAGGCGATGGTCGACGCGCTGCGGGCGGAGATCGAGGCACGCCACGGGGTGCAGCTCGACTGCCGGTTCGGCACGATGGTCGAAGTCGTGCGCGCCTGCATGGGCGCCGCCGCGCTCGCCGAGTTGGCGGACTTCTTCTCGTTCGGCACCAACGACCTCACGCAGGCCACGTTCTCCTTCTCGCGCGAGGATGCCGAGAACAAGTTCCTGCCGAGGTACGTCGAATCCGGCATCCTGCCCGACAACCCGTTCGAGATGCTCGACGTCGACGGCGTGGGACGCCTGATCCGGCTCGCGGTCGACTGGGGGCGCGGCGCGCGGCCGGGGCTCGTCATAGGCATCTGCGGCGAGCATGGCGGGCAGCCGGACGCCATCCGCTTCTGCCACGACGCCGGACTCGACTACGTCTCCTGCTCGGCGCCCCGCGTGCCCATCGCGCGACTCGCCGCCGCGCAGGCAAGTCTCAGGGGGGCGCGCGGCGCGGCGCGCCCGTGACGCCGTGCCTCCGCATCCCCGTTGCCCGCAGAATGCCGCCGCGCGACGACGAGACCCGTTTCGTCGAGCGCATGCCCATTGAGGAGATTTCGCGATGACCGACATCATTGGATTGCTGGGCGCGGAAGGCGCCGGCCTGCTCACGCACGTGTGCAAGGGAATACCCAAGGCATTGCTGCACTTGCCGGGGAGCGATTTCGTGGATCGCGTCGTGGCGCCGAGCGATCGCCCGCCGGCGGTGATGCGCAGCCTGCAGCAGATGTTCGGCCACGGCCGGCTGAGCGGGACGGGCTACCTGTCCATCCTCCCGGTCGACCAGGGCATCGAGCACAGCGCGGGCGCCTCGTTCGCGAAGAACCCGGCGTACTTCGATCCCGAGAACATCGTGAAGCTGGCGATCGAAGGCGGATGCAACGCCGTGGCGTCGACGCTGGGCGTGCTCGGCGCGTGCTCGCGCAGGTACGCGCACAGGATTCCGTTCATCCTGAAGTTCAATCACAACGAGTTCCTGACCTATCCGAACAAGTACGACCAGATCGTCTTCGCCAGCATCAGGCAGGCCAGGAACATGGGGGCCGTGGCCGTCGGGGCGACGGTCTACTTCGGCTCGCCCGAGTCCGGTCGCCAGATCGTCGAGGTCGGCAAGGCCTTCGAGGCCGCCCATGAGATGGGCATGGCCACCGTGCTGTGGTGCTACCTGCGCAACCCGGCCTTCAAGCGGGACGTCGACTACCACGTGTCGGCCGACCTCACCGGCCAGGCGAACCATCTCGGCGTGACGCTCGAGGCCGACATCGTCAAGCAGAAGCTGCCGGAGAACAATGGCGGGTACCTGGCGCTCAACACGAAGGAGAACCCGTACGGCAAGTCCGACAAGCGGATGTACAGCGAGCTCGCGAGCGACCACCCGATCGACCTCGCGCGTTACCAGGTGGCGAACTGCTACCTGGGCCGGTCGGGGCTCATCAATTCCGGCGGCGCCTCGGGCGAGAACGACCTCCACGACGCCGTGCGCACCGCGGTGATCAACAAGCGCGCCGGCGGCATGGGCCTCATCTCCGGACGCAAGGCCTTCCAGAAGCCGATGAAGGACGGCGTGGCGCTGCTCAACGCGATCCAGGACGTGTACCTGTCGGCGGACGTCAGCATCGCGTGATCCGAAACGCTAAGGCGTTCGCGCGGCCGGAACGACGGTCGGGCGCGCGCCCTGTCCGTCCGGGTGCAACGCGAGCTTGCCCGGACAGAGCACGTGGTCCGGATCGAGTCCGTGCTTGATCCGGCGCAGGAGCCGCATGCCCGTCGGGCCGAACTGCTGCTCGAGGAACGGCGCGAGCCGCATGCCCACGCCGTGATGGTCGTTGATGACGCCGCCGGCCTCGATCGCCGCGAGCGTCGCCGCGCGCACGATGGCGTCGTGGAGGTCCAGCGCGGCGTCGAGGTCGTCGGGCCCTTTCGGAATCCCGAATCGCGGGTAGATCATCGATCCCCAGTCGTACCAGTGCGACAGGTGCGTCTTGACCGTCATTCCCCATGACGGGTCGACCGCCTCGCGCATCGCGCGAGTCACGTTCCGGTAGACGGCCTCGATGCGGGTGAAGTCCGCCGCCACGTCCATCGTGCACCAGATCTGCGGCAACTGGGGCGCGTGCGGCGGGTAGTAGAAGACGTAGCGCTTGTCCCACCACGACTCGCCGATGCCGGCCCGGAGCTCGCGGGCGCCCTCGCCTGCGCAGATGTCGCGGCAGACCGCCGACTCGGCGTCCACCAGCGTCGGGTGGTCGCCGTCGAACATGACGATCATCGTCTCGCCGTCGAGCCCCGCCGACACCGCGCGCTCCAGGCTGTGGATCGCAGCCTCCCGGTCGTAGAGCCGCATCACGGCGGGACGCACGCCGCTCGTCATCATGCGCCGGCCGGCCTCGATCCCGCGCGCGAGATCGTCGAAGCGGTAGGCCGCGAACTTCCGGTGCGCGGGAAGATGGCGGAGCCGCACCGTGACCGCCGTGACGACGCCGAGCGTGCCCTCGCTTCCGACGAACAGCTGGGTCAGCTCCGGCCCGACGCCGTGCCGGGGCAGGGCGGGCAACTGGACGATGTCCCCGTCGGCAAGCACCACCTCGGCCGACAGCACGTGATCCTGGATCGTGCCGTACTTGGTCGAAAGCACACCCGAGCCCCTGGCGGCGACGCAGCCTCCGATGCTCGCCCATTCCGCCGATGCCGGATAGTGCGTGAAGCTCAGCCCCTGAGCGTTCAGCTGCTCCTCGAACGTCTTGACGATCATGCCCGCCTCGACCGTGCAGGTCAGCGACCTGCGGTCGAGGTGCCGCACGCGCGTCATCGACCGGAGGTCGAGCAGAATGCCGCCGCAGGTCGCGTTGGCCGCGCCCTGCACGCCGGAGGCCCCGCCCGCCGGCGTCACCGGGACCTTCATCCGCGCGGCGAGCTTCAGGATGTCGGCGACCTCCCGGGTCGACCGCGGGCTCGCGACCACGTCCTGGCCATTGAGCGGCCTGCCGTGCTGCGCATGGACGTAAGTGAGCCAGCTCATGTCACCCGGATGGCGCCGACGCGCCTCGGGCCCGTAGAGGACGCGGTCGGGCCCGATGATCTCCGCCAGCGACGCCGCGAGCGCGCGGGCGTCGAAGTCCGCCATCGGAGCGGCAGTTCGGTACGACGGCCGATCGGTGAAGCTCATGCCGTGCCACCCATCGTCTTGCCGGCGGTCCAGTCGGCGTTGCGCACCTTGACGTCGACCTTCTCGAACTCGTGCACCGCGTCGATCAGATGGTTGGCGAAGCGGTTGAACGCGATCTCGCCCTTGTAGGCCGCGGCCCGGTGCGGATTGCCCATGACGCCGGATTCGGTGAACTCGCCGTGCTCGAACGGCATGTCGAAGTAGCGGTAGCCCTGGAACTCGATGTCGGGCATGCCGTCTTTCTTCGTCCATCCGCTTCCCAGCCAGGCCGGCGCGCGCGCCTTGTCCTTCACGGCGCGTTCCATGCGCACCAGTCGGGGGTCGTGGCACAGACACTGCGAGGTCTCGAGCTCGCCCGCATGCCAGCCCGGCGTCTCCTCGATCGGCCCTTCGAGCACGTCCTCGAGCATGCCGAGGTAGCGCTCGGCGTACGGCCTGTAGTAGGCGATGAGTGCGCCGGTCTCGGATCGCAGCTTGCGCAGCACGGGATCGACGACCTTCACGTTCGAGCCGTGGCCGTTGACGAAGACGAGTCGCCTGAATCCGTGGTGGATCAGCGAGCGGCCGATGTCGTAGAGCAGGTTGAGGTAGGTGTCGACGCGCAGCGTGATCGTGCCTGTCCCCTCGCCGGGCGCCTTGAGGTGCTGCGGGCTGTAGCCCATCCACAGCGTCGGCGTGTAGAGGATGCCGGCCTTGCGGCCCGCGCGCCTGGCGACCTCGTCGGCCGTGATGCTGTCGCAGAACAAGGGCAGGTGCGCCCCGTGCTGCTCGAGCGAAGCCTTGGGGATCAGGATCGTGTCGCTGTGCCGCAGGTATTCCTTAACGTCGGCCGCACAGACGTCGCCGAGACACCACGACGGGAACCCGAGGTCGAGCGTCTTGCGGCGCGGTGCGTGCGCCTCGTCCTGATGGCTGGGCTTGACGTGGGCGGCGGGGCCGCTCGCCTCGCTCCACGCCTCGCCTGCACCGGGTTCCCACGCCCTGCCGCGTGCCGGTTCCTGCGCTCGCGCCGCCTTGGCCGATGCGCGCTCCTTGGGTGCCGCCATGTGCGAATCTCCTGTGGGCCTAACCGGAAAACACCGCCCTAGCGGTCTCCAGCACGGCCAGGGCGAACGAATCGTCGTTGATGTGCGCATCGAGCTCGCGGTATTCGATGCGGGAGTCCAGATCGCGCCGGAGCGCCGCGCGGAACGCGGCGTCGAGCGGCGGATCCCAGAAAGCGCCGGGGGTGCCGAGCTGATCGACCTCGCAGTTGGGCACCGACAGTCCCCGCGTCGGAACCATCAGCACGACCCGCCCGCGCGCGGCGTTGAGCTTCGCGGCGACCTGGCGCGCGGCTTCCAGCTGCTCGTCGCGCGTCGCGCGAACCAGCGTGAACTCGGGATTGTGGAAGTAGCTCGGCCGGCCCCGCCAATGCGCCGGGACCTCGTCGCGCGGGCCGCAGACCATGAAGTCGACGCATCCGGGCACGACGACCTGCGGCAGGCCTCGTCGTCCCGCCGCCTCGAGCCGCGTCGGCCCCGCGTCGTGGAAGCCGCCCGCGATGTGGCCGATGATCTCGCTAAGCGTGTAGTCGATCACCCCGTCGACGCGCCCCGTCTCGACCAGCGCCTCGAGCGCCGCGCCGCCTACGCCGTTGGCGTGGAAGATCACAAGGTCGCCGCAGTCGGCCTCGAACCGGCGGCGGATGCTCATGAGCGGGCGCGTCGTGTTGCCCAGCATCGTCGCCGCCACCTGCCGCCGCCCGACGGCAGGGTCGCCGTCCCGTGGCCGCCTCGCGTAGGCGTGCGCGGCGCCGGCCACGCCCGCGGCGGCGGTGTCGTAGATCGGCCGCGCGATCGTGTTGAGACCGAGGATGTCGACGACCGAGTGCGTCACGCTGACGTCGGCGATGCCGACGAACGGCCCGAACGTGCGCCGGCCCGACGCGATCGGCGAAACGATCGACTTCGGAAGACCGAGGGGAAATTCCTGCATCACCACGGCCGCCAGGACCGCGCCCTCGGCCCCGCCGAGCGAGATCGCGCCATGGATCCGTGCCTCGCCGGCAAGCGTCCGGGCGATGCGCCGTGCGCCTTCGCGCATCCCCTCGACGGCCTTGCCGCGACTGCCCGCGTGCCGCAGCGCCTCGAGCGTCGTGCCGGCGGCTTCGGCGACCGCGCGGCGCGTGATGTCGCAGCGGATCTCGTCCGCCTCGCCCAGGATGCCGACATCCATGACCACGACATCGCAGCCGAGCTCCCGGATCCGGTCCGCTAGGTAGGCGCACTCGCGCCCCTTGGTGTCCATGGTTCCGACGACGAGGACCGCAGTCATTGCCAGGCTAGTACCCGAGAAAACGCCGCGGAAGACCGGTCGCGAGCGAGGGCATCATCCACACGGCGGCGATCGAGAGGAGCTGGATCGCGACGAACGGCACGATCCCGCGATAGATGTGCCCGGTCGTGACCGCGGGCGGCGCGACGCTGCGCAGGTAGAACAGCGAGAATCCGAAGGGCGGCGTGAGGAAGCTGGTCTGCAGGTTGAGCGCGATGAGCACTCCCAGCCACAGCGGGTCGGCGCCCATGATGATCAACGCCGGACATGCGATCGGCACGATGATGAACAGTATTTCGAAGGGATCGAGGAAGAACCCGAGCACGAAGACGACGACCATGACGACCGCAAGCGCGGCGTGCAGGCCGCCGGGCAGCGACCTGAGCATGCCTTCCACGAGGACATCGCCGCCCAGGCCGCGGAACACGAGGATGAAGACCGACGCGCCGAAGAGCAGCATGAACGCCATCGAGGACAGCTTCGCCGTGGTCTGCGCGACGCCCGCGAGCATGTCGCGGCTCAGCGTCCCCCTTCCCGCGGCCAGCACCATCGCGCCGACGGCGCCCACGGCCGCGGACTCGGTCGGCGTCGCCACGCCGACGAGGATCGACCCGAGCACGGCGAGCACCAGCACCAGCGCCGGCAGGAGCGCCCGCAACGCGCGCCGGATCAAGGGACCGACGTGCGCGTCCCGGGCAGGCATGGGCGGAACGGCATCGGGACGCAACAAGCCGAGCACTGCGATCCAGACCACGTAGGCGACGGTGAGCAGGAGGCCGGGCACGAGCGCGCCGAAGAACAGGTCGCCCACCGACACCGGGTCGGGCGCCATGTTGCCCCGGGAGAGTTGCGCCTGGCTGTTCGCCGCCTGGAGCATGTCGCCGACGAAGATGAGCACCGTCGACGGCGGGATGATCTGGGCGAGCGTCGCCGACGCGCAGATCGTCCCCGTGGCGACCCGCGGGTCGTAGCCGATGCGCAGCATCAGCGGCAGGCTGATCATGCCCATCGTCACGACCGCCGCGCCGACGATCCCGGTCGATGCGGCGAACACGGCGCCCACCAGCACCACCGAGATCGCGACGCCGCCGCGCAGCGGTCCGAACAGCCGCCCCGCCGTCTCGAGCAGTTCCTCGGCGATGCCCGAGCGCTCGAGGACCGTCCCCATGAAGATGAACAGCGGGACGGCCACCAGCACCTCGTTCTGCATGATGCTGAAGAGGCGGCCCGGCAACGCGGTCAGCAGCCGTAGCTCGAACGCGCCCACTGCGCCGCCCAGCGCGGCGAACAGCAGGCCGAGCGCGGCGAGCGAGAAGGCCACGCCGAAGCCGATCATCATGACCGCCAGCGACGAAAGCAGCAGCAGGATGCTGAGGAGTTCTCCCGCGCCGGGCATCGTTCAGCGCCCCCGCAGCGTCCGCAGCGAACGCGCAGCGAGCGCGACGGCTTGCAGCGACAGCAGCGCCGCCATCACGAGCAGCATGGCCTTGAGCACGTAAAGCCCCGGCATGCCGTCGGGCATGCCCGAACTCTCGCGCGTGGCCCAGGAGCTGGCGATCCAGGGCCAGGCCAGCCAGGCGGTGACGCCCATCCACGGAAGGATCATGAGCGACGCGCCGCCGAGGTTCACCCACGCCCTGGCTCGCTCCGACATGCGCGCATAGAAGACGTCGACGCGGACGTGCTTGTCGTGCTTCAGCGCATACCCCGCGCAGCCGGTGAACACGATGGCGTGCAGCCAGACGTAGAGCTCCTGCATCCAGATGTAGCCGAGGTTGAATCCGTACCGGAGCACGACGACCGCGAAGCAGACGAGCACGCAGGCGAGGGTCAGCCACGCGAACGCGCGGCCGGCCGACTCGCCGACGCGATCGAGCGCGCCGGCGAGCGGACGGTCGCCGCGCGCGTCGCTCCTGCCCGCCATGGTCGTCAGAGCCTGCGCATCTGCCACACCGCTCCCGGCATCAGGAGGCCGCGCGGCTGGACCTTCTTCTGGAACGCCGAATAGGATTCGAAGATCTTCTTCGCCATCGGGTCGCCGGCGACGGCCGCGGGGATGATCTCCGCCGCGGCCTTCTGCATCGCGCGCAGGATGTCGTCGGGGAACGCGCGGAGCTGCACGCCGAACTTGCCGGTCAGTTGCTCGAGCGCGTCGGGGTCGTTGGCGAGCACCTCGGCCTCGGAATGCAGCAGCTCGGCGTGCGCGGCCAGCGTCAGCAGCGACTGGTCGGCGGCGCTGAAGCTCTCCCAGACCTTCTTGTTGAACATCAGCTCGAGCGTGTGCCCCGGCTCGTGGAATCCCGGGCTGTAGTAGTACTTCGCGGCCTTGAAGAGGCCGTAGCCCATGTCGAACCAGGGCGTCGCGAGCTCGGCCGCGTCGAGCGCGCCCGACTGGAGCGCCGGGAACACTTCGCCGAGGGGCATCAGCACGGGGGTCGCCCCGAGCGCCTT
>CALDKM010000411.1:0-1836 GCA_937898875.1 uncultured Pseudomonadota bacterium | reverse complement strand
GGACCGGACGGGTCGATCCGCCGCTGCCACCCGCACGACGTGTCGTGGGCGAACTGGCCGGTGCTCGAGCACGCGGTGATCGGGAACATCGTTCCCGACTTCCCGCTCATCAACAAATCGTTCAACCTCTCGTACAGCGGACAGGACCTCTGACGATGCTGCGGATCCTGAAGCAGATCGCGAAGACCGGCATGCGCACCGAGGCGCCGCCCGCGCCCGCCGACGAGATGGCGAAGACGGCGCGACTGCAGGCCGATGTGCTGCGCACGCTCGGCCGCGCGCTGACGATCCGGCAGGTCGATGCGGGCTCCTGCAACGGCTGCGAGCTCGAGATCCACGCGCTCGGCAATCCCTATTACAACATCGAGGGCATGGGCATCAAGTTCGTCGCGAGCCCGCGGCACGCGGACATGCTGCTCGTGACCGGCCCGGTGTCGAAGCACATGGCGATCGCGCTCAAGCGCACCTACGACGCGACGCCCGAGCCGAAGCTCGTCGTCGCGGTCGGCGACTGCGGATGCACCGGCGGGATCTTCGGCGAGAGCTACGCGACGCTGGGGCGCGTCTCCAGCGTGATCCCGGTCGACGCCGAGGTGCCCGGATGCCCGCCGACGCCGTCGGCGCTGCTGCAGGGCATCCTCGCGGCGATCCGCGCGCGGACGGCGGAAGGCGCGCCCGCCGACGCCGCTCGGCGGGATCCCGGCCGCAGCTGAACCGTCCGCGGCGCGCGCGCCGGCGCGGCCGGTCACTCCGAACCGATCTGCAGCGGGTTCGGCCGCCGTCGTTCGATCGACCACTTGGCGAGCGCCGCGCCCCGGTAAACGCCGTGCGCGAACTTGCCGTACGGCATCGTCGCGAAGAACGCCATCACGAACCCCAGGTGGATCGCGAGCAGCAGCCCCATCGCGCCCGTGTCGCGCCAGGCGAGCAGCGCGAGACCCGTGAGGCTCGTCCCGAACAGCAGCACGATGAATCCGCGGTCCATCGGCCGTTGGGCGGGATCCCCGTGCAGCGGCGCGCGACGCAGATTCAGCCACAGGAGGCCGGCCGGCCCGATCAGGAGTCCGATGCCGCCCGCGGTACCGAGCAGCACGGGAAGCTCGGTGAACCCGTAGGGCGCCGGCCGCCCCAGCGCGTAGTGATAGACAGTCGCCACGCACGTCGCCGCGAAGCACAGCAGGAAGCCGTAGAACGTGAAGTGGTGGAACCTGCGCCGCGCCAGCGTATAGCGGTCGTCCGCCTCGTTGCAACCCTCGCCGTGCCCTCCGTCGAGGTACTCGAGCGCGAGCGCGCTCGCGGCGGCCTCCGCGAACGCCTCACCCGACCCCGCCCCCGGCGACGCGTCGCGCCAGAACCGGCGCACGCCGATTGCGAGCGCCAGCACCGCGAACCCGAACACCGCCCCGAACATCGCCACCAGAAGGTTGTGCGGGAACACCGCGTAGAAGTCGCCGGCGAGCGGCGCGTGCAGCACGCTGCCTTTCATCGCGAGCAGGAGCACGAGGAACAGCGCGAGGCCGCCGGCGAGCGCAAGCGCCAGCACGATGCCGTTGTTCCGGTAGAGCACTCCCAGCGACGACGGCCACGCGTACTCGGTGTAGGTCCGCTGACGCACCTGGGCCATCGCGCGCGGCACGTTCACGCCGAAGTCGTGCGGCGGCGCGTACTGGCACGCGTGCAGGCACGCGCCGCAGTTGTGGCACAGGTTCGCGAGGTAGTGCACGTCGTCGCGGCCGAACTCGAGCCGGCGCGTCATCGCCGGGAACACCGCGCAGTAGCCCTCGCAGTAGCGGCAGGCGTTGCATATCTGCAGGATGCGTGCGGCCTCGGCCTCCG
>CALDKM010000410.1:0-14635 GCA_937898875.1 uncultured Pseudomonadota bacterium | reverse complement strand
CACGCTCGGCTTCGCCGCGGTCGAGGCGATCGCCGGCTGGTGGTCGGGCTCGCTTGCGCTGCTGTCCGACGCGGGCCACATGGTGACGGACTCCGCGTCGCTCGGCCTCGCGCTCTTCGCGCACGCGTACGCGAGCAGGCCGCCCACGGCACGCGCCTCCTACGGCCACGGCCGCGCGGAAGTGCTCGCGGCGTTCGTCAACGCGATCGCGATGCTCGCGATCGTCGTCGCGATCGTCGTGGAGGCGGCGCGGCGCCTGGTCGCCCCCGAGCCGGTCGAGGGCGCCACCGTGCTGGGCATCGCGGTCGCGGGCCTCGCCGTCAACCTGTTCGTCGCATGGCGGCTGTCCGGCGCGACCGGGTCGGTCAACGCACGCGCCGCGCTGCTGCATGTGATGGGGGACCTGCTCGGCTCGGTCGCGGCGATCGTCGCGGGTGCGGTGATCCTCGCCACGGGCTGGATGCCGATCGACCCGATCCTGTCGGTCGTCGTCGCGCTGCTGATCCTGCGCTCGACGTGGCGGTTGCTGCGCCAGACGTCCGACGTGCTGATGGAGCGCGTGCCCGCCCACCTCGACTACACCGAGATCGGCCGCGCGCTCGCGGCGATTCCCGGCGTGCGCGACGTGCACGACCTCCACGTGTGGGCGATGGGCGCCGACGAGGTGGCTCTGTCCGCCCACATGGGCGTCGAGTCGGGCGACGCGTGGCCGGTCGTGCTCGCCGCGGCCCAGCGCCGGATGCGCGAGCGGTTCGGCATCCGGCATCTGACGCTGCAGCCGGACTGGCCGCGGAGGCCGCCGTCGATGCCGCGGCGCGTGTTCCCGATGTTCGCGAAGGACGACGACGGCCCGACCTGACCGCCCCCGCCCTCCGGGGGGAAGTGCGCACTGCTCGCAGCGGTGGACCGCGCCACCGCCGGGCCGTCCCGCACTACAGCCAGCCCGCCTTTCTGAACCGGTAGATCAGGTAGCCGTCGACCGACGCCATCAGTCCGATCGCCAGCGGATAGCCGAACACCCAGTTCAGCTCCGGCATGTGATGGAAGTTCATGCCGTAGATGCCCGCGATCAGCGTCGGGATCGTGATCAGCGCGCCCCAGGCCGCGAGTCGCTTGGTCGTCTCGCTCTCGGCCAGGTTGATGAGCGTGAACGACACCGAGATCGCGGTCTGCAGCATTTCGCGCATCTGCTCGATCGCGGTGTTGACGCGCTGCAGGTGGTCGTAGACGTCCCGGAAGTACTCGCCCAGTCCCGTGCACAGCGCCGGTACGCGCCCGCCGTAGAGCTTGCCCGCGACCTCCATCAGCGGCGCGACCGCGTGCTTCAGCACCATCACCTCGTGCTTGAGGTCGTAGAAGGCCTCGATGCTCGCGCGCGTCGGCGTCGAGCGGAAGATCGATTCCTCGAGCTGCTCGAGCTTGTCCTCGAGGGAATCGAGGACCGGGAAGTACCGGTCGACGATCGCATCCATCAGCGCATAGAACACGTAGCCGGATCCGTGGCGCAGGAGATCGGGCTCGCGCTCGGTGCGCTGGCGCACGTCGGCGAAGCCCTTCCCGGTGCGGTGGCGCGCCGACAGCACGTAGTTTCGCCCGACGAAGACGGCGACCTGGCCCTCGACCAGGTCGCCGTCAGGCGACTCGCGCTCGACGGTATGGAACACCGCGAAGAGCTCGTCGCCGTACTCCTCGAGCTTGGGCCGCTGGTGCGGGCGCTTGGCGTCCTCGACCGCGAGCTCGTGCAGGCCGAACTCCTCGGCCATCAGGTCGAGCTCCTCGTCGGTCGGATCGGACAGCGCGACCCACACGAAGCAGTCTGGCCGGCTCACGTATTCGCTGATGTCCTCGACCGGCAGGTCGGCGAGCTTGCGGCCGTTCTGGTAGGCGACGCAGTTGACGAGCATGCGCGGCATCATAGCGAAGCGCGGCGGTTTGTCGAGGCGCCCGTCCTCCCGGCCGGCGCCCGGATGTGCGATCCTGTGCGGGTGCACCCAGCGTTCGCCGGTCCGGCCGCCCTGTGCCTCTTCCTCGCCGCTCTGCCGATCGCGCGGGCGGACGAGTCCGCCGCATGGTCGGCGCTCGCCGCGGGCGGGCACACGCTCCTCCTGCGCCACGCGGCGACCGACCCCGGCGTCGGCGATCCCGCCGGATTCCGGCTCGACGACTGCGCGACGCAGCGCAACCTCTCGGCCGAAGGACGGGCGCAGTCGGACGCCATAGGGAAGCGGCTCGCGTCGCGCGGCGTCGCGATCGGCGCGGTGCTGTCCTCGCGCTGGTGCCGTTGCCTCGACACCGCGCGTCTGGCGTTCGGACGCGTCGAGGAATGGCCGCCGCTCGACTCGTTCTTCGGCGACCGCGCGACGGAGCCCGGGCGCACGCGCGAGGTGCTCGAAAGCGCGAAGCGCTGGCAGGGTCCGGGCACGCTCGTCCTGGTGACGCATCAGATGAACATCATCGCGGCCGCGGGCGAGTCGACCGCCGTGGGCGAGGGCCTGGTCATCGACCGTGCCGGACGCGTCGTCGGACGCGTCTCGGCGGCGCCGTGACGCGCGGTCGGAGATGAGCGCCGACCCGACCGCGCAGGCGGCGCTGCCGCGCCGGCGCGAGCTCGGGCTGCTCGCCACGCTCGCCGCGATCCAGTTCACGCACATCGTCGACTTCATGATCATGATGCCGCTCGCGCCGCAGCTCATGCGGCTGTGGGGCATCGGGCCGCAGGCGTTCGGCGTGCTCGTGTCCGCGTACACGTTCGCCGCGGCCGCCAGCGGGCTCCTCTCGGTGTTCGTGATCGACCGCTACGACCGCCGGCACGCGCTCCTCTCGCTCTACGGGGGCTTCGTGCTCGCGACCGCGCTGTGCGGGCTCGCGCCCGGCTACGAGGCGCTCCTCGCGGCGCGCATCCTCGCGGGCGTCTTCGGCGGGGTGCTGGGCGCCCAGATCCTCGCGATCGTCGCGGACACCGTGCCCTATGCGCGCCGCGCGCGCGCCAACGCGCTGGTCGCGAGCGCGTTCTCGCTGGCGGCGATCATCGGCGTCCCGGCCGGCCTGTGGATCGCGACGCACGCCAGCTGGCGCGCGCCGTTCCTGGCGGTCGCGGCGGTCTCGGTTGCGGTCGGCCTCGTGGCGTCCTGGCTGATCCCGCCGGTCGCCGGACACGTCGCGCACGGGCGGTCGCGCCGCCCGATCGAGCGCGTGCACGCGATCGTGAGGGAAGGCAACCACTGGCGCGCGTTCGCGTTCATGCTGGCGCTGATGCTCGCGGGCTTCACGGTGATCCCGTTCGTCGCGGCCTACGCGGTCGCCAACGTCGGCCTGCTCGAATCCGAGCTCCCGGCGATGTACGCGGTCGGCGGCGTCGCGACGCTCGTCACCGCCCAGGTGATCGGCCGCCTGGCGGACCGGTTCGGGAAGAAGCGGGTCTACGCCTGCGTCGCGGTGGCGTCGATCGCGCCGATCCTCGCGGTCACGCACATGCCGCGCGCCTCGCTCGCATGGTTCCTCCCGGTGTCGACGCTGTTCTTCATCCTGGTGCCGGGCCGCTTCGGACCCGCGATGGCGCTGATCTCGGGCAGCGCGCAGCCCCGCGTGCGCGGCGCGTTCATGAGCTTCAACTCGGCCGTCCAGCAACTCGGTGCGGGCCTGGCGGCGCTGGCGGCCGGCACGATCGTGGGCCGTGCGTCGGACGGCTCGCTCGCCGGCTACGGATGGGTCGGCTGGCTCGCCGTCGCGTTCACGCTCGCCTCGGTCGTGCTCGCATACCGAATCCGGGTCGTGGATTCCGGCGCCGGCGGAGGGCGTCCGGTCGAGTGAGTGCCGGCGTTCGTCGCCGTCGGGCGGGGGAGTACCATTGGGCGAGCCGGCCCCGTGCCGCCTCTACCCGCCCGATGATCATCCCGTCGCTCCTCGACACCGACCTGTACAAGTTCACGATGATGCAGGTCGTGCTCCACCACTTCCCGGGTGCGCACGTCGAATACCGGTTCAAGTGCCGCAGCGAGGGCGTCGACCTCGTGCCGTTCATCCCGGAGATCGAGCGCGAGATCGCCGAGCTGTGCTCGCTGCGATTCACGCGGGACGAGCTCGACTACCTGCGTCGCCTTCGGTTCATGAAGAGCGACTTCGTCGACCTGCTGGGTCTGTTCCAGATGGACCAGCGCTTCGTGCGCGTGCGGCCGATCGCGGGCCGCCGCGGCGAGATCGACATCGCGATCAAGGGCCCCTGGCTCCACACGATCATGTTCGAGGTGCCGTTCCTCGCGATCGTGTCGGAGCTGTGGAACCGGCGCGCCTACCCGGCGACCGACTTCGCGGAGGGCCGGCGCCGGCTCGGGGCCAAGGTCGCGCAGATCAACGCGGTGGCGGACCCCGACTTCCGGATCGCCGACTACGGGACGCGGCGGCGGCACGGCCGTGCCTGGCAGGAGGAGGTCGTCGCGACGCTCAAGTCCGGCATCGGGCCGAAGTTCGTGGGGACGAGCAACGTCGACCTCGCGCGGCGGCACGAGCTCACGCCGCTGGGCACGATGGCGCACGAGTACCTGCAGGCATGCCAGGCGGCGGGCCCGCGGCTGCGCGACTCGCAGCGGTTCGCGTTCGACACGTGGGCGAAGGAGTACCGCGGCGACCTCGGGATCGCGCTCTCCGACGTGTGCGGCATGGACGCGTTCCTGCGCGACTTCGACCTGTTCTTCTGCAAGCTGTTCGACGGCGTGCGACACGACTCGGGCGACCCGTTCGAGTGGGGCGAGAAGCTGATCGCCCACTACCGCGCGATGCGCATCGACCCGAAGAGCAAGGTGATGGTGTTCTCCGACCAGCTCGACGTGCCGCTCGCGATCCGGCTGTTCGAGCATTTCCGCGGGCGCAGCCAGGTGGCGTTCGGCATCGGTACCAACCTGACGAACGACGTCGGTCATCCCGCGCTCTCGATCGTGATCAAGATGACCCGGTGCAACGGCCAGCCGGTCGCGAAGATCAGCGACGAGCCGTCGAAGTCGATGGACTACGATCCGTCCTACGTCGCCTACCTGCGCGAGGTGTTCCAGGTGCCCGTCCCGTCCGCCGTGCCCGCGCCGCCCGGGGGGGCGGACGCCGCGCGGGCCGGCGCGGGCTGAGCCTCTTGCGTCTCCCGCCGCGCCGTGGCATCGTGCGCGCCGCATGAAGACCCGAATCCCGATGAAGTCGCTCTCCGTCACGCTCGCAGCGGCGCTCGCCGTCATGATGGTTCCCGGATGCTCGACGGTCGAGCCGGCCTCCGCGCCCGCTACGGCGGCCGGCAAGGCGGAGTCCGCGGCGAAGGTCTTCCGCGGTTCGATCGTCTACCGCGAGAAGGTCACGCTTCCGGCCGACGCGGAGCTCGTCGTCCAGCTCATGGACGTGACGCGGCTGGAGCAGCCGGTCCTGAACGCCGAAACGAAGGTCAGGACCGACGGGCGGCAGGTTCCGATCCCGTTCGCGCTGGCCGTCGATCCCGCGAAGCTCACCGGAGACCTCCACGCGCTGCGTGCGACCATCCGGTTCGGCGGCAAGACGCAGTTCGTCACCGGCGCGCGCGTCATGGTCGACCCGGCCGCGCCGCCGCAGTCGCTCGTGATGGCCGTGGTCGCCGGCGAGGTCGAGCCGTCGATGGCCGATTCGTCGGCGCCGTCCTTCGGACCCGGCCGCGGACCGCCGCCGGGAAAGGGTCCGCCGGGGAAGGGGCCGCCGGGCGGCCAGGCACCTCCGAGGCGCTGAACGTCTCCGTCACGACGCTCCCGCCGCAGGACGCCGGCGCGCACCGTCGCGACGCGGACGTGACGTCATCGATCGACGGCGTGCCGTGCAAGGGCTTCCGGAACCCCCTGGAAGCCCGCGTGCGCCGCACCGCGGCCGACACCGCGTGTAGAGTTCGCGGATGTCCACGCCGATGACCGGCTCCCGTCCGGGCGCCTTCCGCGATCCCGCAGGGGGCGAGGATCGACGACTGCGGCTCGACGACATCCTCAAGCTGATGGCCGCGGACGGTCTCGTTCCGCGGGCCGAGGCGGAGCGCCTCGCCCGGACGCGCACGCGACAGTACGACCATCCGCTCGGGCTCGTCGCCGCGCAGCACTGGAAGTCGGCGAAGGCGCCTCATCCGGCGATGACGCTGGATTGGCTGGTCGAGTGGCTCGCCGCGAAGCTCGGCGTGCGCTGCATGCACATCGATCCGCTCAGGATCGACCTGGCCGCGGTCACGCAGACGATGTCGAACGCGTACGCCGAGCGCTTCCGGATCCTGCCGGTCGCCGTGACGCCGACGAAGCTCACCGTCGCGACGGGCGAGCCGTTCGTCAGCTCCTGGGCGAAGGAGCTCGGCGCGATCCTGAAGCTCGACGTCGAGCTGGTGTTCGCCAATCCGGACGACATCAAGCGCTACCTGGGCGAGTTCTACAACCTCGCGCGCTCGATGAAGAAGGCGTCCGCGGCGCAGCCCGGGCAGGCGTCGCTCGCCCGGAACTTCGAACAGCTGGTCGAGCTCGGGAAGCGCGGCACGCTCGACGCGAACGACAGCCACGTCGTCCACATCACCGACTGGCTCTGGCAGTACGCGTTCGAGCAGCGCGCCTCCGACATCCACATCGAGCCGCGGCGCGACGTGGGACAGGTGCGGTTCCGCATCGACGGCGTGCTCCACCAGGTCTACGCGATTCCGACGCCCGTGCTGCTCGCGATGACCTCGCGCATCAAGCTCCTCGCGCGCATGGAGATCGTCGAGAAGCGCCGGCCCCAGGACGGCCGCATCAAGACCGTCGCGCCCGACGGTCAGGAAGTCGAGCTCCGCATCGCGACGATGCCCACCGCGTTCGGCGAGAAGATCGTGATGCGCATCTTCACGCCCGAGGTGCTGGTCCGCGACTTCACCGACCTGGGGTTCACTCCGGACGATCGCGCGCACTGGGAGCAGATGGTGCGCGAGCCGCACGGCATCGTCCTCGTGACCGGGCCCACCGGCTCGGGCAAGACGACGACGCTCTACTCGACGCTGCGCCAGCTCGCGACGCCGGAGGTGAACGTCTGCACGGTCGAGGATCCGATCGAGATGATCGAGCCGGCGCTGAACCAGATGCAGGTCCAGACGTCGATCGGCGTCGACTTCGCGAGCGGCGTGCGCACGCTGCTGCGGCAGGATCCGGACATCATCATGGTCGGCGAGATCCGCGACCGCGACACCGCCGACATGGCGGTGCAGGCGGCGCTCACCGGCCACCTCGTGTTCTCGACGCTGCACACGAACGACGCGCCGACCGCCGTGACGCGCCTGCTCGACCTCGGCGTGCCGGCCTACCTGATCAACTCGACGCTGCTCGGCGTGATGGCGCAGCGCCTGGTACGAACGCTGTGCCCGCACTGCAAGAACGCGGGGGAGCCGCCGGAGGAGGACGTCTGGCGGATGCTCACGTCGCCGTGGCGGTCCGAGCGCCCCGCGACCGGGTGGATGGATCCGGTCGGCTGCGTCGAGTGCCGGATGACCGGCTACCTGGGCCGCATCGGCCTCTACGAGATCATGCTGATGACGCCTTCGATCAGGAAGCTCGTCGACGAGCACGCCGACGACGCGCGCGTTCGCGAACAGGCGTACAAGGACGGCATGCGGCCGCTGCGCGTGTCCGGCGCGGTCAAGGTCGCGGCGGGCCTGACCACCGCGGAGGAAGTGATGAAGGTCGCCCCGCTGGGTTGATGCGCGGGCGCTCCGCCGCGTTCCCGTCGGCGGATGCCGCGGCCTCGCCGCGCATTCCAGGAGCGCATCCTGAAGATCGAGTTCGAGCCGCTCTCCCACCTGCCTTCGCTCGCGTGGTGCGCCCGCGCGCGTCCCGGCCAGCCGGTGCACGTGCGCCACGGCGGCGGTGTCGCGACGCGCGATGACGGATTCGTCGAGGGCGCCTGGGACGGCGATTTCGGGGCGTTCGACTTCGACCGGGCCGACGCCCTCGCCGGGTCGGGGGCGCGCGTGCGCGGCGATGCGCTGGTGTTCGCCGCCCCGTTCCATCCGCTCGAGCGCCTGTTCGTGCTGCGCGACGGCGGCGGTATCCGCGTGTCGAACTCGCTCGCGTTCCTGCTCGCGGACGCCGGCGACGGACTCGACCACTCGCATCCCGGCTACTTCTTCGACTTCGTCGGCCACGTGCGGCGGGGCATCGCCGCGGCCCCGACCCTCCTGCGGACGGCGTCCGGCAGGCGTGTCGAGATCCATTCGTGCTGCAATCTGCGGCTTCGCGCCGACGCGACGCTCGAACGCGTCGACCGTCCACCCGGCGATCCGCCATCCTGCTACGCGGACTACGTCGACCGGTTGCTGGCGACGACCCGGCGGCTCGCGGCCAACGCCGCCGACCCGCATCGCGCCGCGACCTACCGCCTCGTCGCGGCATGCTCCCGCGGATACGATTCGACGGCGTCCGCGACGATCGCGAGCCGCGCGGGCTGCCGCGAGGGCGTGACGTTCGTCCGAAGCGCGGGACCCTCCGGGCATCCGCTCGTCGGGGTCCGGGAGAGGATCGACGACGACAGCGGCGCAGACACGCTGCGCGCGCTCGGGTTGCGCGTCGCCGAGTTCGACCGCCGCGCGCTCGCGAGCGTGCCCGGTCACCCGCGCGCCGAGTTCTACATCAGCAGTCCGGCGGCGATCACCGACGCCACGGCACGCATCATGGAGGACACGCTGCGGGGCAGCGTCTTCGTGTCAGGGCGGCATGGCGAGCGCTACTGGGGCCCGACGGCGAGGGGCTGCCGCACCGACCTGGCGGAGCGGGACGATTGCCACCTGTCGGGACAGGCGCTGGGCGAGTTCCGGCTGCGCACCGGCTTCGTCCATTTCCCGCTGCCCTACGTCGGCGCGCGGCACGGTCCGGCGATCTTCCGCATCACCCGCTCGGCCGAGATGCGGCCCTGGACGCTCGGGCGCGGCTACTACGACAGGCCGATCCCGCGCCGGATCGCGGAGGAGGCCGGCGTGCCGCGCGAGGGTTTCGGGCAGCGCAAGCTTGGCGCGGGAATGGGCTCGCGCGAGCTCTCCGACGAGAGCGAGAGGGACTTCCAGGACTTCCTGCGATCCGAGGTGCCCGCCGCGGTAACGCGGCAACTCGATCCCCGACCTGTCGCCGAGCGTGTCGGGCTGCATCGCCGGCTGACCTACGTGCGCTCGATCTACTCGCACCTGCCGCTCGTGTCGGTCGCGCTCGACGGCTTGCGCACGGATCGCCTGCACATGATGTGGCGCTCGACCTCGCTGTACCACTTCCACTGGGGCTGCGCGAAGACGATGCGTCGGTACCGGACCGGCTGAATCCCGGCCGGCGCGCGTCGAGGCGTGGCGCGCGCGCCGCGTCGTCGACGCGGCCGCGGGCTTGACGACCGCGGGAACAGTGACGAAAGTCCCGGCACAGGCGCGACGCCGATCGTCCGGTTCGCCGGCGGCCGCGACCGCCACACCAGACGCGCGGTGCGCCGAAGCGGGATTCGAGGAGGAGGCATGGGCAACACCGACAAGGAACCTGCGCGCCGGCGCGGGGTGACCGGCGTCCACTCGCTGCAGCGGTTCGTCGTGAGCGTTCCGTCGCTCGACGAAGCCGGGCGCTTCTACCGGGCGTTCGGCCTCGACGTCCGCCGGAGCGGGCAGTCGCTCGAGCTGCGGGCGTACGGCAATCCGCATTGCTGGGGCGTGGTCCACGCCAACGGCGAGCCGAAGCGCCTGCAGTTCCTGACGTTCGGCATCTTTCCCGAGGACGTCGATGCATTCGCGGCGCGGATCGCGAAGCACGGCGCGGGGCGCGAGCCGCATCCGCTCGGCGGACGCGACGGGCTCTGGCTCGCCGATGCCGACGGCGTCGCGGTCCAGCTCGTCGTCGCGCCCAACGTCAGCCCGCCGGCCAAGCCCGCGCCCGCGGCTCCCGCCCCCGTCCCGCCGGGGCACGGTGCGGCGCCGGCACGTAGCCGGGTCGAGCAGGTGCGTCCCCGCAGGCTGTCGCACGTGCTGCGCTTCACGCCGGACGTGATGCGCATGGTGCGCTTCTGCACCGACGTGCTCGGCATGAGGCTATCCGACCACTCGGGCGACGGGATCGCGTTCATGCACGCCGTTCACGGGAGCGATCACCACGTGATGGCGTTCGCCAGGTCGGACAAGCCCGGGCTACACCACTCGAGCTGGGACGTCCGCAGCGTCGACGAGGTCGGCTGCGGGTCCGAGCAGATGCGCAGTGCGGGATACGCCGACGGCTGGGGCGTCGGCCGCCACGTGCTCGGCTCGAATTACTTCTACTACGTACGCGACCCGTGGAAGAGCTGGGCCGAGTACTCGTTCGACATCGACTACGTGCCCGCGGATCTCGACTGGAAGGCGGCCGACCATCCGGCCGAGGACTCGATCTACGTCTGGGGGCCGGCGATGCACCCGGAGTTCATCGTCAATTTCGAGACCCCCGCCGGCTGACGCGGCGCTCCGCGGAACCGATGAAGACGTTGCATCGCGTCGGGCATCCGCCGGGCGACATTGCACGCCGACGAAGCGACGATTTCCGGGTCGAATCCGGGCGTCGTCGAGACTGCCCTCGAGGGTGTCGCGGGATCCAACGACGGAGTGCCCAGGCTGCATGACTGGCGGATGGGGTGGGATTCGAACCCACGAACGGGTTGCCCCGTTGCCGGTTTTCAAGACCGGTGCCTTCAACCGCTCGGCCACCCATCCGGTTGCTGCGTCGGACCCGCCTGACGCCGGCGGGGGCGCTTTGCGCGCCCAGCGTGCGATGTTACCGCCACGCGGCCGCGGGCCCCGTGTAGGAGAAAGCCGGTGTCGGCGGGGCAACCCGTTGATTTTGCGGCCGGCGACCGCACATACGGGGCAAAGACGACGTGCGCAGCATGGTCTTAAACGCTTGAAACTCCGAGGCTTTCTGTTAGTCTAATTTTTGGTTGGCCCGATTCCGGGCCGCATCGTGGAGGGAATGCATGAATCCGAAGCTTGAGCCTGTCCTGACGCCCGGCCGGTCCGCGCCGCTACCGGGGCGGACCGACTCGGTCCCCGTCGAACGCAACCGCGTCCTGCGCAACACCTACTGGTTGCTGGCGATCTCGCTCCTGCCCGTCGTGGCGGGCGCGTGGCTGGGGATGCAGTTGAATTTCGTCTCGTTCTTCAAGGCGGCGCCGATCATGACGCCGCTCGTGATGTTCGGCGCGATGCTGGGCATGCTCTTCGTGGTCTCCGCTCTGCGCAACAGCGCCTGGGGCGTCGCGGCCCTGCTGGGGTTCACGTTCGTCTCGGGCGTGTTCCTGACGCCGATCCTGACCGTCGCCGGGGGCCTCAAGAACGGCGGTCAGCTGGTCGCGCTGGCGGGCGGCATGACCGCGGCGATCTTCTTCGCGATGGCGACGATCGCCACCGTGACGAAGCGCGACTTCGGCTTCATGGGCAAGTTCCTGTTCATCGGACTCGTGCTGCTGGTCGTCGCATCGCTCGCCAACCTGTTCTTCCAGGTTCCGGCGCTGTCGCTCACGATCTCGGCGATCGCGGTGCTGCTGTTCTCCGCCTACCTGCTGTACGACGTGAGCAACATCGTCAACGGTGGAGAGACGAACTACGTAATGGCGACTTTGAATATTTTCCTGAATCTGTACAATATTTTCGTCAGCTTGCTGAACTTGCTGATGGCATTTTCAGGGCAGCGTGACTGAGTTGGCACCAACAGCGTTCACCGGGGCGAGGCGACTCGCCCCGTTTTTTTTTGCCCCGTCCCGGCGCGGGTGTCGCAGTGCGGGGACGATCGCGGCCGGGCCGAGGGAAGTCAGGCCGCCGCCGCACGGGCGGCGTCGCGCACGAACAGCGCGATCGACTCGACGTGCGCCGTGTGCGGGAACATGTTGACGGCGCCCGCGGCCGCGAGCGAGTAGCCGCGCTCGTGCACGAGCACCGCCGCGTCGCGGGCGAGCGTCGCGGGATTGCAGCTCACGTAGACGATGCGCCTCGGTGCCCGGTCGTCGTTAGCCGGCGGCAGCGCCTTGACGAGCTCGACGGCGCCTTCCCGCGGCGGATCGATCAGCACCTTGTCGAGCGGCAGGAGCGGCGCGATCGAGTCGGGCGTGGCCGCGAACAGATTGGCGACCGCGAACCGGGTCGTCGCCGAGAGGCCGTTCGCCGCGGCGTTTCCGCGCGCGCGGTCGACCAGCGATTCGCTTCCCTCGATCCCGGTGACGGCGGCGCCGCGCCTCGCCATCGGCAGCGTGAAGTTGCCGAGGCCGCAGAAGAAGTCGGCGGCGCGATCGCCAGGACCCGGCTCGAGCAGCGCGATCGCGCGCCGCACGAGCACCTGGTTGACGTGCGGATTCACCTGCGTGAATTCCGTCGGTGAGAACGGCATCGTGACGCCGAACTCGGGCAGCACGTAGGCAAGTCCGGACTCGCCCGAACGCAGCGGCGCGGCGGTCCCCGGGCCCCCCGGCTGCAACCAGATCGACACCGCGTGGCGCTCCGCGAACTCGCGCAACGCAGTCTCGTCGTCGGGCGTCGGCGGATCGAGCACGCGCAGCACCAGCACGACGAGCTCGACCGACGGGTCGTCGACGCGCACGCCGACGGCGACCTCGATCTGCGGGAGACGGTCGCGGATCGTGAGCGAGCCGACGAGCTCGCGCAGGCGCGGCAGCAGCGCGGAAACGCGCCGCGGCAGCACGTGGCACTCGAGCATGTCGGCGACGTAGCTCGACTTGCGCTCGTGGAAGCCGACGAGCACGCCGCCCTTCTTCGGCACGTTTCGCACCGACAGCCGCGCCCGGGTGCGATAGCCCCACGCCGGTCCATGCAGCGGGGGCAGCAGGATCGCCGGCGCGACGCGGCCGATGCGCGAGAGGGCATCCTCGAGCGAGCGCTGCTTGGCCGCGACCTGGAGCGAAGGCGTGGCGTGCTGCAGCGTGCATCCGCCGCAGACGCCGAAGTGCGGGCAGCGCGGCGCGACGCGGTCGGCTGCGGCGGTCTCGACGCGCACCGTGCGCGCGAGCTCCCATGCGGGCTTGCGCTTGATCGTCTCGATCTCGACGGTCTCGCCGGGCAGCGCGCCCTCGACGAAGACCGCCTTGCCTTCGACGCGGGCGACGCCGCGGCCCTCGTAGTCGAGCGAGGCGACGTCGACGGTGAGCATGGAGCGATTCCTGGACGAAACCCGGCATTCTACCGGGGCCGGGCGCCGTCCCGGGGCCGACGGTTCCGCCGTCGTCCGGGGCCCGTTTCCCGAGCTCGCGCGAAGGGCAGGTGCGACACGGGCGCGGCTGCCCCGGTAGCGCCGACAGGCCCTAGAATACCTGCCGTGCGCATCCTTTCGATCGACTGCTCGACCGACGTGCTTTCCGTCGCCTGCGGCGACGGGCGGGACTTCGCCTTTCGCGACGAGCACGTCGGGCCGGCGCACGCCGAACGTGCGCTGCCGCGCATCCGCGAGGTGCTCGCGGAACGCGGATGGGCCCTCTCGACGCTCGACGCGATCGCGTTCGGGGCCGGCCCGGGCTCGTTCACCGGCGTGAGGATCGCGTGCGGCGTGGCCCAGGGCCTGGCGCTCGGCGCCGGTCTCGGGCTCGTGCCGGTGGGCACCCTCGAGGCGCTCGCGCAGGAGGCCTGGCGCGAGCATGCCGTGACCGAGGTGTTCGCGTGCCTGGACGCGCGCATGCGCGAGGTGTACGTCGCTTCGTACGCGCGCGAGGGCGGCGGCTGGCACGCTCTGCGCGAGCCCGACGTCGTGAAGCCCGACGCGGTCCCGGCGCAGCCTGCGTCGTCGTTCGGCGCCGGCGACGGCTTCGCCGTCTACCCGACGCTTGCCGCGCGGATCGGCCTCGTGCGCCACGAAGCGACGCTCGGGCCGACCGCGCGTGCCGTCGGCGAGCTCGCCGTCGAGCGCATCGCGCGAGGCGAGCTCGTGGCCGCGCGCGACGCGCATCCGGTGTACGTGCGACACCGCGTCGCGCTGACGACCGTCGAGCGGGCGGCCGGAGCGAGGCTGTGACGATGGCGACGATCGCGCGACCTGCGGGATTGCGGCATCCCGTCGTCTGGCGCCCCCTCGAGGCCGCGGATCTGGCCTATGTCGCGGCGCTCGAACGCCAGATCCACGCGGCCCCCTGGTCGCTCGGAAACTTCCGCGACGCGCTCGCGGCCGGCTATTGCGCGACGGTGGGCGAGCGGGAGGGACGCATCGTCGCGTTCGGCGTGCTGATGCTCGCGCCCGGCGAGGCGCAGATCCTCAATCTTTCGGTCGTCCCCGATGCGCGTCGCGCGGGACTCGGCCGCACGCTGCTGCACCGGCTGATCGACGTGGCCGCGCGCGCGGGCGCCGAGCAGTGCTTCCTCGAGGTCCGCGTGTCGAACGCTCCCGCGCTCGCGCTCTACGCGGCGGAAGGCTTCGAGCCGGTGGCGCGGCGCGAGGACTACTATCCGGCCACGGCAACGACGCCGCGCGAGGACGCGCTGGTCCTGAGGCGCGACGTCCTGGCGCGTTCCTAGATGGCGACGCGCGACGAGATCCTGCGGGAGCTCAGGCTCGCGCCCGAGTGGCGCCTGCGTGGCGACGCGTCGGCCGGTCAGGGCCCGGCTGCGGAGACCGCCTCAGCGCGCGGCGCCTCGCCGGCCGGCCCCTCG
>CALDKM010000409.1:0-11278 GCA_937898875.1 uncultured Pseudomonadota bacterium | reverse complement strand
CAGGACCTGGCGGCGAAGGTCCACGTGTCGCCGGCGACCTGTCTTCGGCGGACGAAGCGCCTCGTGGACGAAGGACTGATCGAGCGCACGGTTGCACTCCTCTCCGCCGACAAGCTCGCGCCGGGCCTCTCCGCGATCGTCGAGGTCATGCTTGAGCCGCAGACCGCGCAGACGCTCGACGCGTTCGAGGCGCGCGCGACCGCGGACCCGGCCGTGCAGCAGTGCTACCGCACCGCGAGCGGGCCGGACTTCGTTCTGTTCGCGACGGTCGTCGACATGCCGGCGTGGCACGCGTTCCTGCAGCGCGTGATGACCGACGACGCGCACGTGCGCAACGTGAAGAGCTTCTTCGTGGCGAAGCGCGCCAAGTTCGCGCCGGCGATCCCGCTGCCGGCGCGCCGACTTAAACCGGGGTCAGATTGAAATCTGACCCCGGTTGTCGGGGTTGTCGTTCGCCTGCGCGACGCACGCGGCGCAAAGGCACGCGACGCCGCGCGCTTCCGCGGGCAATGCGTCTAGCAGAGCGGCGGGAACGACGACGGCCGTGCACCAGCAGCGCTCCGACGGCCGTCCCGCCGCCATCGTGCACTCGTTGGGACGCCCGCAGCGCGGGCAGCGCGCGGGATCGATCGGGGCGGCCACCCGGTCGTCCGCCTCAGCGCGGCTTCTTCGCCGGCCGCGTCCAGCCGGCCACGGTGACCTGTCTCGCCCGCGCGATCGTGAGCTCGCCGGGAGGCGCGTTCTCGGCGATCGTGCTGCCGCCCGCGATCGTCGCGCCCGCGCCGATCTCGACTGGCGCGACGAGCACCGCGTTCGAGCCGATCGACGCGTCGTCGCCGATCACCGTGCGGTGCTTGTTCGCGCCGTCGTAGTTCGCGGTGATCGTGCCGGCGCCGATGTTGACGCGCTCGCCGACCGTCGAGTCGCCGACGTACGCGAGGTGGTTCGCCTTCGACCCGCGGCCCATCGTGCTCGCCTTGACCTCGACGAAATTGCCGACGTGCACGTCGTCCGCGAGCTCCGCGCCCGGACGCAGCCGCGCGTACGGACCGACGCGCGCGTTCGCGCCGACCCGCGCGCCGTCCAGCATCGAGCAGGCGAGCACCTCGGTCCCCGCGCCCACCTCGGTGTCGCGGAGCACGCAGTACGGACCGATGCGGACGCCGTCGCCCAGCGCGACGCGTCCCTCGAACACGCAGCCGACGTCGATAGACACGTCGTCGCCGCAGGCGAGCGCGCCGCGAACGTCGAAGCGCGCGGGATCGGCGATCGCGGTCCCGGCCCGCATCAGCGTCTCGGCGAAGCGCCGCTGCACGATCCGCTCGACCTCGGCCAGCTGCACCCGGTCGTTGATGCCGCGCGTGTCGCGCTCGTCGGGCGCGACGACCGCGTCGACGGTCACGCCGTCGGCGACCGACGCCGCCACGACGTCGGTCAGGTAGTACTCGTTCTGCGCGTTGTGCGGCACGAGCTTCGCCACCCACGCAGCGAGCAGCGCGGTCGGCGCGGCGAGCACGCCCGTGTAGATCTCGTCGATCGCGCGCTCGGACGGGCTCGCGTCGCGGTCCTCGACGATCCGGTGCACGGCGCCGCTGCCGTCGCGCACGACGCGCCCGAGCCCCGACGGATCGGGAGCGTGGACGGTCAGCAGCGCCAGGCGCCCGCGCGCGGCGCGCTCGGCGAGCGCGTGGAGCATCGGCCCGGGGATGAGCGGCGTGTCGCCGTTGACGACGACGGTGACGCCGTCGCGCGGCAGCGCGGCGAGCGCGACACGCACCGCGTCGCCGGTCCCGCGCGGCGGATCCTGCCGCACGAACGCGAGGCCCGGCGCAGCCAGCGCGCGCTCGACCTCGTCGCCGCCGTGGCCCACGACGACGGCGATCGCGGCGGGCGAGATCGCGCGCGCGGCGTCGAGCACGTGCGCGAGAATCGGTCGCCCGGCGATCGGGTGCAGCACCTTCGGCCGGGCCGACCGCATGCGCTTGCCGAGGCCGGCGGCCATGACGACGACGTGGACGGGCGAGGCGGACATGTCAGCGTTCGTTCGCGGGGTCGCGCCATTCTACGCGGCCCGGGTTCGCGCCGCGCCGACGCCCCCGGTCCTCGGGCGCGCCTCTCGCGCGTTCGCGTCCGGCGCGCTTCGTCGACGCACGCGCCGACGGCATCGGCATGGCGCGCGACGCAGCGACGCCAGCTGTGCTGAACAACGCGGCGACGTCGTCGCCGGTCAATCACGGTATCCTCGCGGCGATGGCGATCATCGCGGTCTTCAACCAGAAAGGCGGCGTCGGCAAGACGACGACGGCTCTCAACCTCCTCGCCGGCATCGCGCAGCGAGGTCAGCGCCCGGTCGGCGTCGACCTCGACCCGCAGGGCCACCTGTCGCACGTGTTCGGCACGCAGCCGCGCGCCGCGGACGACACCGTCTTCGGGTTCTTCGCGCGCCAGCGCCCGCTCCAGGACATCGCGCGCGTCAGCAGGAGCGGCGTCGTGATCTGCCCCTCGCACATGGAGCTCGCGAAGCTCGACGCGGTGCTCGGGAAGGGCGTCAACGTCGTCACGCGGCTGCGCCACGCGCTCCGTGCCCCGGACGCGGTCGCCGGGCCGGTCGTGATCGATTGCTGTCCGCTGCTCAACGTGCTGTCGCTGAACGCGATCTTCGCGTGCGACCTGATCGTCGTGCCGGTGTCGGCGGACTACCTCGCCGTGCAGGGCGCGAAGGAGGTCGAGCGCGCGTTGAACGCGCTCGAACCGGTGTTCAAGCAGCGGCTGCCGCGCCGCTACGTGATCACCCGCTTCGACATGCGGCGCAGGATGAGCGCGGAGGTGGTCGCGGAGATGGCGCGCTCGTTCCGACCCGAGGAGGTCTGCATCACGCGCATCCGCGAGAACGTCAAGCTCGCGGAGAGCCCCGCGGAGGGACTCGACGTGTTCCGGCACGCGCCCGAGAGCCGCGGCGCGCGCGACTACGAGGCGCTGCTCGACGAGCTAGTGGGTGCCGGCTTTCTGCGCTGAAGCGGCGCCGGCGGCGCTGATCATGCCGATGATGCCCTCGACGTCGAGCGTGTCGACGCGCCGCGGCACCGCCTGCTCGCGGCATTCGAGGATCTCGCAGTGGTGGTACATCTGGCGCAGTCGACGCTCGGCGTCGTCCTGCGATCCGGCCATGATGTGGATGTTTTCGACGCGCTGGCCGTGGCGCGTCTTGATCGAGAATCCGTAACGGACCATCGTTCCTCCCTGCCTCATCCGTTCACCCGCCTCATCAAGGACTTGGCGGCGCACGCTCCCGTGCCGGTTCGGAAACCGAATGCAAATATCGTTCCGCATGGCCGTTTTCACGCGATGACCATGGATGCCCGAGCCGACCCGGCAGCGGCGGGAGGCGAAGTGTACCGTGAAATCCACGGCGCATTGGTGAGGATGGCGCTAGTAAGCGCTGACCAACTTATCGGACTGATCCCCCTGCCCGGGGGCGTCTCCTCGGACATCTGGCGCGTCGAGGCCCCCGGGACGACGTTCTGCGTCAAACGTGCCCTGTCGCGGCTCAAGGTCGCCGCGGACTGGCGGGTACCGGTCGGTCGCAACCGTTACGAAGTCGCCTGGTTCCGCGTCGCCGCCGGCATCGTCCCCTCCGCCGTGCCCGCGATCCTGGGCGACGACCCCGAGGCGGGCGCGTTCGCCATGGCCTGGCTCCCGCCCGACCGCTACCCGGTCTGGAAGACGCTGCTCCGGGACGGGACGATCGATCTCGCAACGGCCGCGAGCGTCGGCGACGTCCTCGGCCGCATCCATGCCGCGACCGCCGACCGGCCCGACATCGCCCGGGCCTTTCCGACCGACGACCTGTTTCACGCGATCCGCCTCGAGCCCTACCTCGAGGCGACCGCTCGCGTGCACGTCGACCTCTCGGACCGGCTCGCCGCGCTGGTCTCCAAGACCGCCTCGACTCGCCGCGTCCTCGTGCACGGCGACTTCAGCCCGAAGAACCTGCTCGTCGGTCCCGACGGCCCGGTCGTGCTCGACGCCGAGTGCGCCTGGTTCGGCGACCCGGCGTTCGATCTCGCGTTCGTGCTCAACCACCTGCTCCTCAAGGGTGTCTGGCGGCCGGACTCGCGGGATCGCTATCTCGATGCCTATGCGGCGCTCGTCGAGGGCTACCGGCCGCACGTCCGGTGGGAGCCGTGGCGCGACATGGAGGGGCGCACCGCCGCACTGCTGCCGGGGCTCCTGCTCGCCCGCATCGACGGCAAGTCGCCGGCCGAGTACGTCACCGACGATCGCGACAGGGCCGCCGTGCGCGCGTTCGCGCGGGCGCATCTCGCCGCGCCGGTGACCGCGCTGGCCGATATCGCGCACAATTGGCGGACGGCCGGAAGATCGATCGACGGCCCGCCCCCGGACGAGCCCCCGACGCTATGACCGACAAGCCGACGATCGCGCAGGAAGCCTGGACGACCAAGCACTTCGAGGACATCGACAACGAGCTCGCGAGGCTCGCGACGATCTGCCGGGTCGACCTCCTCGATCGCGGCAACATCGAGCGCGTGATCCGCAACGACGCCTCCTCCTGCGGGACGTCGAACCCGCTCGCGTTCGGCAAGATGCGCGACCTGCTGCTGATGCACTACGCGACGCGCACCCGCGCCGCGGCGGAGCTGGGCGAGATCGAGACGCAGGCGATAATCAATGCCGTCGTCGAGCGCATCCGCGAGCGCCTGGCCAAGGAAGGCCGCGTGCGCTGAACGCCGCGCCGCCGCACCCCCCTTTCCCCCGAAGAAGGACCCGCCATGCTCGTCCGCATCACGTACGCGGCGCTCGTCGCCGCGGCGCTCGCCGTCTCGCCCTGGGCGGCGGACCGCGCCCACGCCCAGCAGTGGCCCACGAAGCCGATCCGCCTCGTCGTGCCGTTCCCGCCCGGCGGCGGAACCGACACGTTCGCGCGATACGTCGAGGCCGATACCGAAAGGTGGGGCAAGGTCGTGCGCGACAGCGGCGTCTCGCCGGACTGACGCGCGCACCCCGCGCCCGGACGCGAACGCCATGAGCAGCACGTCGATCGTCGCGATCCGCGCCCGGCGCGTCTGGGACTCGCGGGGACGCCCGACCGTCGAGGCCGAGGTCGAGCTCGCCGGCGGCGCGCGCGGACGCGCGATCGCTCCGGCAGGCGCGTCGCGCGGCACGCGGGAAGCGGTCGATCTGCGCGACGGCGGCACGCGCTTCGGCGGCCTCGACGTGATGGGGGCCTGCGAAAACGTGCGCTCGCGGATCGCAGGCGCCCTTCGAGGCAGGGACGCGCTCGACCAGGCGGCGATCGACGGCGCGATCGTCGCGCTCGACGGCACGCCGAACAAGGCGAAGCTCGGCGGCAACGCGACGGTCGCCGTGTCGATGGCCGTCGCGCACGCCGCCGCCGCGGCGCGCGGCGTGCCGTTGTGGCGGCACCTCGCGGGCAACGCGCAGGTCGCGCTGCCGCTGCCCGAAGTCCAGATCTTCGGCGGCGGCGCGCACGCGGGTCGTCGCGTCGACGTGCAGGACTTCATGGTGATGCCGGTCGGCGCGTGGACGTTCGGCGACGCGATCGCGATCGTCGCCGAGGTCTATCGCGCGGCCGGCGCGATCATGCAGGCGTCGGGCAGGCTCGGCGGCGTCGCCGACGAAGGCGGCTGGTGGCCCGCGTTCGCATCGAACGAGGAGGCGCTCACGACGCTCGTGCGCGCGATCGAGGGCGCAGGCCTCCGCCCGGGCGAGGACGTCGCGATCTCGCTCGACGTCGCGGCGTCCGAGTTCGGCAGGGACGGCCGCTACCGGCTCGCGCTCGACGGCAACGAGCTCGACCGCGACGCGATGGCCGCGATGCTGCTCGACTGGATCGCGCGCTACCCGATCGTGTCGATCGAGGACCCGTTCGCCGAGGACGACCGCGTCGCGTGGATCCGTTTCGGCGAGGCGGTCGCCAACCGCATCCAGATCGTCGGCGACGACTACCTGACGACGGATGCCGCGCAGGTCGACCGCGCGGCGCTGGACCACGCGTGCAACGCGGTGCTCGTGAAACCCAACCAGGCGGGCACGCTCACCGAGGCGCGGGCCGCGCTCGACGCCGGCCGGCGTCACGGCTTCGGCACGATCGTCTCGGCGCGTTCGGGCGAGAGCGAGGACGTCACCGTCGCGCACCTCGCGGTCGGCTGGAACGCGGGACAGCTCAAGGTCGGATCGTTCGCCCGGAGCGAGCGCCTGGCGAAGTGGAACGAGGCGCTGCGCATCGAGGAAGCGCTCGGCGCCGATGCCGTATTCGCCGGGGCCGGCGCGTTGCCGATCCGCCGGCCGGTGAAGACGAACGGCAAGCCGACCGTCTAGGACCCGTCAACCCCGCGAACGTGCATAGATCCAAACCGGGGTCAGATTCAAATCCGACCCCGGTGCTGCTACTCCAGCAGCGCGTCGACGAGCTCGACGAACCCGTCGCCGGCCTCGCCGCGCGTGATCCACGCGGGCGGCGTCGCGATGCGGTCGAGGAACGCGCGCACGTTGGCGACGCCGACCGCGTTCGGGAAGTAGGCGAACATCGGCGCGTCGTTGGGCGAATCGCCCGCGAACGCGAAGCGGCCGCGCTCGGCATCGAGGTCGACGCCGAAGGCGTCGGCGAGGAGCCGCTTCGTCATGCCGAGCTTGTCGTAGCGGCCGAACCAGCCGTTCACGTGGATCGACGACACCTTCGCGGTGAGGCCTTCCGCCTCCATGATCGCGACGATGCGGTCGACCGCCGCGCGCGGAAGCGGCGGGACGTCCTCGCAGAAGTCGATCGCGATGTCGGCCTCGCGGTACGGCTGGTCGGTCGCGAGCGCGCAGCCGGGCACCTCGCGCAGCACGCGCGCGGCGACGATGTCGAGGCGCCGGCGGTTCGCGCGCCGCTCGTCCTCGCTGGCCGCGTACGCGCGCACGAGCCTGCGCCGCGTCGCGTCGTAGCGCATCCACAGCGCGCCGTTCTCTCCGACGACGCCGTCGACCGGCCACGTGCGCGCGATGTGGTCGCACCAGCCAGCCGGGCGCCCGGTGATCGGCACGACGAGCTTGCCGGCTTCCTTGAGCCGCGCGAGCGCGGCGTAGGCGTCCGGCGCGAGCCGCCCGTGCGTCGTGATCGTGTCGTCGATGTCGGCGAGCACGCCTCGGATGCCCCTGCGCACGGCCAGGGGCATCCCGGCCAGCGGTCGCGGCGGCGCGCCCGTCGTCACGCGCGCGCCACGACCGAGCTCACGTACTCGGCGACGCGGGCGCGCTGCGCGGCGGTCATCGGCAGCCCGCACTTGGTCCGCCGCCACAGCACGTCGTCGCCGGTGCGCGCCCATTCGCGCCCGATCATCCAGTCGATCTCGCGCGCGGTGAGCGCCGCGCCGAAATCCTCGCCCAGGTCCGAGGGTGCGCGCGCGTCGCCCAGCACCTGCGCCGCGAGCGTGCCGTGCCGGCGCGCGATCGGGCGGAGCACGTCGACGCCGATGCCCGGATAGCTCGCGCACAGCGCCGCGAGGAACGCGGCGCGGTCGCCGCCGGGCAGGTCCCCGCCCGGCAGCGCCTCGGTCGCGGTCCAGGCGGGCTTCATCGCGGGAAAGTGCGGTGCGAGCTCCGCGAGCGCCGCCTCGGCGAGCTTGCGGTAGGTCGTGATCTTGCCTCCGTAGATCGACAGCACGGGCGCCCGGTCCTGCCCGGCCGGACCGTCGAGCGCGTCGACCTTGAGCACGTAGTCGCGGGTCACGGCCGACGGGTCCGACGTGCCGTCGTCGTAGAGGGGTCGCACGCCGCTGTAGCTCCAGACGACGTCCGCGCGCGAGATCGGCGTCTCGAGATAGGCGTTCGCGAGCGCGATCAGGTAGTCGGTCTCGTCGTCCGAGATGCGCGGCGCGTCGTACTCGTCCACCGGCACGTCGGTCGTGCCGATCAGCGAATAGCGCTCCTGGTACGGAATCACGAAGACGATGCGCTTGTCCGAGTTCTGCAGGATGTAGGCATGTTCCTCGGCGTGCACGCGCGGGACGACGATGTGGCTGCCCTTGACGTGGCGCACGCTCGCGTTCGAGGGCTTCGCGTCCGTCGTGGCGAGCACGTCGGCGACCCACGGCCCTGCCGCGTTGACGATCGCGCGCACGGTCACGTCCTCGCGGCCGCCGGGGCCGACGATCGTCGCGCGCCAGCACCCGCCCTCGCGGCGCGCCGAGACCATTCGCGTGCGCACGCGGACGTCGGCCCCGTGGTCGCGCGCGGACATCGCCGTAAGCAGGACGAGCCGCGCATCGTCGACGCGCGCATCCGCGTAGACGAAGCCCTTGCGGAACCGGTGCTGGAGGCCCGCGCCCCAGCGGGTGTCGTCGAGGCTCACGCCGAACGACCGCGGCAGCGTCATCCTGCCGCCCAGCCGGTCGTAGAGGAACAGTCCCGCGCGGATCATCCACGCCGGCCTCAGGTGCGGCTCGTGCGGCAGCACGAACGGGAGGGGCTCGACGATGTGCGGTGCGATCCGCAGCACGACCTCGCGCTCGGCGAGCGACTCGCCGACGAGCCGGAACTCGTAGTGCTCGAGGTAGCGCAGGCCGCCGTGGATGAGCTTGGTGCTCCACGACGAGGTCGCGGACGCGAGGTCGTCCTTCTCGACCAGCAGCACCGACAGGCCGCGCCCGGCGGCGTCGCGCGCGATCCCGGCGCCGTTGATGCCGCCGCCGACGACGAGCAGGTCGAAGGTTTTCGCGTTCACGGGCACGGCGCGATTCTACCGGATGCGTTAGGATTTCCCTCTTCGGCGGCCCCGTGGCCGTCCCGCCGCAGGAACCGCGATGAACCTCGTTCCCGAAGTCGTTGCGCTCGACCCCGAGCTCCGCGGCTGGCGCCATCACCTGCACGCGCACCCCGAGACCGCCTTCGAGGAGAAGGCGACCGCCGCGTTCGTCGCCGAACGGCTGACGGAGATGGGCCTCGAGGTCCACACCGGGCTCGCCGGAACCGGCGTGGTCGGCGTGCTGCGGCACGGCACCTCGCGCGCGGCGATCGGCCTGCGGGCCGACCTCGACGCGCTGCACGTCCACGAGCGGAGCGGGGTGCCCCACGCGTCGCGCAGCGAGGGGCGCATGCACGCCTGCGGCCACGACGGCCACACGACGATGCTGCTGGGGGCGGCCAAGGCCCTCGCGCAGCGCAGGCGCATCGACGGCACCGTCCACTTCGTCTTCCAGCCGGCCGAGGAGAACGAGGGCGGCGGCCGCGTGATGGTCGAGGAAGGGATGTTCGACCGCTTCCCGATGAGCGCGGTCTACGGCATGCACAACTGGCCCTCGGCGCCGGTCGGCACGATGGCGATGCGCGCCGGGCCGCTGATGGGCGCGTTCGACGTCTTCGAGATCGTCGCGACCGGCAAGGGCGCGCACGCCGCGATGCCCTACCAAGGGAAGGATCCCATGCTCTTCGCGTCCCACGCGATCGGCGCGCTGCAGACGATCGTGTCGCGCAACCTCCATCCGCTCGACGCCGGCGTCGTCAGCGTCACGCAGGTGCACGCGGGCGACACCTGGAACGTGATTCCCGACCAGGTCGTGCTGCGCGGCACCGTGCGCTCGTTCAAGCGCGACGTGCAGGACACCATCGAGCGACGGATGCGCGTCATCGTCGACGGCATCGCGGCGACGTTCGAGATGACCGCGACGCTGCGCTACGAGCGCCGCTACCCGGCCACCGTGAACACCGACGCCGAAACCGGGCACGCGATCGCGGCCGCCACCGCCGTCGTCGGGCGCGATCGCGTCGACACCGACCCGATGCCCTCGATGGGCAGCGAGGACTTCGCGTTCATGCTGCAGGCGAAGCCCGGCTGCTACGTGTGGCTCGGCACCGGGACGGGGCCGGACACGCCGTCGCTGCACAACCCGCGCTACGACTTCAACGACGACGCGATCGCGATCGGCACGAGCTACTGGGTGACGCTGGCCGAGCAGCAGCTGCCGGGCGCGCGCTAGCCGATCCGTCGCCGCACCACGAGAGATCAGCGATGACCGCACCGATCGGACCCCGCGACCTGCCGCGCATCGTCGTCGGCGTGCTGTTCATCCTGCTGCTCGGCTTCGGCAGCCTGTTCGTGCTGAAGCCGTTCCTGCCGGCGCTCATCTGGGCCACGATGATCGTGGTGGCCACCTGGCCGCTGCTGAGGAGCGTGCAACGGGCAGCCGGAGGCCGGCGCTGGGTCGCCGTGCTCGTGATGATGGTCGCGCTGCTCGTGATCCTGATCGCGCCGCTCGCCGCCGCGTTCTGGACGCTCGCGGGCCAGGCGGAGAATCTCGTCGCGCTGAAGGACGTCCAACTCTCGATTCCCGCCCCGCCTGCCTGGGTCGCCTCGATCCCGATGGCCGGCGAGGCGATCGCCCGGGAATGGAACGCGATCGTCGCGGCCGGGCCGGGGGCGCTTGCGGCCCGCGTCGCTCCGTACATGGCCGAGATCGGCAAGTGGCTGGCGGCGCAGCTCGGCGGGCTCGGCGGGATCCTGCTGCTGCTCGGCCTCACGGTCATCCTTTGCGCGGTGCTCTACTCGACCGGCGAGATCGCCGCGCGGGGCGTGCGCGCGTTCTTCCGGCGGCTCGACGGCGAGCGCGGCGACCAGGTCGTGGTGCTCGCCGGCGCGTCGATCCGCGCGGTCGCGCTCGGCATCGTCGTCACCGCGATCGTGCAGACCGTGCTGGGCGCGCTCGGTCTCCTGGTCTCAGGCGTGCCCTATGTCGCCGTGCTGGCCGCGCTGATGTTCATCTGCTGCATCGTGCAGATCGGGCCGACCGTCGTGCTGCTGGGCGGGATCGCGTGGCTCTGGTACACGGGCGACCACGGCTGGATGATCGCGCTCGGCGTGTGGTCGCTCTTCGTCGGCACGCTCGACAACTTCCTGCGGCCTGCGCTGATCAAGCGCGGCGCCGACCTGCCGTTCCTGCTCATCCTCGCGGGCGTGCTGGGGGGGCTGCTCACGCTCGGCATCGTGGGCCTGTTCGTCGGCCCGGTCGTGCTCGCCATCACCTACAACCTGCTCCAGGCGTGGGTCGAGGAAGGCGAGCCGCCCCGCCGCGCCTGAGTTTGTTTGGGGTCAGAGCCGTAATAATTCGGCGACCCGCTGGTAGACAACGTTCGGGGCGCCTTTCGCCGAATTATTACGGCTCTGACCCCAAACCACGCTTCCGCGCGATGACCTGCACCACGAAACCATCGCCGCGGTGCTGGCGACCTTCGTCGACCGCGCGCACGCCCTCGAACGCGT
>CALDKM010000408.1:0-11808 GCA_937898875.1 uncultured Pseudomonadota bacterium | reverse complement strand
CTTCGCTCGCTTCCCCCCGGGGGGCCGCGCCCTTGGGGCGGCCCGGCGGGCGCGCAGGAGACGCAACGATGATTCCGGAGATCAAGAAGGGCGCCGAGCAGAAGATGGCGAAGACGATCGAGGCGCTCAAGGTCGACCTCGGCAAGGTGCGGACCGGCCGCGCGCACGCGGGCATCCTCGACCACGTCATGGTCGACTACTACGGCACGATGACCGCGGTCCCGAAGGTCGCCAACGTCCAGCTGGCGGATGCGCGAACGATCACCGTGCAGCCGTGGGAGAAGAAGCTCGTCCCCGCGATCGAGAAGGCGATCCGCGATTCGGACCTCGGGCTCAATCCTGCCTCGGCCGGGGACATGATCCGCGTGCCGATGCCCGCGCTCACCGAGGAACGCCGCCGCGACCTGATCAAGGTCGTGCGCCACGAGGCGGAAGACGCGCGCGTCGCCGTTCGCAACGTGCGCCGGGATGCGATCGAGCACCTGAAGAAACTCCTCAAGGAGCACAAGGTCGCGGAGGACGACGAGCGCCGGGCGCAGGACGACGTCCAGAAGCTCACCGACCGCTTCGTGGCGGAGATCGACAAGATCCTGCACGCGAAGGAAGCCGATCTGATGGCGGTCTGAGGGCGGCTCCCGCCCCCCGGACCCCCGGGACGCGCACGCACCCCCGACGCCACGACGTTCCGGTGTTCACTTCCTCCACCCGCGACATTCCCGAGGCGCGCGACGTGCCGCGGCACGTCGCGATCATCATGGACGGCAACGGCCGCTGGGCGAAGCAGCGGCTGCTGCCTCGCGTGGCCGGCCACAGGCGAGGCGTCGAGGCGGTCCGGACGATCGTGCGTGCGGCCGTCGAGCGGGGCATCGGTTTCCTGACGCTCTTCGCGTTCTCGAGCGAGAACTGGCGCCGCCCCGCCGACGAGGTGTCGATCCTGATGGAGCTGTTCCTGCGCTCGCTCGAGGTCGAGGTCGGGAAGCTCCACGACAACGGGATCCGTCTCAAGGTGATCGGCGACACGGGCCGCTTCGACGCGCGCATCCGCGGCCTGATCGAGTCGGGCGAGGCGCTCACGTCGGCGAATCCGCGCCTCACGCTCACGATCGCCGCGAACTACGGCGGCCGATGGGACATCGCGCAGGCGGCGCGGACCTGCTACCGTCGCCATCCCGAGGCGCTCGCCGAGGGGGCTCCGCTCGAACCCGACGCGCTCGCCCCGTACCTCGCGCTCGCCTACGCGCCCGAGCCGGATCTGTTCATCCGCACCGGCGGCGAGCAGCGCATCTCCAACTTCCTGCTGTGGCAGCTCGCGTACACGGAGCTGTGGTTCACCGACCTCCTGTGGCCGGACTTCGACGCGGCGGCGCTCGACGAGGCGATCTCGTCCTACCGCAAGCGCGAGCGGCGCTACGGGCGCACGAGCGAGCAGCTCGCGACGCCGGCGACGTCGCCATGACGCCGCTGGCGACGCGCGTCGCCACCGCGGCCGTGCTGGTGCCGTGCGTGCTCGCGGCGCTGTTCCTGTTGCCGCCCGTGCTCTGGGCGGCCGCGACGCTCGTCGCCGTGCTGATCGCGGCCCACGAGTGGGCGCGCCTCGCGTCGTTCGGACGGGCGGGCTGGCTGCTGCTCGTCGGTGCGCTCGCGGCGGGAGGGGCGGTCCTGCTTGCCGTGTCCGGCGCGGGACTCGACCGCGGCTGGCCGCGCGAGGTGCTGCTCGCGGCATGCGGGCTCGCCACGCTGTTCTGGTTGCTGGTCGCGCCGCCCTGGGTGTTCCGGCGCTGGCCCGCGCGCTCGCCGGTCGCGCTGACGCTCGCGGGGTGGGTCGTGCTGGCGGGAGCGTGGGTCGCGCTGGTCGAGCTGCAGGCGCGGTCGCCCTGGCTCGTGCTGGCGGCGATGGCGATCGTGTGGATCGCCGACACGGCCGCGTATTTCGCCGGTCGCGCGTTCGGGCGGCGCAAGCTCGCCCCGCTCGTGAGCCCCGGAAAGACCTGGGAAGGCGTGTTCGGCGGGCTCGCGGCCGTCGCGATCTACGCCGTGGCGCTGGTGCCGTTCGCGCAGGCGGCGGGCTACGGCGGATCCGTCGCGCCCCTCGCCGTCGTCGCGTGGATCGCGTTCGCGCTCGCGCTCGCGGCGTTGTCCGTGGTCGGCGACCTGTACGAATCGTGGCTGAAGCGGGTTGCCGGCGTGAAGGACAGCGGCACGCTGCTGCCCGGGCACGGCGGCGTGCTGGACCGCATCGACGCGCTGGTCGCGGCGATGCCGCCGGCGGCGCTCGCCGCGCACTGGTTCCTGCGGGGCTGAGGCGATGCGCAGGGTGAGCCTCCTCGGCGCGACCGGCTCGATCGGCGACTCGGCGCTCGACGTCATCGCGCGACATCCCGACCTCTACGCGGTCGAGGCGCTCGCCGCGCACCGCAACGCCGGGAAGCTCGCGGAGCTCTGCCGCCGCTTCCGGCCGGCCGTCGCGGCGCTGCTCGACCTCGACGCGGCGCGCGCGCTCGAACGCGAGATCGCGGCGGACGGACTTCGCACGAGGGTGCTCGCCGGGCCGGCGGGGCTCGTCGAGGCCGCGACGATCGCCGGCGCCGACACCGTGCTCGCCGCCATCGTGGGCGCGGCCGGGCTCGAGCCCACGCTCGCCGCGGCGCGCGCCGGCAAGCGGCTCCTGATCGCCAACAAGGAGGCGCTCGTGATCGGCGGCGAGGTCTTCATGCGCGCCGCGCGCGAGGGCGGCGCGACGCTGCTGCCGATCGACAGCGAGCACAATGCCGTGTTCCAGTGCCTGCCGCCGGGGTACGTGGGCGAGCCGGCGCGCGCGGGCATCCGGCGGCTGATCCTGACCGCGTCGGGCGGGCCGTTCCGCCGGCGCCCGGTCGAGGACCTCGCGGGCGTCACGCCCGACGAGGCGTGCGCGCACCCGAACTGGCGCATGGGGCGCAAGATCTCGGTCGACTCGGCGACGATGATGAACAAGGGGCTCGAAGTGATCGAGGCGCACTGGCTGTTCGGCGCGCCGGCGTCCGCGATCGACGTGCTGATCCACCCGCAGAGCGTCGTCCATTCGCTCGTCGAGTACGTCGACGGATCGGTGCTGGCGCAGCTCGGCCACCCGGACATGCGCACGCCGATCGCGCAGGCGCTCGCGTGGCCCGCGCGCATCGAGAGCGGCGTGGGCCGCCTGGACCTCGCGTCGCTCGCGGCGCTGTCGTTCGAGGCGCCCGACAACGAGCGCTTTCCGTGCCTCGGGCTCGCGTACGACGCGCTCGCCGCCGGCGGCGCCGCGACCGTCGTGCTCAATGCGGCGAACGAGGTCGCCGTCGCCGCGTTCCTCGCCGGCCGCGTCCCGTACCCTGCGATCCACGCGGCCTGCGCCGAGACGCTCGAGCGCCTGCCGTCGCGCGCCGCCGGCACGATCGACGAGGCGCTCGCCGCGGATGCCGAGGCGCGCCGCGCGGCGTGCGCGATCCTTCATCTGCCCGCCGACGCTTCGGGCGTCCCGCTCGCCGCATGATCGAACTCGCCTGGAAGATAGGCGCGTTCCTCGTGGTGCTCGGCGTGCTCGTCGTGTTCCACGAGCTCGGCCACTACCTCGTCGCGCGGCTGTGCGGCGTGAAGGTGCTGCGGTTCTCGGTCGGGTTCGGGCGCGTGGTCTGGTCGCGCCGCGTCGGTCGCGACCGTACCGAGTGGGCGGTCTCCGCGGTCCCGCTCGGCGGCTACGTGAAGATGGCGGACGAGCGCGAGGACGACCTCGCGCCGGAGGACGTGCCGCGCGCGTTCAACCGGCAGGGCGTCGGCAAGCGCATCGCCATCGTCGCGGCGGGCCCGATCGCGAACCTGCTGCTCGCGGTCGTGCTGTTCGCGGGGACGTTCGTCGCCGGGGTGCCCGGGCAGCGGGCGATGCTCGCGCCGCCGCCGCCCGGGACGGCCGCGGCCGCCGCGGGGTTCTCCGACGGGGATCGCGTGGTCGCCGTCGACGGCGATCCGGTGGCGAGCCTGCAGGACCTGCGCTGGCGCATCGTCAAGTCGCAGGGCCGGTCGAGCATCGACGTCGAGGTCGAGCGCGCCGACGGCAGCCGGGCGACGCGCCTGCTGACGGTGTCGGAGCTCGCCACGGCCGACTGGGAGGGCAATCCGCTGGCGGCGCTGGGACTGCGGGCGGATCTGGGCGCACCGGTCGTCGATCAGGTGTCGCCGGGCAAGCCGGCCGAGGCCGCGGGCATGCGCGCCGGCGACCGCATCGTCGCCGTCGACGGGCGGCCGGCAAGATCGCCGTCCGACGTCGCGAGCGCGACCAACGCCAAGCCCGGGGTGCCGATCGTCTTCCGCATCGCGCGCGACGGCGGCGAGTCGGACGTCACGGTGGTGCCGGAGGGCTCGGAGCAGGGCGGCCGCCGCATCGGTCTCGCGGGGCTGAGGCTCAAGGTCGATCCGGAAGCCGCCAGACGCATCGCGATCACCGTGCGGACGGGCCCCCTCGACGCGCTGGGACAGGGCGTGCGCAAGACCTGGGAGCTCTCGACGTTCACGCTCCGGATGCTCGGCCGGATGATCACCGGCGACGCATCCCTCAGGAACCTCTCGGGCCCGATCACGCTCGCCGATTACGCGGGCCAGTCCGCGCAGGCGGGAGTGCTCGTCTTCGTCGGCTATCTCGCGCTCATCAGCATCAGCCTCGGCGTGCTCAACCTGCTGCCCATCCCGCTGCTGGACGGCGGGCATTTGCTGTATTATCTGGCCGAGATCATTCTGGGCCGACCGGTATCCGACCGGGCCTTCGAGGTCGGGCAGCGCATCGGCATGGCGCTACTCGCCGTGCTCATGACTCTCGCGCTCGTCAATGACGTCTCCCGCCTGTTCTGACCGCCGGTCATCGGCGCGCCGTCGGTGCGCCGCCCTCGCGGCGGCGATCGCCCTCGCGGTCGTCGCGCCGCTCGCCGCAATCGCCGCCGATCCCTTCGTCGTCCGCGACATCCGCGTCGAAGGCGTCCAGCGCACCGAGGCGGGCACGATCTTCAGCTACCTGCCGGTCAAGGTCGGCGACCGCGTCGACGACGAGAAGCTGTCGGCCGCGGTCAAGGCGCTCTACGCGACCGGTTTCTTCCGCGACGTGCGCCTCGAGCGCGAGGGCGACGTGCTGGTGGTCGCCGTGCAGGAGCGCCCGACGATCAGCGCGCTCTCGTTCGTCGGCAACAAGGAGTTCGACACCGACACGATCAAGAAGGCGCTGAAGGACATCGGGCTCTCCGAGGCCCGCATCTTCGACCGCTCGGCGCTCGAGCGCGCCGAGCAGGAGCTCAAGCGCCAGTACATCACGCGCGGCCTCTACGCGGCCAAGGTCCAGACGACGGTCACGCCGCAGGAGCGCAACCGCGTCGCGATCAACTTCACGATCGACGAGGGCTCCGCCTCGAAGATCTCGCGCATCAACATCATCGGCACGAAGGCGTACAGCGAGAAGGATCTCCTGAAGGAGATGACGCTGACGACGCCGAACTGGCTCTCCTGGTACACGAAGAACGACCAGTATTCGAAGCAGAAGCTGCAGGCCGACCTCGAGGCGCTGCGCAGCTACTACCAGAACCGCGGCTACCTCGAGTTCGAGATCGAGTCGACGCAGGTGTCCATCTCGCCGGACAAGGAGGACATCTACATCACGATCAACGTGACCGAGGGGCCCCGCTACATGATCTCCGAGGTCCGGCTCGCGGGCGACCTCGCGGTCGACGAGGCGGAGCTGCGCTCGCTCGTCCGCGTGAAGGCCGGCGAGGTCTACTCGCGCGAGAAGCTGCAGAAGACGGCGAAGGACATCTCGGACCGGCTCGGCGCCGAAGGCTACGCGTTCGCGAACGTGAACGCGGTCCCGGACATCAACCGCGAGAAGGCCGCCGCGGCGTTCACGATCTACGTCGACCCGGGCCGCCGCGTCTACGTGCGCCGCATCAACGTCAGCGGCAACGCCAAGACGCGCGACGAGGTGATCCGGCGCGAATCGCGCCAGCTCGAGGCCGCGTGGTACGACGGGCAGCGCATCGAGCGGTCGAAGGTCCGCATCAGGCGGCTGGGCTACTTCGAGGACGTCAACGTCGAGACGCCGCCGGTGCCGGGCGCGTCGGACCAGATCGACGTCGAGTACTCGATCGTCGAGCGCTCGACCGGCAATCTGCTCGCGGGCCTCGGCTACTCGAGCTCGGAAGGGCTCGTATTCAGCGGATCGATCTCGCAGCAGAACGTGTTCGGGTCCGGGAACGCGCTCTCGCTCGGCATCAACACGAGCAAGGTCAACCGGACCTATTCGATCTCGTACACCGAGCCGTACTGGACGGTCGACGGCGTGGCGCGCACGCTCGAGCTCTACCAGCGCCGCCTCGACCCGACGTCGCTGTCGGTGTCGCAGTACACGTCGGACACGATCGGCGCCGCCGCGGCGTTCGCGATCCCGATCACCGAAACCGACACGGTGAACCTGGGCTTCCGCTACGATCACACGACGCTCGGCCTGTTCTCGAACAGCCCGCCCGCGTACATCGACTACGTCGACCAGTTCGGCGAGACCACGAACGCGTACGTGCTCTCCGCCGGCTGGGCGCGTGACACGCGCGACGACATTCTCTATCCTAACCAGGGTCGGCTGCAGAGCCTCCTGGTGGAGGTGGGGCTCCCCTTCGGGGACCTGTCGTACTACAAGGCGCAGTACATCCACCAGTGGTTCTGGCCGATCTGGTCGCCGTTCGTGCTGATGCTGCGGGGCGAGCTGGGGTACGGGGACGGTTATCAGGGCAAGCCCCTGCCGTTCTTCAAGGCGTTCTACGGCGGCGGCGTCGGGTCCGTGCGCGGCTACGAGACCAGCTCGCTGGGTGCCCGGGACATCTATGGCAACGTGCTGGGCGGCAAGCGCAAGATCGTGGGCAACGCGGAGCTCTTCTATCCGATCCTCACCGGGCAGCAGGCGGTCAGGGTGTCGGCGTTCACGGACGCGGGTCAGATCTATCTGAACGGCATGCAGCCGGACAACGAGTCGTTCCGCTACTCGGCCGGCGTCGGGCTCGCATGGAACTCGCCGATGGGCCCGCTCAAGTTCAGCTATGCATATCCGATCAACCAGAAGCCTGGCGACAGGATCCAGCGCTTCCAGTTCCAGGTCGGCTCGGTGTTCTGACCCCGGTCCGACCGACGCAGGAGACGATCCTTGAAACCCATCCTCCACCTCGCAGCCGCCGCGGCGATCGCCGCGCTCGCGACCGCGGCGTCGGCGCAGACCGCGTCGCCGCCCGCCGGCGCGGCGCCCTACAAGATCGGTTTCGTCAACACGGAAAAGCTGTTCCGCGAAGCCGCGCCGGCCAAGCGCGCCCAGGCGAAGCTCGAGCGCGAGTTCGCCGCGCGCGACGCGGAGGTGCAGAAGCTCACGAAGCAGGTGCGCGACCTCCAGAGCTCGCTCGACAAGGACGGCGCGACGATGGCCGAGAGCGACCGCCGCAACAAGGAGCGCGACCTCGCGAACCAGTCGCGCGACCTGCAGCGCGCGCAGCGCGAGTTCCGCGAAGATCTCAACCTGCGCCGCAACGAGGAGCTCGCGAGCCTGCAGGAGCGTGCCAACAAGGTGATCCAGCAGATCGCCGAGGCCGAGAAGTTCGACCTGATCCTCCAGGACCCGGTGGTGTACGCGAGCCAGCGCATCGACATCACCGACAAGGTCACCAAGGCGCTGGCGGACAAGTAGCGCGCGGGCGGCGCGCGCTTCCCCGAGGCGCGGCCGCCGCGATGGCGCGACACGACCTTCCCGGTTCCCTGACCCTCGCGGCCCTCGCGGAGCGCTGCGGCGCCACGCTCGACGGCGACGGATCGGTGCGGATCTCGCACGTCGCAGCGCTCGGCAGCGCGCAGGCCGGGGCGATCGCCTTCCTGGCCAACCCGAAGTATGCGAGCCAGCTCGGCAGCACGCGCGCGTCCGCGGTGATCCTGTCTCCGGCCGACGCGCCGCACACGACGCTCCCGAAGCTCGTCTCCGCGGACCCGTACCTGACGTATGCCCGGGTCGCGATGTTGCTCCACCCGGCGCCGGTGCCGGCGACCGGCGTGCACCCGAGCGCCGTCCTCGACCCGACGGCGATGCTGGGCGCGGGCGTGGCGATCGGAGCGCACACGACCGTTGCGGCAGGCGCGACGATCGCGGACGGCGTTTCGATCGGGCCGGGATGCGCGATCGGACCCGACGTGCGCATCGGTGCCCGCTCGCGGCTCGACGCCCGCGTCGTCGTCTACGGGCGCTGCACGATCGGCGAGGACGCGCTCGTGTATGCCGGCGCGGTGATCGGCGCGGATGGTTTCGGGCTCGCCGCGGACGGCGACCACTGGCTGAGGGTCCCGCAGATCGGGCGCGTCGTGATCGGCGATCGCGTCGAGATCGGCGCGAATACCACGATCGACCGCGGCGCCATCGACGACACGGTGATCGAGGACGACGTCAAGCTGGACAACCAGATCCAGATCGCGCACAACTGCTTCATCGGAGCGGGGACCGCGATTGCCGCCTGCGTCGGGATCGCGGGCTCGACGCGCATCGGTCGCAGGTGCAGGATCGGCGGCGCGGCGAACATCTCCGGCCACCTGTCGATACCCGACGGGACGACGCTCGGCGGCGCGACGACCGTGCTGTCCTCGATCGACGAGCCCGGCGCGTACAGTGGCGCCTGGCCCGTGCAGCCCTACGCCGACTGGCGGCGAACGGCGGCCCGGTTGCGCCGGATCGACGCGCTCGCCGATCGGGTCGCCGCACTGGAGCGCGAGTTGCGGCGACGCGACAACGAAGGCTGACGCCCGGGAGGGGCATGGAAACGCTCGACATCAACGCCATACGCGAGACGCTGCCGCACCGCTACCCGATGCTGCTCGTCGACCGCGTGCTCGAGCTCGAGCCGGGCGTGCGCATCAAGGCGATCAAGAACGTGACGATCAACGAGCCGTTCTTTCCGGGGCACTTCCCGCACTACCCGGTGATGCCCGGCGTGCTGATCGTCGAGGCGCTCGCGCAGGCCTCCGCGATCGTCGCCTACCGGGGCGACCCGGACGCGATGGGCGGACGCAAGCTCTTCCTGTTCGCGGGCATCGACGACGCGCGCTTCAAGCGGCAGGTCGTGCCGGGGGACACGCTCGTCCTCGAGTCGACGTTCGTGAAGGGCATGCGCGACATCGGCAAGTACGCGGTGCGCGCGACGGTCGACGGGCAGCTCGCGTGCGAGGCGACGCTGCTGTCGGTGCTCCGACCGATTCCCGGCGCGGCCTGAGTCGCGCGGCGATGGCGCGAGTCCACCCCTCGGCGCTGGTCGACCCGCGCGCCCGGCTCGCCGGCGACGTCGAGGTCGGGCCGTTCTCGGTCGTCGGCGCCGGCGTGACGATCGGCGCGGGAACGACCGTGGGCCCGCACGCGGTGATCGACGGGACCACGACGATCGGCGAGCGCAACCGCATCTTTCCGTTCGCGTCGATCGGACTCGTCTCGCAGGACCGCAAGTACGCCGGCGAGCCGGTCACGACGACGATCGGCGACGACAACGTGATCCGCGAGTACGTGTCGATCCACGCCGGCACGGCGGGCGACCGGGCCGACACGAGGATCGGCAACGGCAACTGGTTCCTCGCGTACACGCACGTCGCACACGACTGCGTCGTCGGCAACTTCACGACGTGGTCGAACAACGCGCAGATCGCGGGACACGTGCACGTCGGCGACTGGGCGGTGCTGGGTGCCTATGCCGGCGTCCACCAGTTCTGCCGCGTGGGCGAGCACTCGATGCTCGCCGCCGGCGCGATCGTGCTGCAGGACGTCCCGCCCTACACGATCGTCCAGGGCTACCCGGCGGTGCCCAAGGGCACGAACAGCGAAGGGTTGCGGCGGCGCGGTTTCACGCCCGGAGAGATCCTCGCGGTGCGCCGCGCGTACAAGGCGATCTACCGCGAGGGGCTCACGCTCGAGGACGCGCGCGCCCGGCTCGAGCGCGAGGCCGAGTCCGAGCCGGTGCTCGCGCCGCTCGTCGCGTTCCTGTCGGTCGCCGGGCGCGGCATCGTCCGCTGACGGGAGGCCCGGCATGCGCGACGCTGCGGGCGGGGCAGCGCCGGTCACGGTGGGGATCGTCGCCGGCGAGGCGTCGGGCGACGCGCTCGCCGCGACGCTGATCGCGTCCGTCCGCGAGCGGCTGCCGCAGGTCCGCTTCGTCGGGATCGCCGGACCGAAGATGGCCGCGGCCGGGTGCGAGGTCTGGGTGCCGTCGGAGAAGCTCGCGGTGCGCGGCTTCGTCGAGGTGCTGCGCCACCTTCCGGGCCTCGTCGCGACGCGGCGCGAGCTGGCCGCGCGGCTCGTCGCCGAGCGCGTGCCGCTCTTCGTCGGCGTCGACGCGCCGGACTTCAACCTCGGCCTCGAGCGCAGGCTCAAGTCGCGCGGCGTGCGCACGATCCATTTCGTGAGCCCGTCGGTGTGGGCGTGGCGGCGCGAGCGGCTCACGACGATCGGCCGGGCCGTCGACCGGATGCTCGCGCTTTTCCCGTTCGAGCCGCCGCTCTACGAGGCGGCGGGGATCCCGGTGACCTACGTCGGCCACCCGATGGCCGCGCACGCCGCGTCGGACTGGAGCAGGCGCACGATGCGCGAGCGGCTTCGCCTCGGGCTTTCGACGCCGGTCTTCGCGCTCCTGCCGGGCAGCCGTCTCTCGGAGCTCGAAATGCACGCGGCGCTCGTGATCGGCGCGGCCGGGCGCATCTCGAAGGCCCGGCCCGACGCGCGGTTCCTCGTGCCGCTCGTGTCGCGGGCGACGCGCGAGGCGTTCGAACACGCTCTCTGGCGCGAGGGTGCCGACGCGTCGGCGTTCACGCTGCTCTACGGGCACGCGAACGACGCGCTGAAGGCCGCGGACATCGGGCTGGTCGCGTCCGGGACCGCGACGCTGGAGGCCGCGCTCGCGCGCTGCCCGCACGTCGTGTTCTACCGGGTGACTCCCCTCACCGCGCGCATCGTCCGGCGCAAGCTGCGGGTGCCGTGGGTCGGCCTCCCCAACGTGCTGGCGGGGCGTTTCGTCGTGCCGGAGCTGATCCAGGAGGACGCGACGCCGGAGAACCTCGCGCAGGCGGCGCTCAACCTGTTCGACGACACCGTGACGCGCCACGCGCTCGAGCGCCTGTTCGCCGGCTTCGCGCGGGAGCTCTCGGCCGACACCGGCGCGCTCGCGGCCGACGCGGTCGCGCGCGAGCTGGCGCTTTCGTCCGCCGCATGAGCCGCGCGGCGACGTTCGCGCTGGTGGCCGGTGTCGACGAGGCGGGTCGCGGGCCGCTCGCCGGGCCGGTCGTCGCGGCCGCCGTGATCCTCGACCCGCACCGGCCGATCGCCGGGCTGGCGGACTCGAAGGCGCTCTCCGCCGCGAGGCGCGAAGCACTGGCGGCCGAGATCCGGAAGCACGCGCGCGCGCACGCCGTCGCGCAGGCCGACGTCGCCGAGATCGATTCGCTCAACATCCTGCACGCGACGATGCTCGCGATGCGTCGCGCGGTCGAGGCGCTCCGCGTCGCGCCCGACGAGGTGCTCGTCGACGGCAACCGCTGCCCGGAGCTCGCGTACCGTGTGCGCGCGATCGTCAAGGGCGATCGCGACGTCGCCGCGATCTCGGCCGCCTCGATTCTAGCGAAGACGGTGCGCGACGCGCTGCTGGTCGAGCTCGACGCCGTCTATCCGGTCTACGGCTTCGCGCAGCACAAGGGCTATCCGACGCCCGGGCATCTCGACGCGCTCGCCCGGCACGGCCCGTGCGCCGTGCATCGCCGGAG
>CALDKM010000407.1:0-6995 GCA_937898875.1 uncultured Pseudomonadota bacterium | reverse complement strand
TTCGGCCGGCCGGACGCGTGACGATGGCGCGGATTCCCTCTCCCTGCATTCGGCCGACCGGACGCGTGAAGATGGCGCGGATTCCCTCTCCCTGCATTCGGCCGACCGGACGCGTGACGATGGCGCGGATTCCCTCTCCCCGCATCGCGGGGAGAGGGCAGGGTGAGGGGCGCCTGCGCGCATCGTAACCGCAAGGCCGGAGTTCCGGGGCCAACGAATGCATCCGCACATCGTCATCGTCGGCGGCGGCGTGATCGGCAGCGCGATCGCCTCGTTCACGCTCGCCGACCCCGCCTTCCGCGGCGCCGTCACCGTCGTCGAGCGCGACCCGACCTACGCGCGCGCGTCCTCCGCGCTCTCGGCGAGCTCGATCCGCCAGCAGTTCTCGACTGCGATCAACATCGAGATCGGCCGCTACGGCATCGAGTTCATGCGCGGGATCGGGGACACGCTCGCCGTCGGCGGCGAGCGTCCGGACATCGGCCTCGTCGAGCCGGGCTACCTGTTCCTTGCGTCGAGCTCGGGCGTCGGCATCCTCGAGCGCAACCACGCGCTCCAGCGCGCGCACGGCGTCGACGTCGCGCTGCTCGAACCCGACGCGCTGCGCGCGCGCTTCCCGTGGATCTCGACGGAAGGCGTCGTCGCCGCGTCGCTCGGCCTGTCGGGCGAAGGCTGGTTCGACGGCTGGAGCCTGCTGCAGGCGTTCCGGCGTCATGCACGCGCGCTCGGCGCGCGATACGTGACCGCGGAGGCCGTCGGCTTCGAGACCGCCGGCCACCGCATCGCCGCGTTGACGCTGGCCGACGGCGCGCGCATCGAAGGCGACACGTTCGTGGACGCCGCGGGGCCCTGGGCGGCCTGCGTCGCGGGCTGGGCCGGCATCGACCTGCCCGTGCGTGCGCGTCGCCGCTGCGTGTTCGTGTTTTCGTGCGCGACGCCGATCGCGCACTGCCCGCTCGTCGTCGACACGAGCGGCCTCTGGTTCCGCCCGGAGGGCAGCGGCCAATTCATCTGCGGCATCTCGCCCGACGAGGAGAACGATCCCGACGACCTGCCGCTCGACGTCGACCACGCGCTGTTCGACGACGTGCTGTGGCCCGCGCTCGCCGCGCGCGTGCCGGTGTTCGAGGCGATCCGGCAGACGCGGTCGTGGGCCGGCTACTACGAGGTCAACACGGTCGACCGGAACGGCATCGTCGGAGCGCACCCGGAGTGGACGAATCTCGTGTTCGCGAACGGCTTCTCCGGCCACGGCATCCAGCAGTCGCCCGCCGTCGGACGCGGCGTCGCCGAGCTGCTGGTGCACGGCGGCTACCGCACGCTCGACCTCTCGCCGCTCGCGTTCGACCGCTTCGCGCGCAACGCGCCGGTCGTCGAGCTCAACGTCGTCTGACCGACCGGCGCGAAGCCCGCGGCGGGATCGGGGTTGCGCGAACGCCTACTCGCGGCGACACTGCGGGCCGCCGTCCCCGACGCCGAAAGGCCCCCGCACCATGCAGATCTTCGTCAAGACGCCCGACGGCAGGACGATCACGCTCGAGGTCGAGTCGGGCGACACGATCGAGAACGTCAAGCAGAAGATCCAGGACAAGGAAGGCATCCCGCCGGACCGGCAACGGCTGGTCTTCGCGGGCAAGCAGCTCGAGGACGGAAGGACGCTGTCGGACTACAACATCCAGAAGGAGAGCACGCTGCTCCTGATCGTGATCGGGGTCGCCGTCGCCGTCCCCGCGCTGTCGCCCGCGGGCCTGGGCGCGACGGCCGCGTTGCTCGGCCTCCACGCGCTCGTCGGGCGCCGGAGGCTCCTGCGCCGATGAGACCCGGCGGCGGGCCCGTCTCGCCGCCGCTGCGACCCGACGCAGGCTACTTCCCCGGCTTGTGGCGCCTGAGCGTCTCGAGCGCCTGCCGCAGCACGCCCTCGACGTGCTCTGAGGTCCGGGCATCGATCATCGTCGGGTCGAGGTACAGGTCGAGCCCGGTCGTGTGCTCGCTGACGATCGACGTCCGCGCGCCGGACGCGTCGAGCATGCCTTCGACGACGTAAGGGACCACTTCCCGGCTGATCCCCTTCATCCTGATCGGCGGCAGCGGGTGCGCTTCCAGCATGCCGCGCACCAGCGCGTAGGTCTCGTAGCTGATCACGACGCGCCCCGCCTCGGCGATCGCCTGCAGCCGCGCCGCCAGGTTGGCCTCCGCGCCGATGATCGTGTAGTCCATCCTGTCCGCGCTGCCGAAGTTCCCCACGTTGCAGTAGCCGGTGTTCACGCCCATGCGCACCCGGAACGGAAACTCGACGCCCTCGTTGCGCCACTTGACGTTGAGCTCGGCGATCCGGTGCTGCATGTCGAGCGCCATGCGCAGGCACGCCGCCGCGTCCTCCGCCTCGCCCCGGCTCTCCGGATCGCCGAAGAAGATCAGCATCGCGTCGCCGACGAACTTGTCGATCGTGCCGCCGTGCTTCAGCGCGATCGCCGACATCTCGGTGAAGTACTCGTTCAGGAGCCGCGTGATCTGCTCGGGCTGCAGCCGCTCGGTCGTCGCGGTGAAGTCCTTGATGTCGGAGAAGAAGATCGTGAGCTTCTTGCGCTCGGTCTGGATGACCACGTCGCGCTGGCCGCTGAAGATGCTCTTGTAGATCTGCGGCGACAGGTAGCGCGAGATCTTCATCGACAGCGTGGCCAGGAACTCGTTGGCAGTCTCGAGCTCGCGGTTCATGCCGTCGATCTGCAGCGCCTGGCGCCGCTGCAGCCAGATGAAGCTCGCCCCGGTCAGCGCGAGCAGCGCGAAGTAGGTCAGCAGGTACTTGAACGAGAGCAGGTTGTCGGCGAACGGCTGCGTGATGCTCACCTCCTGGAGGCCGCGCACGTCGCCGACCTTCCAGTCCTTCTTTGTGCTCTCGACGTGGCTGTTGTGGCAGTTGACGCAGGCCGCGCCCATCACGACCGGTCCGATCAGCCGGATGCGGTCGCTGAACAGCGACTCCGTGACCTGCGTGAGCAGCTGCTTCGGGTCCTCGCGAAGCTTCGCCAGCGCGTCGAGCTCGAACGCGTCCAGCTCGTGCGCCTTCCGGTTCCTGAACGGATGGTCCGAGACGAACCGGTAGACGATGTTCTGCTGCTTCTCGCTGATCACGCGGCCGAGCTCGAGCGAAAGCGTGGCGGGAATCGGGATCGCACCGGGGACCGATTCGTAGTCGTGGGTCACCTTCGTCGCCCCGGGGGACGCCAGCACGCGGGCCACCACGTTCGTGCCGTAGTAGTTGCGCATGCTCGTGATCACGGAATTGAGATCCGAGGCCTGCCGGCGCAGCGCGGATTCGGTCAGGTTCCGGAGGTCGAGCCAGACGGCCAGGGGCAGGCCGAGCAGGAGCACGACGACGAGGACCGTAAGCAGGATCCCGCGCGCGTGGGGATGAGTGGCGGTGGGACGGGTGCTCGGCATGGGTCCCCCTCGACGTGGCCGCGATGGCGAGGGGCGAGCTTACAGGGGAGCGCCTCGGGAGCGCCACGGCTTCGGCGCCGGCGCGCGACTCCCGGGTTCCGCCGATGATCGGATCGCGCGGCCGATGCCCGCGGTCGAGCCTCGTTGGCCGGCGACGCGCGCTCGACGATCCGCGCCGCCGCGCCTGCGACGCGCATCAGATAGTTTCCATGTATCGATCCCATTATTTCAATTGAGTTGATCGATCGACCCCTGAACTCTAGACTGCGTCGCATGGCCAGTGGCAGACCGACAGAGGAGACGACCATGACGACCGAAGCCAGGTGCCCGTTCTCGGGCGACGTTCGCAAGCACACGATTGCCGGGGCCCCGTCGAACGCCGACTGGTGGCCCGATCAGCTGAAGCTGGGCATCCTGCACCAGCACTCGGCCAAATCCGACCCCATGGGCGAGGCGTTCGACTACGCCGAGGCGTTCAAGCGCCTCGACCTCGACGCCGTCGTCAAGGACCTGCGTGCGCTGATGACGGATTCGCAGGACTGGTGGCCCGCGGACTTCGGCCACTACGGACCGCTGTTCGTTCGCATGGCCTGGCACAGCGCCGGCACCTACCGCGTCAGCGACGGTCGCGGCGGCGCGGGGACCGGCAACCAGCGCTTCGCTCCGCTGAACAGCTGGCCGGACAACGTCAACCTCGACAAGGCGCGCAGGCTGCTCTGGCCGATCAAGCAGAAGTACGGCCGCAGCATCTCCTGGGCCGACCTGATGATCCTCGCCGGCAACGTCGCGCTGGAATCGATGGGATTCAAGACATTCGGCTTCGCCGGCGGGCGCGCGGACATCTGGGAACCGGAAGAAGACATCTACTGGGGTTCCGAGCGCAAGTGGCTCGACGACAAGCGCTACTCCGGCGTCCGGGACCTCGAGAATCCGCTCGCGGCCGTGCAGATGGGCCTGATCTACGTGAATCCGGAAGGCCCGAACGGCAACCCGGATCCGGTCGCCGCCGCGCGCGACATCCGCGAGACCTTCGCGCGCATGGCGATGAACGACGAGGAGACCGTGGCGCTCATCGCCGGCGGTCACACCTTCGGCAAGACGCACGGCGCCGGCGACGTGAAGCACGTGGGACCCGAGCCGGAAGCGGCCGGCATCGAGGAGCAGGGCCTGGGCTGGACGAGCAGCTTCGGCACGGGCAAAGGGGGCGACACGATCTCCAGCGGCCTGGAAGTGACCTGGACCACCACGCCCACGAAGTGGAGCAACAACTTCCTCTGGAACCTGTTCGGCTACGAGTGGGAGCTGACGAAGAGCCCGGCCGGCGCGCATCAGTGGATACCTAAGCACGGGATGGGCGCCGGCACGGTGCCGGATGCCCACGATCCGTCGAAGCGCCACACGCCCTCGATGCTGACCACGGACCTCGCCCTGCGATTCGACCCGGCCTACGAGAAGATCGCGAGGCGCTTCCTCGAGAATCCCGACCAGTTCGCGGACGCGTTCGCGCGGGCGTGGTTCAAGCTGACGCATCGCGACATGGGCCCGGTCTCCCGCTACCTCGGTCCGCTGGTGCCGAAGGAAGTGCTGATATGGCAGGATCCCGTTCCCGCCGCGGATCACGCACTGATCGACGAGCAGGACATCGCCGCCCTGAAAGCCAGGATCCTCGCTTCCGGACTTTCCGTCTCGCAACTGGTCACCACCGCCTGGGCATCGGCTGCGACCTTCCGCGGCAGCGACAAGCGCGGTGGAGCGAACGGCGCGCGCATCCGTCTGGCGCCGCAGAAGGACTGGGAAGTCAACCAGCCGGCCGATCTGGCGAAGGTCCAGCAGAAGCTGGAAGCGATCCGGAAGGACTTCGACAGCGCTCACTCCGCCGGCAAATCGGGCGGCAGGAAGGTTTCGCTCGCAGACCTGATCGTCCTGGGCGGCTGCGCGGCCATCGAGGCGGCCGCGAAGAAGGCGGGCCACGACGTGAAGGTCCCCTTCGCGCCGGGCCGCACGGATGCGTCGCAGCAGCAGACCGACGTGAGCTCGTTCGCGGTGCTGGAGCCCGTGGCGGACGGATTCCGCAACTACGTCAGAAAGGAGCTCGAGGGATCGGCGGCGGAGCGGCTGGTGGACAAGGCGCAGCTGCTGACGCTGACCGCCCCCGAGATGACGGTTCTGATCGGCGGCCTGCGCGTCCTGAATGCGAACGTCGGCCAGTCCAAGCACGGCGTGTTCACCAAGCGCCCCGAGACGCTGACCAACGACTTCTTCGTGAACCTGCTCGACATGGGCACGAAGTGGCAGAAGTCCGCCAGCGCCGAAGGCGTGCTGGAAGGGCGCGATCGGAAGACCGGGGAAGTGAAGTGGACGGGCACCGTCGTCGATCTCGTCTTCGGCTCGAACGCCCAGCTCCGGGCGCTCGCCGAAGTCTATGCGTGCAGCGACGCGCAGCAGAAGTTCGTGCGCGACTTCGTGGCGGCCTGGGACAAGGTGATGAACCTCGATCGCTTCGACCTGGCGTGATCCGGGGGGACGGGACGCAAAGGTCCCCTGCTCCGCAGCCTCGACCTGGCATCGGGTGATCCGGACCGGGTCGGGGCTGAGCGGGTCCCGGTCGGCCGCCGCTCGCCTTCGACTGCGCTTGCATCGCGGCGCGGCATTGCAACGAAGTGCAGGATGAACCAGGAAACCGGACGAGGCAGCGTCCGTCTGTTGGATCCTGTTGCTCGAGCGTAGTGGCGCTCAACCCTAATGTGTACCATTACGAATGGCTTGGCAGTCAATCACTCGTGCCCGCGTCTTTGTTTCAATTTCATTCTGCCTGCTCCGGCGAAGGGCTCCTGAGCGGGCATTGATCAGTTCCACCTGCAGCGACCGTGTTCGCGCGCAAACACGAAGTTCGCCCAAGCCATTTGAAGTTAGGATCATTGAAGACTGACCCCCAATGGTCAGTTCGCCCGCGGAGAGGCCGGAGCTAGGTCAATGTCGTCCCGAGGCATCGAGTGGTATGACCGGCACGGGCCAGGTTTGGCGAACACCTACGAGAGTCTGGATTTCGAAGCTGCGCACGGTTGGTTGCTCGACTTGCTTCCGGAGCGGCGCGGACTGACCCTCGATGTCGGTGCCGGCACTGGCCGGGACGCGGCGGGACTCGCTGCCTTGGGGTACGAAGTGGTTGCGGTGGAACCCAGCGCGTCGATGCTGCGCGAGGGAATGGCGCGGCACGCGGATGCGCGGATTCGGTGGCTCGATGATCGCCTGCCGGCGCTCGATGCCACCCACCGCACGGGCCTTGCCTTCGACCTGATCCTGCTGTCAGGCGTCTGGCAGCACGTTGCGCCCGGGGACCGGCCGCGTGCCTTTCGCAAGCTGATCAGATTGCTGAATCCGGGAGGCGTTCTCGCCATCTCGCTTCGAATGGGCGCCGCCGATCCCGAGCGCGCAATGCATCAAGTCTCCCGGTCCGAGATCGAAGCGCTGGCCCGAGGGCACGGAGCGTTCGTTGAGCGCTGCGTCGAGTCCGAGGATCGGTTGGGGCGTAGAGATGTGCGCTGGATTCAACT
>CALDKM010000406.1:0-6997 GCA_937898875.1 uncultured Pseudomonadota bacterium | reverse complement strand
GAGACCGTATTGGCGGTGAGCGGCGAGGGCGTGACGATCCTGCTGATCGAGCAGAACGCGAAGCTCGCGCTGGAGGTCTCGCACCGCGGCTACGTGATGGAGTCCGGCGAGATCACCCTCGCAGGAGACGCGAAGGCGCTGCTGCACGATCCCAAGATCCGCGCGGCCTACCTCGGTGTCGGGGCATAGCCCGTCCCGTCGCGTGGCACCGTGATGCCCCCGGATCCGGGAGACCTCGCGATCGCGTCGGTGCCCGCGTCGCGCGCGCTCGTCTGGTACGGCGACGCCATGCGCCTGTGGAAGCGGGGGCCCGTGACGCTGTCCGTGCTGGCCGTGCTGACCGTGCTCGCGCAGGTCGCGCTCGAGCTCGTGCCCGACGCCGGGCCGCTGGCGTCGAAGATCGTCGTGCCGCTCGTCGCATGCGGGATGCTCTACGGCGCCGCGGCCGCCGAGGCGGGGGCGCGACCGCGCGTCGCGCACGCGTTCTCCGCGTTCCGCGCGAGCGCCGCGGCGATCGGCGCGATCGTGGTCTCGTCGGCGATCACGTTCGCCGCCGAATGGTATGCGGCCGACGCGCTCGCGGGCGTGAACCTGCTGAGGCCGACGGCGACCCCCGCCGACATCGACTCGACGACGGTGCTCGCGATCTACGCCGCCGGCATCCTGGTGTCGCTGCCGATGTCGTTCGTGCCGCTCGCCGCGCTGTTCGACGACGCGGGATTCGTCCGCTCGTTCACGGTCTCCGTCGCCGCGTTCGTGCGCAACCCGGGCGCGTTCGTCGTCTACGGCGCGATCGCGTTCGCGCTCCTCGCCGTCGGGCTGCTGACGATGGGCATCGGGCTCGTGATCGCGCTGCCGCTGATCGCCTGCGCGACGTTCGTGGCCTGGCGCGACCTCTGCGGACGCTGATCCGGTTTCAGGCCGTCGCCGCGCGCCCGAATCCGCGCACCGCCGCGTCGACCTCGACCTCCTCGACGTCCAGGCGATCGACGAGCGCGAGCCGCGGTCCGCGCCGCGCCCAGCTCACCGCGCGGGCGACCGCCTCCTCGCTCCCCTGCACCCATGCCTCGACGCTGCCGTCGCGGCGATTGCGTACCCAGCCTTCGACGCCGGCGAGGATCGCGGCATCGACCATCGCATCGCGGAATCCCACGCCCTGCACGCGCCCCCTGGCGCGCAGGCGGCGCGCGATCACGCGACCCCGCCGTTGCGCTCGAGAAAGAGCAGCGCAGCGACCGTCTTCGCGTCGGTGACGTCGCCGCGGTCGAGCGCGGCCAGGAGGTCGGCACCGCTCGTCGCGATGACGTCCAGGTGCTCGTCGTCGTCGAGCTTGCGCCCGACGGGCGTGAGCCCGTCCGCGCGCCACAGCTCGATCACCTCGTCCGAGTACCCGATGCACGGGTGGATGACGCCGAGCCGCGTCCAGGTCGACGCGTCGTAGCCCGCCTCCTCGGCGAGCTCGCGCTTGCCCGTCTCCAGCGCCGATTCGCCGGGATCGCGCTTGCCCGCGGGGAACTCGAGGAACACCCGTCCCACCGGATAGCGGAACTGGCGCTCCACGATCCAGCGCCCGTCGGGCAGCCGCGGCGCGATCAGCACCGCCCCGGGGTGCACGATGTACTCGCGCGTCGCCGTGTGACCCGAGGGCAGGCGCACCGTGTCGCGTCGCACGTGCAGCAGGCGGCCGTCGAAGACGCGCTCCGAGTCGAGCTTCGTCTCGACCAGATGGCCGTCCTCGGGCGAATGGGGGGTGCTCATGCGGAGTCTCCCGGTCGCGGCGCGACGGATCGCGGAGTCGCGCTCATGCGCCCGTCGCGGGCTCGTTCGCCCAGTCGTGGGGAACGAGATGGCGCTCGTAGAGCCGCGCTTCGGGCGTGCCCGGTGCGGGACGCCAGTCGTAGCGCCACTTCACGATCGGCGGCAGCGACATCAGAATCGCTTCCGTGCGGCCGTTGCTCTGCAGCCCGAACAGCGTTCCGCGGTCCCAGACGAGATTGAACTCGACGTAGCGCCCGCGGCGGTACGCCTGGAAGTCGCGCTCGCGCTCGCCGTATGCGACGTTCCTGCGCCGCTCGAGGATCGGCGCGTACGCAAGGACGAACGCGTCGCCGACCGAACGCACGATCGCGAACGAGCGCTCGAATCCGCCGTCGGAGAGGTCGTCGAAGAATATGCCGCCGACGCCGCGCGGCTCGCGCCGGTGCTTCAGGTAGAAGTAGTCGTCGCACGCCTTCTTCCAGCGCGGGTACAGGTCCGCGCCGAACGGCGCGACCGCGTCGCGGCAGGTGCGGTGGAAGTGGACCGCGTCCTCGTCGTAGCCGTAGTACGGCGTCAGGTCCATGCCTCCGCCGAACCACCACACCGGATCGGCGTCGGCGCGCGTCGCGACGAACATGCGCACGTTCATGTGCACGGTCGGCGCGTGCGGATTGCGGGGATGCAGGACGAGCGACACGCCCGTCGCCTGCCATGCGCGCCCCGCGAGATCGGGACGGTGCGCGGTCGCGGACGGCGGCAGCGACGCGCCGCGGACGTCGGAGAAATTCACGCCCCCGCGCTCGAGCACGGCGCCGTCCTCGATCAGGCGCGAGACGCCGCCGCCGCCTTCCGGACGATCCCACGCGTCGCGCAGGAAAGGCCCGCCGTCGATCGCCTCGAGCCGCGCGACGATGCGCTCCTGCAAGCCGGCGAGATAGGCGCGGACCGCGGAGACGTCCATGGCGATTCGGCGGCGTCGGGCCGCCGGACTACCTGCGTGCCACGGCGCGGTGGCCGATGTCGGTGCGGTACTGCATGCCGTCGAAGCGGATCTCGGCGATCGCGGCGTACGCGGCGCGCTGCGCCAGCCTCACGGAATCGCCCAGCGCTGTGACGCAGAGCACACGTCCGCCGCTCGTGACGACCCGCTCGCCGTCCAGGGCCGTGCCCGCGTGGAACACGGCGATGCCGGGATGGCGGGCTTCGTCGATCCGGTCGAGACCCGTGATCGCATCGCCGCGACGCGGAGCCTCGGGATAGCCCGCGGCCGCGAGCACGACGCCGAGCGCCGCGCGCCGGTCCCACTCCGCTTCGACGCGGTCGAGCGTGCCGCGTGCGGCGTTCTCGGCGAGGTCGACGAGGTCGCTCTTGAGCCGCGCCATGATCGGCTGCGTCTCGGGGTCGCCGAGACGGCAGTTGAACTCGAGCACGCGCGGCGTACCCGCGGCGTCGATCATCACGCCCGCGTAGAGGAAGCCCGTGTAGGGAATGCCGTCGGCAGCCATGCCCTCGACGGTCGGCATGATCACCTCGCGCATGATGCGCGCGTGCAGCGCGGGCGTGACGACGGGTGCCGGCGAGTACGCGCCCATGCCGCCGGTGTTGGGGCCGGTGTCGCCGTCGGCGAGGCGCTTGTGGTCCTGCGACGAGGCGAGCGGCAGCACGCTGCGGCCGTCGACGAGCACGATGAAGCTCGCCTCCTCGCCCGCGAGGAAGTCCTCGACGACGACGCGGGCGCCCGCCTCGCCCATCGAATGGCCGACGAGCATCGCGTCGATCGCGGCGGTCGCCTCGTCGACCGTCGTCGCGACGACGACGCCCTTGCCCGCGGCGAGGCCGTCCGCCTTGACGACGATCGGCGCGCCGCGCGCGGCGACGTACGCCTTCGCCTCGCCGGCGTCGGTGAACGTCCGGTACGAGGCGGTCGGGATGCCGTGCCGCGCCATGAACGCCTTGGCGTAATCCTTCGACGCCTCGAGCTGCGCGGCGGCGCGCGTCGGACCGACGATCGCGAGGCCGGCCCCGCGGAACGCGTCGACGACGCCCGCGGCCAGCGGCGCCTCGGGGCCGACGATCGTGAGCCCGACGTCGCTCGCGCGCGCGAACGCGACGAGGTCGGGGATCGCCGTGATCGCGACGTTCGTCACGCCGGGCTCGCGCGCGGTGCCGGCGTTGCCCGGCGCCACGAACACGCGCGCCGCGCGCGGCGACGACGCCAGCTTCCACGCGATGGCGTGCTCGCGGCCGCCGCCGCCGATCACCAGGACGTTCATCGCAGGCCGCGCGTCACTTGAGCGTGTAGCGACCCATCAGGTAGATCACGCTGCCGTTGTTGACGCCCCCGTTCACCGTCGGGATGAAGGTCGTCACGAGCGACGCCTCGCCGTAGCGCAGCGAGAAGAGCGGCAGCGCCGCCGGGAACGGCACGCCGCTGAAGATGTCGGGACGCTGGACGATCAGCAGCGTGTAGCCGAGCCCGCCCTGGATCCCGTCGCGCGGGCCCCAGAACCTCATCCACGAGTAGCCGATCTGGAGCTGCGCGTTGCGATGCGAGTCGCGGAACGCGAGGCCGTACACACTGTGCATGTCGCCGTTCTCGTCCTCGACCGTGCGCCCGTAGCCGCCTCCCCACGACTGGTCCTCGAGCTCGTCCCGCTTCTCCTTCGTGTAGGTCCACGGAAGGTGCCACGTGTAGCCCGACAGCAGGATCTCGTGGTTCCCGCGCTTCCAGGTGTCGGTGAGGCGGCTGCAGAACCGCTCGTACCAAGCGAGCGAGTCCGACGTCGGATCGCCCTGGCACTCCGCCGCGGCGGCAACCATCGGGAAGCACGTTGCCCACGCGGCGGCGGCAATCAGGGAGCGGACACGCATGTCGGACCTGCCTCGCTGTCAATGTCGGAAATGCCGCACGCCGGTGAACACCATCGCGAGATCGCGCTCGTCGGCCGCCGCGATCACCTCGTCGTCGCGCATGCTGCCTCCCGGCTGGATCACGGCCGCCGCGCCCTGGTCGGCGACGACGTCTAGGCCGTCGCGGAACGGGAAGAACGCGTCGGACGCGACGACCGATCCCGCGAGGTCGAGCTTCGCGTTCGCCGCCTTGGACGCAGCGATCCTCGTCGAGTCGACGCGGCTCATCTGGCCCGCGCCGATGCCGAGCGTCATCCCGTTGCCGCAGTAGACGATCGCGTTCGACTTGACGAACTTCGCGACGCGCCACGCGAACATCAGGTCGGCGAGCTGCGCGGGCGTCGGTGCCTTCCTGGTGACCACCTTGAGCTCGGCCGGGGCGACGTTGCGCGAGTCGCCGGTCTGCACGAGGAGGCCGCCGCCGACGCGCTTGAAGTCGAGCTGCCCCGTCGCGGCGCCCGCGGGCGGCAGCGCGATCTCGAGCACGCGCACGTTCTTCTTCTGGGCGACGACGGCGAGCGCGTCCGCCGTGTAGCCGGGCGCGATCAGCACCTCGACGAACTGGGCGGCGACCGCCTCGAGCGTCGCGGCGTCGACGGCGCGATTGAACGCGATGATGCCGCCGAACGCGCTCACCGGATCGGTCGAGAGCGCGCGCCGGTAGGCGTCGAGCGTCGAGCCGCCGAGGGCGACGCCGCAGGGATTCGCGTGCTTGACGACCACGCACGCCGTTCCTTCGAACGACTTGACGCACTCCCAGGCCGCGTCCGAGTCGGCGATGTTGTTGTACGAGAGCTCCTTGCCCTGGAGCTGGCGGAACGTCGCGATCGTCCCCGCGGCGGGCGCCTCGTCGCGGTAGAACGCGGCGGACTGGTGCGGGTTCTCGCCGTAGCGCAGCGCCTGCGCCCGTTCGCCCGCGTAGCGGAACGACTGCGGAAACGTCTCGGCCGAGCCGTCCGGCGAACGCGCGGTGAGCCAGTTCGCGATCGCGCCGTCGTAGGCCGCCGTGTGCGCGAACGCCTTCCGCGCGAGCGCGAACCGCGTCGCATCGGACAGCACGCTGCCGGCGCGCCCGAGCTCGGCGACGATCGACGCGTAGTCGGCCGGGTCGACGACGATGCCGACGTGCGGCCAGTTCTTCGCGGCCGCGCGCACCATCGTCGGGCCGCCGATGTCGATGTTCTCGATCGCGTCGTCGAGCGTGCAGCCGGGCTTCGCGACGGTCTCGCGGAACGGGTAGAGGTTCACGACGACGAGGTCGATCGTCGGGATGCCGTGCGCGGCCAGCGCGTCGACGTGCGCGGGCAGGTCGCGGCGGGCGAGGATGCCCCCGTGCACCTTCGGGTGCAGCGTCTTGACGCGGCCGTCGAGCATCTCGGGGAAGCCCGTGTACGCGCCGACGTCGGTCACCGGCACGCCGGCGTCCGCGATCGCCCTGGCCGTGCCGCCGGTGGACAGGAGCCGGATCCCGCGAGAGGCGAGCGCGCGCGCGAACTCGACGAGCCCGGTCTTGTCCGAGACCGACAGCAGCGCCTGGGCGACGGGCGCGGCCATCACAGGAGCTCGTACTTCGCGAGCTTGGCCCGCAGCGTGCTGCGGTTCATCCCGAGCATGTCGGCGGCGTGCGTCTGGTTCTGCGCCGCGCGCTCCATGATCGAAGCGAGCAGCGCGCGCTCGACGTGGCCGATCACCATCTCGTAGACGTTGTGCGCCGGCTCGCCGTCGAGCTTGCGGAAATACTCGTCGAGCGACTTCTCGACGCTGCGGCCGATCTCGTTGCTGCCGTTCAGGCGTACTCTTCTGTTCACGCGGCAAGGGCCTCCCCGACCCACGGCCTCGGTTGGGCGCGCGCCACCTCCGCGCGGTGGCCGGCGGCGCCTTCGTCGGGCGCGTTCGCCTCGGTGATCCGGTCGCCTCTCGAGGCGAGCCGGTCGAAAAAGCGGTGGAGGGCGGCGAGCTGGGCGTCGGTCGACTCGCACGCGTTGAACGCCCGCCGGAACGCCTCGCCCCCGTCGAGCTCCCCGACGTACCAGCCCACGTGCTTGCGCGCGGTCCGCATGCCGGTCTCGGCGCCGTGGAACGCGTAGTGATCGTGCAGATGGGCGACGATGAGCCCGCGCACCTCCTCGACCGCCGGCGGTGGCAGGCGCTCGCCGGTCGCGAGGTAGTGCGCGATCTCGCGGAAGATCCAGGGACGGCCCTGCGCGGCGCGCCCGATCATCAGGCCGTCGGCGCCGGTCGCGTCGAGCACGGCCTTCGCGCGCGCGGGCGAATCGATGTCGCCGTTGGCGATCACCGGGATGCCGACCGCGCGCTTGACCTCGGCAAT
>CALDKM010000405.1:0-6994 GCA_937898875.1 uncultured Pseudomonadota bacterium | reverse complement strand
GGCTTGAGCATGTTGCCGGCGTCCATCGCGCCCTCGGCCTTGCCCGCGCCGACCATCGTGTGCAGTTCGTCGATGAAGACGATCGTGCGGCCTTCGTCGGCCGCGATGTCCTTCAGCACGGCCTTGAGCCGCTCCTCGAACTCGCCGCGGTACTTGGTGCCTGCGAGCAGCGCCGCCATGTCGAGCGACAGCACGCGCTTGTTCTTGAGCGTCTCCGGCACTTCGCCGTTGATGATCCGCTGCGCCAGGCCTTCGACGATCGCGGTCTTGCCGACGCCCGGCTCGCCGATCAGCACGGGATTGTTCTTCGTGCGCCGCTGCAGGATCTGGATCGTGCGGCGGATCTCGTCGTCGCGCCCGATCACCGGGTCGAGCTTGCCTTCGCGGGCGCGCTCGGTGAGGTCGATCGTGTACTTCTTGAGCGCCTCGCGCTGGCCCTCGGCCTCCTGCGAGGCGACGCCCTCTCCGCCGCGCACGGCGTCGATCGCGCCGTCGAGCGCCTTCCGGGCGAGCCCGGCGTCGCGGAGCATGCGACCCGTCTCTCCCTTGTCGTCGGCGAGCGCCAGCAGGAAGAGCTCGCTCGCGATGAACTGGTCGCCGCGCTTCGTCGCTTCCTTGTCGGTGAGGTTGAGCAGGTTGTTGAGGTCGCGGGAGATGCCGATCTCGCCGCCGGTCCCCTCGACCCTGGGCAGGCGCCCGATCGACGCCTTGAGCGCCGTCTGGAGCTTCGGCACGGCCACGCCGGCGCGGGCGAGCAGCGAGGTCGTCCCGCCGTCCTCCTGCGCCAGCAGCGCCGCGAGCAGGTGCTGCGGCTCGATGAACCCGCTATCGTTGCCCAGCGCGAGGCTCTGCGCATCCGCGAGCGCCTGCTGGAACTTGGTCGTCAGCTTGTCGAAACGCATCGATTCTCCCGTCGGGGCACCCGGCGCCCGCATTGCCTTGGGAGATGGGGCAATCCCGCACCCTTTCAAGGGACTTCGCGATCGGGAGCGTCGTTCGGCCCCGGACCGAGGCGCTCCCGGCGGGTAGAATGCCGGTTTGCCCGGTTGCTGGATGCCCGATGTCCGACCCCCACCCGCCTTCGCCGCATCCCGAGGAATCGACTCCGAAGGCCCGGGCCTCGCTCCTCGACGTCGCCGGCGCGGTGTTCTGGAGCTTTTTCGGCGTGCGCAAGGGCAATGCGATGCGGCGCGACGCGGTCGCGATCCGGCCCCACCAGGTGATCATCGTCGGGATCGTGCTTGCGGCGATCTTCGTCGCGACGCTGCTCGTCCTGGTACGCGTGATCGTCAGCGCCGCCGGCGCCTGACCCCGGTCAACCCGTCAGCCGCGACGCCGAACCGCCCGCCGACGCGCTCTGGTAGCCGCGGACGAACGCGAGCCGGAGGTGGGCGAGCCACATCAGCGCCCGGTCCGCGAACGACCCGGAACGCAGGGTCCGCTGCTCGGCGTCGCGAACCGCCGCCTCGAGATCCTCCAGCGGAATCGAGCCAGCCACCGCCTGCTGCGGCCTCTCCGACGATCCGCGCTCGTACACCGCGGCGCATTCGCCCATGCGGCGCGCCGCGACCAGCCGCTCCTCCAGCGTGACCTCGTGATCGTGCCACGCGATCGCGCGCGAGACGAAATGCGCCGTCACGCCGGTAGCGAACAGGCGACGCCCGAACTCCCAGTCGTCGAACAGATCGTGCCGGAACGTCTCGTCGAAGCGGCCGACCGAGTCGAAGACCGTGCGCGGCATCGACGCGTTGCCGACGTAGAAGAAATCTTCCAGCCAGTACATCCGCCCGGTCGCGAACGTCACGCCCCAGATGTTGCCGCTGTCCTCGAGCCAGCGGACGAACGCGTCGGCCCGTGTCGACTCGCTGAAGTATCCGGGGCCGATGCCGACCGCGGGCCGGCCGATCGAGTCGTGGAACGCCCGGTGCGCGGCGACGAGGCCGGGGGTCGGCCGGAAGTCGTCGGCGACGAAGAGGAGCAGGTCGCCCCGGCTCGCGCGCACGCCCGCGTTGTTCGAGGCCGCCCGACCGGCGACGGCCGACCCGACCACGCGAACCGGGGTCGACGGATGCTTGAGCTTGTGCGTCGCGAACTCGGACGACAGGGACGCGCGGCATCCGTCGTGCGCGACGATCACCTCGTACCTGCCGGCGGCGGCCTGGGCGGCCCACGCGTCCAGGACGGCCGTGAAATCGTGGTCGTGCGGATTGATCGCGACGATCACGCTCGCGAGAGCGGGTGTCCGGACCGTCGTCGTCATGCCGCGATGCGCCCCAGCAGGTCGTCCGCGAGCCGCTCGACCGTTCCGGGCGGAAGCAGCGACGTGTGGCCTCCCTCGATCGCGCGCAGCCAGAACAGGGACCCCCAGACCGACGGCAGCGGCGCGAACGGGTTCCCGGCTTCGTCGGCACGGCAGGCGTCGCGGTAGTACGCGCGCAGCAGCTCGTCGGCTTCCGCGTCGGCGCTCCCGTCCGGCGCGTCGATCGTGTTGGCGCCGTGCGTGCGATAGTGGTAGAGCGGCTCGGGCACGAGGACGGGCTCGTCGCGCAGGCTGGCCTTCAGGCAGAAGTCCCAGTCGTGCGTGTACCGGAGGTCGCGAAAGCCGCCGATCCGATCGAACAGGGCACGCGAAAAGAACAGGGCGCCGGTCGAGATCGCCGGATTGCCCGCGACGAACGCCAGCCCCACCGTGTCGAACGACGCGGCACCGTCCTGCAGCTCGCAGAGGGCTCCCGCGCGGGTCCCCGCATGTGGCGGAACGACACGGCCGTCCGCGGCGATGCATTCCGACCGCGAGAAGCCCCAGCCCGCGCCGCCCCCCGCGACGCGGCGCAGCATCGTCTCGAGGCGCCCGGGCGCGAATCGATCGTCGGAGTTGAGGATCGCGATCCAGTCGCCGCCGGAAGCCCGGACCGCCTCGTTGATCGTGGCCGCGGCACCGCGGTGCTCGCGCGCAACGAGCCGCACGCGCCCCGCCGAGCGCGCTGCGACCGCGCGTATGCGCGCGACCGACCCGTCGGTCGAACCGTCGTCGACGACGACGATCTCGTCGGCCGCGCGCGTCTGCTCGAGGGCGGACGCGAGCGCGGCCTCGACGAAGGCCGCATGACAGTAGCTCGGGATCACGACGCTCACCCGTCCGCTCGGCACCGCCGCCGCGCGGGCGCGCTCGGCGCGGAACTCGAGGTAGCGGAGGTAGTGCGCCTCGGTCTCGAGCGGCGCGATGCGGGCCAGCAGCGACGCCACGACGTACCCGAGGTTGACCAACGTCGCCGGGACGGTGTCGCCGAAGCGCCCGACCGCCTCGGCAACGCTGGCCAGTGCGCCGCGGTGGTCGCCGATCGAGAACTGGGTCGCGCCGTACATGTGCAGCGCATCCGGCAGACCGGGCGAGCGCGCCAGCACCTGCGCGTAGAGCGCGTGCGCCGCTTCGTCGCGACCCGCCCGCTGTTCGGCCAGCGCCCTGCGCATCGCGGCCTCGATCCAAGCGGACCGGGCGTCCGGGCCGGCGATGCGCCCGCAGCAGGACTTGTAGCGCAGCCCGCTGCCGCAGGGACACCGCGCATTGCGTCCGGAGGGCACGGCGTCGGACACGTGTCTCGCTCAGGCGCGTGCCGACGACACGACGTCGCCGACGTCTCGCGCGGCGCGCTCGATGTCCCCGGCGGTGGTCAGCACGTCGGGACACAGCCGAAGGAACGGCCCGCGCGCGTCGGCGACGACGCCCCGGGCGGCGAGCGCCTCCGACACCCACGCGGCGTATCCGTCGGGGGCGTCCATGAACGGCACGACGACGAACGCCCCGCGTTCCCGCGTACCGCCGACGGCGAAGACGCCGTGGTCGGACAGCCGGCCGACGAGCGAGGCCTGCTTCGCGAGCGAATCCTCGCGCATCCGCCCGACGTCGAACGCGAGCGCGAAGCGCTGCCCCGCTCGCGCCTGGTACGCCGCGAGCACGGGCGGCGTCGACTCGAGCCAGCCGTCGCCGCCGCGAGCGAACTCGGGAGGCTCCGGCCGCCGGTAGTCGAAGCGGCGCGCCTTCGCGAACCAGCCGGTGTCGACCGTCCGCAGCCCCTGGTCGAGCCAGCGCGGCGCGACGTACAGAAAGCACGCGCCGGGGCCTCCGCGCAGGTACTTGTAGCAGCCACCCACCGCGAAGTCGACGTTCGCGGCGGCGACGTCGAGCGGCATCACGCCCAGCGAGTGGTAGACGTCGACGAGGACCCTCGCGCCGCAGGCGTGCGCCCGGGCGACGATGTCCGGCAGCGCGACGATCCGCTCGCCGGTCTGGAACATCACGTCCGATACGACGATCAGGTCCGTGCCGGGAGAGATCGCGGCGAGGATGTCGGCGGCGTCGAAACGCGGCAGCGCGCGCGCGTCGCTCGCACCTGCAACGCGCGGTCGGGGTTCGACCAGCGCGAGCGACAGGCGCCCGCGCCGCGCCCATTCGCGCAGGATCACGTCGAGCGAGTCGAACTCGCCGCGGGTGGACACGACGCGCGGGGGGCGATCGTAACTTCCCAGCACCGCGCGCAGCCCCTGGCCCGCGCTCGTCTTCGGCACGACGGTGTCCTCGCGCGCGGCACCGAGCAACGCCGCGAGGCGCGCGCGGTGCGCGATCTCCTCCGCCTCCCAGGCATCCCACGCGCGCCCCATCTCCGCGTACCAGGCGTCGAGCCCTTCGCGCACGTCGCCCGCGGTCGCGTCGAGCGGCCGGCCCAGCGAGTGGTTGGCGAGATAGGCGCGGCCGGCCAGCGCCGCGCAGTGACGCGAGAAGAGCGGGGCGACGTGCTGCCGGATGCGCGCGTCGGTCCACGGGCCGGCGTCGAGGCCCGCGGCGACGGCGGCATAGTCGTCGTGCTCGGCGGCCACCGGGCTAGGTTCCGATCTCGCCGCGTACGTCGATGAGCTCGGGGAAGAAGGCGATGTCGAGTGCGCGCTTGAGGAACGCCACGCCCGACGACCCTCCGGTGCCCGGCTTGCGGCCGATGATCCGTTCGACGGTCTTCAGGTGCCGGAATCGCCAGAGCTGGAACGATTCCTCGATGTCGACGAGCTTCTCGCACATGTCGTACGCGTCCCACCAGCGGCGCGGGTCGGCGTAGATCTCGCGGAACACCGGCACGAGGCCGGGATGGCGCTGGTAAGGCTGCGTCCAGTCGCGCTCGACCCGGTCGGGAGGCACCGGCAGACCGCGCCGTGCGAGGTGACGCAGGAACTCGTCGTAGAGCGACGGCGAACGAAGCAGCGCCTCGAGCCCGGCGTGCACCGCCGGATCGTGCCGGAACACGTCGAGCATCTCGGCGTGCTTGTTGCCGAGCAGGAACTCGAGTGCGCGATACTGGTGCGACTGGAACCCGGACGAGGTGCCGAGCGTCGGACGGATCGCCTCGTACTCGGAAGGCGTCAGCGTCTCGAGCACCGCCCACTGCTCGAAGAGCTGGCGCTGCACGAGCTTGACGCGCGCGAGGATCTTGAAGCATTCGGAGAGCCGGTCCGAGCGGACGCGCACGATCGCCGCGCGGATCTCGTGGATCGCGAGCTTCATCCACAGCTCGGAGACCTGATGCTGGACGATGAACAGGAGCTCGTCGTGCAGCGGCGCTCCGTCCGGCCCGCGCGACCGCGGCTCCTGCGCGTCGAGCAGCCGGTCGAGCCGCAGGTAGCCGCCGTAGCTCATCCGGTCCCGGAGATCGGTGTGGATGCCGGGTTCGAGCGTGCGCTGGGCCATCGTCGTTGCACCGGGAAAGGGTCGGCGCAGTATAGCGTCCGGGCCGCGCGTTCCGTCTCCTCCGGCCCGCAGTTCGTCGCAGCGGGCGCGACGGATGGCGGTCGTTTGATAGCATCCGGCCGGATGCACACCTCGCTGCGCCTGCCGGCCGTCCTCCCCGTCGCGTTCGCGCTCGCGGCGCTTTCGGGCTGCGGCGGGGACGGGGACGCGCAGCGCTCGCTCGTCCTCGACGACTGCCGGCTCCCGCGGCTCGCGACGGCCGCACGCTGCGGCACCGTCACGGTGCCGGAGGATCGCGACAAGGCCGGCGGCCGCACGATCGGCATCCACGTCGCGGTCCTGACTGCGAACACCTTGTCGCCGCGCCGCGATCCGCTGCTCATCCTCGCCGGGGGACCCGGCCAGGCCGCCAGCGGGCTCGCGCCCTTCGCCGCGCGCCTGAGCGAGATCCGGCGCACGCGCGACATCGTGCTCGTCGACCAGCGCGGCACGGGCCGCTCGTCGCCGCTCGTCTGCGAGGCGTACTCGGAAGCCGGCCTGAAGGCGGCCATGCTCGAGACCGACCCGATGCCACGCGCGGAGTCGTGCGCGCAGGAGCTCGCGAAAGCCGGCGTCGACGCGAGCCGCTACACGACCGCGGCTTTCGTCGCCGACCTCGAAGCCGTGCGCGCGGCGCTCGGCGCGCCGCGCTGGAACCTCTGGGGCGGCAGCTACGGCACGCGCGTCGCGCTCGACTACCTGCGACGCCACCCGGAGCGCGTCCGCAGCGTCACGCTCGACGGCGTCGCGCCGCCCGACATGATCGTGAGCCTGGACGTCTGGACGACGCGCGAGCGCGCGCTCGACGCGCTGTTCGAGCGCTGCAAGGCGTCCCCCGGGTGCGCGAAGGCGATGCCGGATCCGGCCGCGACGCTCGACGCGATCGGACGTGAGCTCGGCACCGGCGGACGCGAGATCGAATTCGCCGACCCGGCGACCGGAGAAGCGCGCCGGATGCCCGGCTCGATCGACGGCGTGATCGGCCTGCTGCAACCGCTCCTGTACGGTCCCGACACGACGGCGATGATCCCGGCGCTCCTCGGGCGCGCCCGCGCCGGCGACTTCGCGCCGCTGGTGGCGACCGCGAACGCGTTCACGGGTGATCTCGTCAACCAGATGAACGTCCCGCTCCACTACTCGGTCACGTGCGCCGAGGACGTGCCGCGCGCCGACGCCGCGCTGCGCGGGCGCGCGCTGGCCGGCAAGCGCAGCGCCCGCCTC
>CALDKM010000404.1:0-2688 GCA_937898875.1 uncultured Pseudomonadota bacterium | reverse complement strand
ATTTGATATCTAAATTAATAGCCAGTTCGTCGAAGCGCGACCGGACCCGGACAGGCGAGAAGGCCGGCGACGCACGACGGAGCCACCCAATGGCGGCGCGCGGCGCGCCCGCGCCCGTGGAGGAGATTCGATGCCGGTTCCCCTGCGAATCCTGTGTATCGGCGGCGGCCCTGCGGGGCTCTACTTCGCGATGCTCGCGAAGAAGGCCGACCCCGCGCGCGTCGTTCGCGTCGTCGAGCGCAACCGCCCCTACGACACGTTCGGCTGGGGCGTCGTCTTCTCGGACCAGACGCTCGGCAACCTGGAAGCGGCGGACGCCGAGACCGCACGCGAGATCGCCGGCGCGTTCAACCACTGGGACGACATCGAGGTCAACTTCCGCGGGCGCACGATCACGTCCGGCGGACACGGGTTCTGCGGCATCGGCCGCAAGCGGCTCCTCAACATCCTGCAGAAGCGCTGCGAGGCCTTGGGCGTGGAGCTCGTGTTCGAACGCCAGGTGGGCGACGACGAGGAGGAAGCCCGCGCGTTCGGCGCCGACCTCGTGATCGCGTCGGACGGACTCAACAGCCGCATCCGCGAGAAGTACGCGGACGCCTTCGAGCCGGACGTCGACACGCGCCGCTGCCGCTTCGTCTGGCTCGGGACGAAGAAGCGCTTCGACGCCTTCACGTTCGCGTTCGTCGAGACGCCGCACGGCTGGTTCCAGGCGCACGCCTACCAGTTCGACGGCGACACCTCGACGTTCATCGTCGAGACGCCGGAGGAGACCTGGAAGGCGGCGGGCCTCGAGGCGATGAGCCAGGAGGAGGCGATCGCTTTCTGCGAGCGTCTGTTCGCGCCGTGGCTCGACGGCCACAGGCTCCTGTCCAACGCCGCGCACCTGCGCGGCTCGGCGATCTGGATCCGCTTCCCGCGCGTGGTCTGCGGGCGCTGGGTCCATTGGACGGGTTCCGGCCCCGGCGGCGACCGACGGGCCGCCCCGAGGTCGCCGGCCCCCTCGGGGGGAGGCGAGCAACGCGAGCTTCGGGGGGATCACACCCCCATCGTGCTCATGGGCGACGCGGCCCACACCGCGCACTTCTCGATCGGTTCGGGGACCAAGCTCGCCTTCGAGGACGCGATCGCGCTCGACCGCGCGATGCGCGGCGCGCCGGACCTCGGGCAGGCGCTCGAGACCTATCAGGCCGAGCGCAGCGTCGAGGTGCTCAAGATCCAGAACGCCGCGCGCAATTCGACCGAGTGGTTCGAGAACGTGAAGCGCTACACGGCGCTCGAGGCCGAGCAGTTCGCGTACAGCCTGCTCACGCGGAGCCAGCGCATCTCGCACGAGAACCTGCGGCTGCGCGACGCGGGTTACGTGCGCGGCGTCGAGTCGTGGTTCGCGTCCCGCGCAGGGGCGGGCGACGCGCCGCGCCCGCCGATGTTCACGCCGTTCAGCTTGCGCGGCACGACGCTGCCGAACCGCGTCGTCGTCTCGCCCATGGCGCAGTACTCGTGCGTCGACGGCATGCCCGACGACTACTACCTCGTGCACCTCGGCAGCCGCGCCCACGGCGGCGCGGGCCTCGTGTTCACCGAGATGGTGTGCGTGTCGCCCGACGCGCGCATCTCGCAGGGATGCGCGGGGATCTGGAACGACGCGCAGCGGGACGGCTGGAGGCGGATCGTCGGCTACGTGCACGCACGCACGCCGGCGAAGATCGCGCTGCAGCTCGGTCACGCCGGCCCCAAGGGCTCGACGCAGCGGGGCTGGGAGGACGCGGACGAGCCGATCGTCGAGACGGACGGCGCGCGCAACTGGCCGCTGATCGCGCCCTCCGCGGTCCGCTACGGCCCGACGAACCAGGTGCCGCGCGCGATGACGCGCGGCGACATGGACGCGGTGCGCGACGCGTTCGTCGCCGCGACGAAGCGGGGCGCGGAGGCCGGCTTCGACTGGCTCGAGCTGCACTGCGCCCACGGCTACCTGCTCTCGGCGTTCCTGTGCCCGCTGACCAATCGCCGCACCGACGAGCACGGCGGGTCGATCGAGAATCGATGCCGCTGGCCGCTCGAGGTGTTCCGCGCGATGCGCGCCGCCTGGCCCGCCGACCGCCCGATGTCGGTGCGGATCTCGGCGCACGACTGGGCGCCCGGCGGCAACACGCCGGACGACGCGGTCGCGATCGCGCGGCTGTTCAAGGAGGCGGGCGCCGACCTGATCGACGTGTCCTCGGGCCAGACGACGCGCGACGCGAAGCCGGTCTACGGCCGCATGTACCAGACGCCCTTCGCCGACCGGATCCGCAACGAGGCCGGAATCGCGACGATGGCGGTGGGCGCGATCTTCGAGCCCGACCACGTCAACAGCATCCTGATGGCGGGGCGAGCCGACCTGTGCGCGATCGCGCGCCCGCACCTCGCCGATCCCTACTGGGCGCTCCACGCGGCGGCGCAGCTGGGCTACGAGGCGATGCCGTGGCCGGTGCAGTACCTGACCGGCAAGCGCCAGCTCGAGCGCAACCTCGCGCGCGCCGCAGCGGACGCCTCCGTCGTGCCGGAGGCCAACGGATGAGGATCGACCGGTTCGCGCCGCCCCTCACCCCGACCCTCTCCCCGCGATGCGGGGAGAGGGAGCCTCCTATCTTCACGATGCGCCTTCTCCCCACGCCCCGCGCGAGCGGCGGCACGTTGTGCCTTCTCCCC
>CALDKM010000403.1:0-4094 GCA_937898875.1 uncultured Pseudomonadota bacterium | reverse complement strand
CAAGGGCAAGAAGCTCTACGCCGTCCGCGACAAGGGCGGCAAGTTCAAGGACATCCAGCAGTACTCGCGCGCGCACGCGCAGGACATCAAGCGCGGCAGCTCGTCGGAGACGAAGGCGGCGGCGAAGAAGGCCGCGAAGAAGAAGGCCGTGAAGAAGCCGGCGAAGAAAGCCGCGAAGAAGACGGTGCGCAAGACCGCCGTCAGGCGGCCGGCCGCGAAGAAGACGGCGCGCAAGTCCGCGGCGAAGAAGACCGCACGCAAATCCGCGGCGAAGAAGACCGCGAGGAAGACCGCCGCCAAGCGGCCGACCGCGAAGAAGACGTCCGCGCGCAAGCCTGCGGCGAAGCGCACGATGGCCGGTCGCGCCCGCAAGGCGCTTACCAGCATGGAACGTGCGGTCGAGCGCGCCGTGAAGCGCGTCGCGAAGAAGTTCTAGCGGAACGGCAGGCGCGTCCGGCGGCTCCGCCGGGCGCGCCGTCCCTTCCCCAGGCCCGCCGCCCCGCATGCACCGCCTGCTCGACAACCGCAACGTGCTCGGAGTGCTGTTCCTGCTCCCGGCGGGGCTGCTGCTGGTGCTGTTCCTCACCTACCCGCTCGGGCTCGGGACCTGGCTCGGCTTCACCGACGTCAAGATCGGTCGCGCGGGGGAGTTCGTCGGGCTCGAGAACTTCCGTTACCTCGCCGGCGACGCGGTCGCGCAACTTTCGCTGTTCAACACCTTCTTCTACACGGTCGTCGCGAGCGTGCTCAAGTTCGCGCTCGGCCTGTGGCTCGCGGTGCTGCTGAACGAGCACCTGCCGTTCAAGGCGTTCCTCCGCGCGATCGTGCTGCTGCCCTTCATCGTGCCGACCGCGCTCTCGGCGATCGCGTTCTGGTGGATCTACGACGCGCAGTTCTCGGTCATCAGCTGGACCCTGCAGCGGATGGGCCTCATCGATCGCTACATCGACTTCCTCGGCGACCCGTGGATGGCGCGGTTCTCGACGATCGCCGCCAACGTCTGGCGCGGCGTCCCGTTCATCGCGATCTGCCTGCTCGCCGGCCTGCAGACGATCTCGCCGTCGCTCTACGAGGCGGCCGCGCTCGACGGCGCGTCGGGATGGCAGCGCTTCCGCCACGTCACGCTGCCGCTGCTGACGCCGATCATCGCGGTCGTGATGACGTTCTCGGTGCTGTTCACGTTCACCGACTTCCAGCTGATCTACGTGCTGACGCGCGGCGGGCCGCTCAATGCGACGCACCTGATGGCGACGCTGTCGTTCCAGCGCGCGATCTCGGGCGGTGCGCTCGGCGAGGGCGCGGCGCTCGCGACCGCGATGGTGCCGTTCCTGATGGCGGCGATCCTGTTCTCGTACTTCGGCCTGCAGCGCCGCGCGTGGCAGCAGGGCGGATCGGACCGCTGACATGGCGACGAAAGAAGCCACCGTCGACACCGCAGGCATGGGCTACCTCGACTCGGTCCCGCGCCGCTTCGTGACGGTGTGGCTGCCGCTGTCCGTGTTCCTGTTCGTGCTGCTGTTCCCGTTCTACTGGATGGTCATCACGGCCATCAAGCCGAACGAGGAGCTGCTCTCGCGCGAGGGCAACCCGTTCTGGGTGAAGAACCCGACGTTCGCGCACATCCACAAGCTGCTGTTCGACACCGCCTACCCGGACTGGCTGTGGAACACGATCCTGGTATCGGTCACGGCGACGGTGCTGTCGCTCGTGTGCAGCGTGCTCGCGGCGTACTCGATCGAGCGCCTGCGTTTCCGCGGCTCGCGCTACGTCGGCATGGCGATCTTCCTCGCCTACCTGGTGCCGCCGTCGATCCTGTTCATCCCGCTCGCGACGATGGTGTTCCAGTTCGGGCTGTTCGACACGCGGCTCGCGCTGATCCTCACGTATCCCACGTTCCTGATCCCGTTCTGCACCTGGCTGCTGATGGGCTACTTCAAGAGCATCCCCTACGAGCTCGAGGAGTGCGCGCTGATCGACGGCGCGACGCGCTGGCAGATCCTGACGCGCATCATCCTTCCGCTCGCGGTGCCGGGACTGATCTCGGCCGGGATCTTCGCGTTCACGCTGTCGTGGAACGAGTTCATCTACGCGCTGACCTTCATCTCGTCGTCCGAGGTGAAGACCGTCCCCGTCGGCGTGATCACCGAGCTGGTCGAGGGCGACGTCTACCACTGGGGGTCGCTGATGGCCGGCGCGCTGCTGGGATCGCTGCCCGTCGCGGTCCTGTATTCGTTCTTCGTCGAGTACTACGTCTCCGGGCTCACGGGGGCGGTCAAGGAATAGCAAAGGCGCGTGCCTGGCGAAGGGCCAGATCGGCGCTGTCGATGGGATCGCCGCGCATGGTCGCGATCCCTGCGGCGGCCGACGCGCGATGCCCCGTTTCGTCCAGACGGGGCAAGGAACCCGCGGCGACGTCGGCAACGACGCCCGGGCGGACCTTGCCCCGCGCGATTGCGCTACCATGTTCGGCCCTACGAGCATTCACGGGAACAAGACCCCATGAACATCCAGGACAAGATCCGCGAGCAGGTGAAGGGCCATCGTGTGGTCCTCTACATGAAGGGCACGCCGCAGTTCCCGCAATGCGGCTTCTCGGCGACGGCCACCGAGATCCTCAAGCGCTGCGGCGTAAGTGACTTCTACAGCGTCAACGTGCTCGAGGACGCCGACATCCGCCAGGGCATCAAGGAGTACGCGAACTGGCCCACTATCCCGCAGCTCTACGTCGACGGTGAGTTCGTCGGCGGATGCGACATCATGCGGGAGATGTACGCGAACGGTGAGCTGCAGCAGGCGCTCGGTTCGAAGCCCGCCTGACGTCGGCCGCGGCACCCTCCGGTACGCCGTCGACGCGTCGGCGGGCCAGCTTCGAGTCAGCCCGAGGGCCCCCGGCACCTCCCGCCGACAGGCATCCGGCCGCACGATTGCCCGAAAATGGGGCGGGAGCGCACCAATCAGGTGCTTCTGCCGCTTCCGCGACGCCAGCGATCGACATTAAACAATAATGAAATCAGCGGTTTGCCCGCGTGGCACGCCGCCTGCTCCGCTTCGCGCCATTTCGGGCGCTCGCGCCCAAACCAGAGCGCAGGCGGGGTGCCCGACGGTCCCCGACCGGCGTCGACGAACGACCCACCGCCACCGGGGACACCATGGACGCACTGAAGTCCGGCAACGACACGCTGTTCATCCTGCTGGGCGCGATCATGGTTCTCGCCATGCACGCGGGCTTCGCCTTCCTCGAGCTCGGCACCGTGCGCAAGAAGAACCAGGTGAACGCGCTGGTGAAGATCCTCGTCGACTTCGCCGTCTCGACTGTCGCGTACTTCTTCATCGGATACGCGATCGCGTACGGCGTCACCTTCTTCACCGGCGCGGACGCGCTCGCGCAGAAGAACGGCTACGATCTGGTCAAGTTCTTCTTCCTGCTGACGTTCGCCGCGGCGATTCCCGCGATCGTGTCGGGAGGCATCGCGGAGCGCGCGAAATTCAACCCGCAGCTCGCCGCGACGTTCCTGCTCGTCGGGTTCGTGTACCCGTTCTTCGAGGGCATCGCGTGGAACCAGCACTTCGGCGTCCAGTCGTGGATGAAGGCGACGTTCGGCGAGGAATTCCACGACTTCGCCGGCAGCGTCGTCGTGCACGCGATGGGCGGCTGGATCGGGCTCGTCGCCGTGGTGCTGCTGGGCGCGCGCCGCGGTCGCTACTCGCGCGAGGGCGGCGTCGCCGCGCACCCGCCGTCGTCGATCCCGTTCCTGGCGCTCGGCGCCTGGGTGCTGTCGGTCGGCTGGTTCGGCTTCAACGTGATGAGCGCGCAGACACTCGACAGGATCTCGGGGCTGGTCGCCGCGAACTCGCTGCTCGCGATGGCCGGCGGCATCATCGCGGCGTTCGTCGCCGGACGCAACGACCCGGGCTTCGTCCACAACGGCCCGCTCGCGGGGCTGGTCGCCGTGTGCGCGGGATCGGACGTGATGCATCCGCTCGGCGCGCTCGCGACGGGGCTCGCCGCCGGCGCGCTGTTCGTGTTCCTGTTCACGCTCACGCAGAACCGCTGGAAGATCGACGACGTGCTCGGCGTCTGGCCGCTGCACGGC
>CALDKM010000402.1:0-21529 GCA_937898875.1 uncultured Pseudomonadota bacterium | reverse complement strand
GACCCGGACGCGCTCGAGCCCGAGGATGGCGTCGAACCGACGTTGGAGGTCCGCGCACGACGCCTCCGAAAACGTCGCCGGGGCGAGCACCGCCTGCCAGAGGCTGATGTCGGAGCCCGGCGCCACCGTTTCCGCGATCGTCGGCAGCCCCTCGAACCCGGGAAGCCGGGTCCGCTGCGCCGTCGTGACCGCGAGCAGGCGCACCGAGGGCAGTTGCGCGAGCGCGGCGCTGACGCCGAGCGTCGCGAAGTCGATGTGCCCGCCGGCGAGGTCCGTGAGCGCCTGCGGCGAGCCCTGGTAGGGCACGTGGATCGCCCTGCCCCCGACCCGGTTCACGAGGTCGGCCGCGGCGATGTGCGTGCCGTTGCCCGCGCCCGACGAGCCGTAGCTCAACGGTGGATCGCTCTTCAGGCGTCGCACGAAGGCCCGGACGTCGTCCACGCCGAGCGACGCGCGCACCGCCAGCGCCATCGGCGTCGTCGACGTCATGATGACGGGTTTCAGCGTCTCGATCCGGCTCGCCGCGACGGTGGGGTCGCTGCGGTTGGCGATCGCCGACGTCGCGAACAGCACGACGTCGGCATCGCTCGTCGTGTCGACGACCGCGCGGATCGCACGGATCCCGTTTGCCCCCGTCAGGTACTCGCCGATCACCGGGCGGCCGAGCTCGCGCGCGAGCTCCGGCGCGAGCACCTTCGCGACCCGGTCGACCGCGCCGCCGGGCGGGAACCCCTGGACGAGCCTGAGCGGCTGTGCGCTGCGCATCAGAGCCGAGGGCTGCTGCGCGACGACGAGGCGCGGCCTGCCGACGAGCGCGCCGACCGCCAGCAGATGCAGCACGTTCCTGCGCGATGGCGACATCCGGGACTCCTTCGGATCGATGGCGGGCCGCTCAGGCGTCTGGCGCGACGAGCCGCGCGAGCTCGAGCCGCGCGATCTTGCCCTGCGCGTTGCGCGGCAGCTCGTCGACGACGATGATCTTGCGCGGCGAGCGCACGCCGAGCTGCCCGCGCGCCCACGTCATGATCGCGTCCGCGCCGACCGCGTCCCGATCGACGAGCTCGACCGCGGCGATCGGGATCTCCCCGTGCACGCCCGACCGCAGCGGAAAGCACGCGGCGTGGCGGACGCCGGGCATCGCCTCGAGCACCCGCTCGACCTCGGCCGGGAAGATGTTGATGCCGTTCAGGATCATCATGTCGTCCCGTCGTCCCTGGATCGACAGCGCCCCGCCCGGCAGCGCGCGCACCAGGTCGCCCGGGTAGAACCAGCCTCCGTCGAAGTGCCGGCGCGTCGCCACCGGGTCGCCGACGTAGTGGTCGATCATCCCGGCCGCACGGACGCGGATCTCGCCCACCTCGCCCGACGCGACCGGCTCGCGCTCCGCGTCGACGATCTCGATGGTGACGCCGGGCACCGGACGCCCCACGGGTTCCGCCGGGTCCGTCTGCTCGGAGGGGTACGAGAAGCAGATGCCGCCGACCTCGGTCGTGCCGTAGGACACGTGGAACCGGTCGCAGACCCGCTCGAGAAACGCCCGGCGCAGCCGCGAGGGGACGCGCGAGCCGCCGCAGCGGACGCTCGTGTGTGCAGGCAGCCGGCCGGCGACCGGCGCGGCGCGCACGAAGTCCTCGACGTGATAGGTCGCGAGGTCGAGCCAGGTCACGCGGAGGCGGTCGCACAGCTCGTGGATCGATGCGCTGCGGTGGCCGCGCAGCACGCACGCGCCGCCCTGCCAGAGGCAGTAGAGCCGGAGCCGCTTCGAGTTGTTGTGCTCGACCGACGCGAGGCGCAGCACGCGCTCGGGACCGTAGTCGCAGTAACCGCGGTCCGCCTGGAGCCCGAGATCGCGCTCGCTCATCGCGACGACTTTCGGCTCGCCGGTCGTGCCCGATCCCGTGAGATAGAGCGCGACCGCACCCTCGCCGCCGTACCAGGGAAGCGCCGCCGATCCGGTCGCGAGCGGCTCGTCCGCCGGCAGGAGCGCGAAGTCGACGCCCTCCAGCCGATCCTCCGGGACGGCAGCGACGATACGCGTGACGCCGACGCGTCCGGCAAGCCGCCTGCGCATCGGCACCGGATCGTGTGTGCCGATCGACACCTGAGGGATGCCGAGCGCGAGGAGCGCGAGCGTCGCGACGAGATGCGAGGCCTCGTCGCGCACCGTGATGCCCGCGGTCTCGCCCGCGCGCAGCCCCTGCCGGACGAGCGAGCGGGCGCAGGCGTCGACGCGCGGCACGAGCTCGTCGTAGGCGACCGACGATTCCGGCCCGACGATCGCGGGTCGCGAGCCGTCGCGGCGTGCGTGCTCCCTGAGACGATCGAGGAAAGTGCTGGGCATGGACCGGGGGCCGGGTCGCGCATCCGCCGCGGCCGAGGGTGGCGGCGCCGGTCCGGATGCGCCGGCTACTATACGCGGGGCATCGGTGCAGGCGGACACCGGGCGCGTGTCGACAGCCGCGGGCGGCTCTCCTACACTGGGCACCCGGCGCCGGCAGGGCGCGCCTCGCGCGCGAGGGGAGCGAGATGGGAATCGTCGACCGCATCAGGGGCATACTGCTCGAGCCGGCCTCGGAGTGGACCGCGATCGCCGCGGAGCCGGCGACGACACAGTCGATCTACACCGGCTGGGTGATGATCCTCGCCGCGATCGGGCCGCTCGCGACGCTCGTCGGCTTTGCCGACATGGGCGTGGCGTGGGCGCTGCGACTGGCGGTCGGCAGCTACGTGATCGCGCTCGTGATCACGTTCGTGCTCGCGATGATCGTCGACGTGCTGGCGCCGTCGTTCGGCGGCCAGAAGGACTTCGTCGCGGCGCTCAAGCTCGCGGCGTACAGCTACACGGCCGCGTGGCTCGCCGGCATCGCGAACGTGCTGGGGACGTTCGGCGGCCTCATCGTGCTGATGGCGTCGATCTACGCGTGGTACACGTTCTTCCTGGGCGCGCCCGTGCTGCGCAAGTGCACCGCCGACAAGGCCATTCCGTTCACGCTGATCGTCGTGCTGTGCGGGATCGCCCTCGGCATCCTGGGCGGCATGGTGCTGTCGGGCGCCGGCATGGGGGCGTCGACGATGCGCCGCGCGATGATGTAGCGCTCTGCGTCGGGTCGGCGAGCCGCCCCCCGGCGGCGCGCTACCGGCATCCGACCGAAGGGCCGCTCCGGGTCGCCACCTCGTTGGGGGACGCGCGGCGCGCGCTTCGGAAGGACCGCCGCCCGCCGTCCCGGGGCGCGGACGACGTTCGCCGCGGGAGCAACGAGCCGGTCCTCCGCTAGCTAGCCCCCCTCGACGGGTTCCGCATAGCCGGGAGGCATCTCCGTGTGCTGAACGCCGAACAGGCGCTCCCGTCGGGTCTGCGGGCGCGCATGGAGGAAGCGCTCGAGCTCGACGAGCGCCCGCCGGTAGACTTCGCGCTTGAACTCGATGACGTTCTCGAGCGGGATCCAGTAGTCGTGCCACCGCCACGCGTCGAACTCTGGGTGGTCGGTCGCCCGGAGCGAAACGTCGGTGTCGCGCCCGGTCAGGCGCAGCAGATACCAGATCTGCTTCTGGCCGCGGTAGCTCCCGCGCCATTCGCGCTTGATCCAGTGCTGAGGGACGTCGTAACGCAGCCAGTCTCGCGTACGGCCGAGAACGCGGACGTGCCGGGGAAGAAGTCCGACCTCCTCGCGCAGCTCCCGGTACATCGCCGCTTCGGGCGTCTCACCGGTGTTGATGCCCCCTTGCGGGAATTGCCACGAGTGCTCGCGGATCCTCTTGCCCCAGAAGACCTGGTTCCTGCCGTTGGCGATGACGATGGCGACGTTAGGGCGATAGCCGTCGCGATCCAGCATCGCGTGATGCCTCGGAATCGATGGGTTGGCCCGATTCTGGCATGAAGGCGCGGGACTGGAAAGCGGAACGACCGCCGGGACCGGGTTCCGACGGTGCGAAGCACGCCGTCATCCGCGCCGCTCAGGGCGTCGCCGGGTTCGACCCGCCGGCCGGCCGCGCCACCGTGAACACCTGAAGCGCCTCGGGGGCGCCGGTCTCCACGGCGAGCGTCCATCGCGCCGGCCCGTCCGGCGCGCGCGTCCATGCCGAGTCGGCGGCCGTCGACACCTCGGCCGGGATGCCGTCGCGCTCGAGCCGCACCACGCGCATCGGGCAGGTGACGGCGAGCCCGCTCGCGACGACGAGCGTCGACGCCCGGCTCGTCTCGAACGCGAGGTCGTACCGCGCCGCCTCGCCACATCCCTTGCGCGGCGGATAGTCGTCGCCGCGCGCGAGCGGCAGCGCGGGACGCGGCACCAGCACCTCGTCGACCCTGCCGAAGCCGAAGCCTCCGAAGTCGCGCAGGGCCATGCGGGGCTCCAGCGCGTCGCGCTGCAGGAGGAAATAGGCGCGATCGCCCGGGCCCGGCGTGCCGCCGATCACGACGCGGCTCGCGTCTCCGCAGCGGATCTGCGCGGCGACGTTGAACTGGGTATCGACGACCTGCGCCAGTTCGCCGAACGCGTGCACGCGGCCGTCGACGCACAGGCGCCTGCCGATCGCGTCCAGGTGACGCACCGACAGGTAGTGGAGCCGCGTGTAGGAGGCGCGCGTGTCGCTCCGCTGCAGATCGACGTGCGCGCCGAGGAGCGGCGGCACGCGCACGTCGTCCGCGAGGGCGCGTGCGACGCGCGCACCGTTCGTGGCGAGTGCCCAGGCGACGACGCCCGCCAGCAGCGCGCGGCCGGCGAGCGTTCCGGCGGCGCCCCCGTGGAGGGCCAGTCCCCTGACCCCCAGAGCGACGACCAGCGCGAACAGCGGCAGCGGCGCATAGAGCATGTAGAACCGGGTGACGCCCCGGATCGCCGCGACGAACAGCATCCACGCGACGAAGGCGATCGCGATCGCCAGCGCCGCCCGCCGCCACCGCGGGGGACCGCGCAGCGCCAGGAGCGCCCATCCGGCAGCCGCCAGCAGGTACAGCGCGGCAGCCGTTGCCCGCCACGCCGCCAGCGGGCGTCCGTCGCCGGCGAGCCAGGTGCCGACGACGATGTCGGATACGCGCCAGACGGCGCCGGCGAAGACTCTCGCGATCGCGGCTGCGGAAATCGCGGCCATGTCGCTGGACATGTGCCGAGACATCCGCAGCGCGTCGTCCGCATGGTCGCGCAGGTTCGCGAGCAGTGGGAGGAACGGCACGGCAGCCAGCACGAAGGCCGCGACGGCGCCGGCACGGCCGGCGGCACCGCCGTTTCGCGCGTGCGCGATCGCGACCCAGGCGAGCGGCAGCGCAAGCGGCAGCGTCGTCGGATGGGCGTGCAGCGCGAGGCCGAATGCCGCGCCCGCGGCCGCGAGCCAGCCGGGCGACGAGTCCGAGTGCGCCCGCCGGAGCGCGTAGAGCACGCCGAGCACGAGCGTGGCGGTCACGCTCGGGTGGGCGATCCACAGCGATGCGAGGCTACCGACGCCCGGCATCGCGAGCAGGATCGCCCACGCGATCCCGGTTCGGCGGTCGAACGCCTCGCTTCCCAGCCGATAGGCGAGCGGAAACTGCAGCGCGCTCGCCACCGCGATGGCGGCGACCACCGCGGTCAGCGATCCGCCGAGCTTCATCGGGATCGCGAGCGCGTAGTACCAGACGGGCCCGAGGTGCGCCGTCGCCGAGATCACCGGCCCCTCGACCGGCCACTCGCGGCCCTGGGCGATGCGCAGCGCGGCGTACAGGTCGCGCGCGAAGTCGCCTTCGACGAACGCCACGAAGAACGGCGCCGCGTGCAGGACCGAGAGCAGTGCGACGATCGCCCACGCGATGCGCGGGGAGGGATCGTCGCGGTCGGCGGCGGCGGCGAGCGGCGCGAGCCTTTGCATCCCCGAAGGATGCCACGCGTTCGAGGTCCTACGGGCATCGCCGGGGCATGGCTCGTTTCCGCCGGGCGCCCGGGGCCGGATCAAGGATTCCCGAGAAAATCGTCGCACCGCCGCGCGCGGCGCGCCTAGAATGCGCGGATGGCCGCCCGGGTCTCCACCGGGCCGGCCTTCGAGTTGCAGGAGGCGCGAAGGAATCGAGGCAGAGCGGCGGCCGCGCACGGCGCAGCCGCCGGTCCGGGAGAGCGACGCCATGAGGAGCACGAACCACGGACGGGCCAGCCACCGGCCCGCGCGCGTCCCGTCGGGAGCGCCGGATCTCGCGCGGCGCGCGCTCCTCGTCGGCGACGCGCCCGGTCCCGTGCTGCTGCCCCCGTGGTCGCTCGCGCCGAGCGACTTCGACCAGGCCTGCACGCGGTGCGGCAAGTGCGTCGACGCCTGCCCGACGCACGTCCTGAAGCTCGCCGCGGGCACGGTGCAGGTCGACTACGCGGACGGAGAGTGCACGTTCTGCGGCGAGTGCGTCGACGCGTGCCCCGAACCCGCCTTCGACGTCGCGGCGCGCGCGGCGGGCGCGCGTCCCTGGGCGGTCGTCGCCCGCGTCGACGCGACGTGCCTCGCGCGCCTCGGCGTCGAATGCCAGAGCTGCGGCGACGCGTGCGAGCCGCACGCGATCCGTTTCCGCCCGCGGCCGAACGCATCGGTCCCCGAGCCTCGCGTCGACGGTGCGCACTGCACCGGCTGCGGCGCATGCGTGCGCGTCTGCCCTGCCAGCGCGATCGAAGTGCGTCCGCGGCCCGCCGGCCCCGTTCACGCCTGACCACGCGCCGGCGCCGCGACGCTTCGCGCCGCGCGCGCGATATGATGCGGGTCCGTTCGACTGCCCGCCCGGTGCGATGCTCGCCGATCTCGACCCCGCACGAGCCCTGCCGCACGACGCGTCGCGCGCGACGCTGATCGGACGCGCGTGGCTCCCCGCCGCGGGCGGTCCCGCGCCGATCGTCGTCCGCGACGGCGTCGCCTACGACCTCTCGCGCGCCGCGCCGACGGTGAGCGAGCTCCTGAACCAGCGCGACCCGGTTGCGGCCGCTCGCTCCCTGCAGGGACTCCCGCGCATCGGCACGGCGGCGGACCTGCTTTCCAACAGCGACGAGGCGTCGCGCGACGCGTCGCGGCCATGGCTCCTCGCGCCCGTCGACCTGCAGGCGATCAAGGCGGCAGGCGTGACGTTCGTGTCGAGCATGCTCGAGCGCGTGATCGAGGAGCAGGCGCGCGGGGATCCGGCGAAGGCCGAACGCGTGCGCCACGCGATCGTCGCGATCATCGGCGACGACCTCGCGGCGGTGCGCCCCGGATCGGCGGAGGCCGCGCGGCTCAAGGACGTGCTGATCGCGCAGGGCGCGTGGTCGCAGTACCTCGAAGTCGGAATCGGCCCCGACGCCGAAATCTTCACGAAGTCGCAGCCGATGTCGGCGGTCGGCACCGGCGCGGACATCGGCATCCACCCGAAGTCGGCGTGGAACAACCCGGAGCCGGAGATCGTGCTCGCCGTCGCCTCGGACGGCCGCGTCGTCGGCGCGACCCTCGGCAACGACGTGAACCTGCGCGACTTCGAGGGGCGTAGCGCGCTGCTGCTGGGAAAGGCCAAGGACAACACGGGCTCGTGCGCGATCGGCCCGTTCGTGCGGCTCTTCGACGACGGCTACTCGGTGGAGGACGTGCGCCGCGCCGACCTCGCGCTGCGCGTCGAAGGGCCGGAAGGCTTCGTGCTCGAAGGCTCGAGCTCGATGGCGAGGATCAGCCGGGATCCCCTGGATCTCGCCGCGCAGGCCATCGGCGAAAACCACCAGTACCCGGACGGCTTCGTGCTGTTCCTCGGCACGATGTTCGCGCCGGTCAAGGACCGGTACGGCCCGGGCCAGGGGTTCACGCACGCGGTGGGCGACATCGTGACCGTCTCGACGCCCTCGATCGGCGCGCTTGCGAATCGCGTGCGCACCAGCGACACGGTCGCACCGTGGACGATGGGCGCGGGCGCGCTCATGCGCAACCTCGCGAAGCGCGGACTGCTCTGACCGCGCCGGACGTTCCCCGCACGCACCCGCCGCGTCGTGCGCCGGCCGACGGCGGCCGGGATGCGGCGGGCGTAAAATGTCGATCCGATTCCCGCCGGCGGCGCTGTCGTCGCCGGCCCCATCCTCGCGAGCAGCCATGGCCGACACCGCCGCACCGCCCCGCACGACCGTCCGCAACGTCCCGCCGTTCCGCGCCGACCACGTCGGCAGCTTCCTGCGTCCGCGCGCGCTGCTCGACGCCCGCGAGAGGTTCGCGAAGGGCGAGATCGACGCCGCCGCGCTGCGCGGCGTCGAAGACGCGGCGATCCGGGACGTCGTGAAGTTCCAGGAGGACCTGGGACTGCGCGGCATCACCGACGGCGAGTTCCGCCGCACGTATTTCCACATCGACTTCCTGACGCAGCTCGACGGCGTCGAGACCAAGGGCGGCATCGCGATCAGCTTCCACAGCAACGCGGGGAACGTCGACTTCGCGCCGCCGATCATGCAGGTGACCGGCAAGGTCCGCCACTCGCGGCCGATCCAGCGCCGGGACTTCGAGTTCCTGAAGTCGGTGACGACGCGCACGCCGAAGGTGACCATCCCGTCGCCGACGATGCTGCACTTCCGCGGCGGCCGCGGCGCGGTCAGCCGGGACGCGTACCCGGCCATGGAGGATTTCTTCGACGACATCGCGAAGGCCTACCGCGAGGAGATCGCCGACCTGGCCGCCGCCGGCTGCACCTACCTGCAGCTCGACGACACCAACCTCGCCTACCTGTGCGACACGAAGATGCGCGAGGGGGCGAAGGCTCGCGGCGACGATCCCGACGAGCTGCCGCGCCGCTACGCGAAGCTCATCAACGCGGCGATCGCGACGAGGCCTTCGTCGATGAACGTGTGCGTGCACCTCTGCCGCGGAAACTTCAGGAGCGCCTGGGCCGCCGAGGGCGGCTACGAGCCGGTCGCGAGGATCCTGTTCAACGAGCTCGACGTCGACGGCTATTTCCTCGAGTACGACGACGCGCGCTCGGGCGACTTCGCGCCGCTGCGCCACGTGCCGAAGGGCAAGGTCGTCGTGCTCGGGCTCGTCAGCACGAAGCTCGACCGCATGGAGACGAAGGACGAGCTCAGGCGCCGCATCGACGAAGCGGCGACGTTCATGCCGCTCGACCAGATGTGCCTGTCGCCGCAGTGCGGCTTCTCGTCGACCGTGCACGGCAACGAGATCGCCGTCGCGACGCAGGCGGCCAAGATCCGGCTGTGCGTCGAGACGGCGCGCGACGTCTGGGGCGGCGTCTGACCCACACCGGGGTCAGATTTGAATCTGACCCCGGTGCTGGCGTTCTCGGAAAGGGGGACACGATGTCGGAAGGATGCGGGCTGTCGATCGGCCTCGTCGGCTACGGCGAGGTCGGCAAGATCCTCACGGCGGCGCTCGTCGGGCGCGAAGTCGCGTGGGTCGGCGCCTGGGACGTCCTGTTCGCCGATCCCGCGTCCGCCGCGCCGTTGAAGGCCCATGCGGCGAAGGCCGGCGTCGACGCCGTCGCGTCGATGGCGGCGCTGACCGCGCGCGCGGACGTGGTGATCTCGGCGGTCACCGCTTCACAGGCGTGGTCGGTCGCCGACGAGGCCGCGCGGACGATCCGCCGCGGCGCCTGGTTCATGGACCTCAACTCGTGCTCGCCGGGAACGAAGCAGCGCTCGTCGCAGCGCATCGACGCGGCGGGCGGTCGCTACGTCGAGTCCGCCGTGATGACCACCGTTCCGCAGTACGGCATCCGCGTGCCGATGCTGCTCGGCGGCAAGGACGCCGCTGCCCTCGAAGCGCTGCTGGAGCCGCTCGGCTTCTCGATGGAGATCGCCGCCGACGGCGTCGGCGTCGCCTCGGCGATCAAGATGTGCCGCAGCGTGATGATCAAGGGGCTCGAGTCGCTGCTGGTCGAGAGCCTCACGTCGGCTCGCGCCTACGGTGTCGAAGATCGCGTGCTCGCGTCGCTGCACGAGACCTTCCCCGAGCTCGACTGGGAGAGGGTCGCCTCGTACATGGTGAGCCGCACCGCATTGCACGGGAAGCGCCGCGCCGAGGAGATGCGCGAGGTCGCCGTCACCGTGCGCGAGGCGGGGCTCGACCCGTGGATGGCGTCCGCGATCGCGGAGCGGCAGGACTGGATGGCGAAGCTCAAGGAGCCGGCGGGCCTGGCGCAGGTGCCGAAGGACGCGAACTGGCGCGAGTACGCGGACCGGCTGATCGCGGCAATCGACGCGCGGCGGATTTCCGCGGCCGACTGACGCGAAACCGCGCTTCAGCGCGGCGCCGCGGCGTCCGGCCCGACGCCCCAGGGCGGCGGCGCGATCGCGACGATGCGCCGGAACAGCTCGCGGAACGCCTTGCTCGCGGGCACGCCGACGATCGGGTCGCTGTTCGACGCGAACGCCGCGTCGATCGCCTCCCAGTCGTCGCCGGTCAGTGCCTTCGCCGCGAGCGGCAGCACCTCATCCTCTTCCTTGCGCATGTGCAGCCAGTGGAAGTGCGAGTAGCGCTCGACGCCTTCGACGAAGGGCGCGAGCGCCGTGGGATCGTCGCGGAAACGCTCCCACTTCGCCTTGAGCTCGTAGAAGCGCTCGCGGCCGATCTCGTGCTCGGCCTCGAGTCCGTCGAGCAGCAGCGTCGCGTCGGGCCGCCTCGTGCGGAGCCGCGCGAACAGGAAGTCGTCTTCCTTGGGGTGGTGGAGCTTCTCGGGGAACGTCTCCATGTAGTGGAACATCGCGCCCAGCAGCGCGTGGTCCGCGGCCATGCGACCCGCGGCGACCTCGGCCAGCAGGTGGCGCAATCCCTCTATCACCGCGGTGATGGCGCGGTGCTCGTCCTGGATGATCGCGATCGCCTTCATGGGGGCCCGGGGTCAGGAAACGGAGACGAGCCGGTGGAGCGTCTCGGGGTCGGCGAGCAGCTGCCCGCTCGCCGATCGGTGGACGACGCGGCCGCGCTCGAGCACCACGGCCTGGCGCGTCAGCGCGAGCGCGAGCTTCGCGTGCTGCTCGACGACGATCACCGCCATGCCGCCTTCGGCGACCAGCTCGCGGATCACGTTCATCAGCTCCTGCACGATGATCGGCGCGAGCCCTTCCATCGGCTCGTCGAGCAGGAGCAGGCTCGGGTTCACCATCAGCGCGCGCGCGATCGCGAGCATCTGCTGCTCGCCGCCCGAGAGCTGGTTGCCGTAGTTGCCGCGGCGCTCCTCGAGGCGCGGGAAGATCCCGTAGACTTTCTTCACCGTCCACCGTCCGGGACGGGCAACCGCGGTGAGGTGCTCCTCGACGGTGAGCGAGGGAAACATGAAGCGCTCCTGCGGCACCCAGCCCAGGCCCGCCTGGCTGCGCCGGTGCGTCGGCAGCGCCGCGAGGTCGCCGCCACGCCAGGCGAGTCGACCGCCGCGCAGGCGCGTCAGCCCCATCAGCGTGACGAGCAGCGTCGTCTTGCCCATGCCGTTGCGGCCGAGCAGCGCGAGGCTGTCGCCCTCCTCCATCGAGAGCGACACGTCATCGAGGACGATGCCATCGCCGTAGCCGGCGGTCACGCCTTCGACGGCGAGCAGCTCAGCCATGCTGCGCCTCGCCCAGGTAGACCTCGCGCACGCGCGGGTTGGCGGCGATCTCCGCGGGCGTGCCTTCGGTCAGCACGCGTCCGCCGACCAGCACGGTGATGCGCTCGGCGAACCGGAACACGAGCTCCATGTCGTGCTCGATGAACAGGATCGTGACGTCCCTGGGCAGCGCCGCGATGACCGAGAACAGCTCGGCGCTCTCGCCGGCGGGGATGCCGGCGGCCGGTTCGTCGAGCAGCAGGATCCGGGGCTTCGTGGCCAGCGCGAGCGCGATCTCGACCAGCCGCTGCTTGCCGTAGGGCAGGTTGCGCGTGAGCGTGTCGGCCTCGGGCGCGAGGCGCAGCATCTCGAGCAGCGCGTACGCCTCGTCGGCCTCCTTCCGCTGGCTCGCCACCGTGCGGTGCCAGATCCCCGCCCGTCCCCTGCGCTCGCACACCGCGAGCACGGCCGACTCGAGCACGGTGAGCCCGGCGAACAGCGTGTTGATCTGGAACGTGCGCGTCATGCCGCGCTTGACGCGCTTGTGCTGCGGCAACGCGGTGATGCGCTCGTCGCCGAGGAACACGTCGCCCGACGTGGGTGCGAACACGCCGGTCAGCAGGTTGATGAGCGTCGTCTTGCCGGCGCCGTTCGGGCCGATCAGCGCGTGGCGCGCCCCCTGAGGGAACGCGAGCGACACGTCGCTGTTCGCCTTGAACGCGCCGAAGTGCTTCGACAGGCCTTCCGTCCTGAGGGCGGCGGTCACGGAATCCTCCCCCAGGCTAGCCGCTTCGCGGCGTCGCGCCCCCCCTCCTGAAGGAGGGGGCACCGCGCCCTTGGGGCGGCCCGGCGGGCGCGGCCGTTCACGAGATTCCTCCCCCAGGCTAGCCGCTTCGCGGCGTCGCGCCCCCCCTCCTGAAGGAGGGGGCACCGCGCCCTTGGGGCGGCCCGGCGGGCGCTCATCGCTTTCCTCCGAAGCGCTCGCGCAGCCCGTCGAGCGCGCCCAGGATGCCGCCGCGTCCGTAGAGCACGACGACGACGAGGAGCAGCCCCAGCCAGAACTGCCAGTAGATCGGGTTCAGGTCCGAGAGCCAGTGGTGCGCGATCATGAACACCGCCGAGCCGACGAGCCCGCCGTAGAGCCGGCCCGCGCCGCCCAGCACCAGCATGATCATCAGGTCGGCGGAGCGCGGGAAGCCGAAGACGTCGAGGCCGACGAACTGCGTCGTCTGTGCGAGCAGGCCGCCGGCGACGCCCGCCATCGCGGCGCTCACCGTGTAGACGGCGACGAGCCGCGTGGCGACCGGCGCGCCGATCGCGGGCATCCGCTTCACGTTCTCGCGTATGCCGCGCAGGCCCAGCCCGAACGGCGAGCTCATGAGCCGGCGCGCGACGGCGAACAGCACGAACAGCACGACGAGGCTGTAAGCGTACGCCGTGCTTCCGGAGAGGTCGAACGAGAACGTCCCGAGGATCTTCCAAATCGTGACGCCCGAGAGGCCGTCCGCGCCGCCCGTGAGCGACGGGATCTGGTTCGCCAGCTCGAACAGCATGAGGCCGATGCCCAGCGTCACCATCAGGCGCGCGAGGTCCGAGCCCCGCACGACGAGGAAGCTCGTCGCGTAGCCGAGGATCGCGCCCGCGACGCCGGCGGCGACGAGCCCGGAGAGGGGCTCGCCCCATCCGCGCACGGCGAGGATCCCAGCCACGTACGCGCCCATGCCGAAGTACGCGGCGTGGCCCAGCGACACGATGCCCGCGTAGCCGAGGATCAGGTCGAGCGAGACCGCGAACAGTCCGGTGATCAGGATGAGGTTCCCGAGCACCCGGTGCTGCGGGAACACGAAGAACGCGGCGACCGCGGCGAGCCAGAAGGCGATCTCGAGCCTGCGCCAGCGGTCGGTCGGCAGGTGCGGGGCGACCGGGGTGCCGATCACGTGCGTCGCCCGTACAGACCGACCGGGAACAGGATCATCAGCACGACCATCAGGAAGTAGATGATGAACGAGCCGACCTGCGGCACGTAGTACTTGCCGGCCACGTCGCAGATCCCGAGGATCATCGCCGCGACGAGGCCGCCCTTGATCGTGCCCGCGCCGCCGATCGCGACGACGAGCAGGAAGTACACCATGTACTTGAACGGGAACGTCGGGTCGAGGCCCAGCACGTCGATGCCGAGCCCGCCTCCCAGTCCCGCGAGCCCCGAGCCCAGCGCGAACGTGACGCCGAACACGCGGTTGACGTTGATGCCGAGCCCGGCCGACGCGACCGCGTTGTCCACGGACGCGCGCACCTGCGCGCCGAAGCGCGTCTTGACGAGAAGCAGGTGCAGCGCGACCGTGACGACCGCGACCACGGCGATAAGGAAGATGCGGTAGACGCCCAGGCCCAGGCCCAGCACCTCGACCTGGCCGCGAAGGAAATCGGGCAGTCGCACCGGCTGCTGCGACGGACCGAAGAAGTACGTGGTCGCGGCCACGGCCATGAACACGAGCCCGATCGAGAACATCACCTGGTCGAGGTGCGGCGCCCTGTAGAGCCGCTGGTAGAGCGTGCGCTCGAGCACGATGCCGGCGGCCGCCGCGACGACGAAGGCTGCCGGCAACGTGACGAGGAACGGCACGCCCGCCCGCGTCATCAGCATGACGCAGGCGTAGCCGCCCAGCATCGCGAACGCGCCGTGCGCGAGGTTCACGAAGTTCATCAGGCCCATCGTCACCGACAGGCCGATGCTGATGATGAACAGCAGGCTGCCGTAGGCGATGCCGTCGAACAGCACCCCGATGAAGTTACCCAGCACGACGCGTCCCCGGGAGCGTCCCGGGCGTCAGCCTGCCGGCCCCACGTTCTCGAACTTGTCGAACTCGATGTTCCACGGCTTCCCGTTGATCATCTTCACCTCGCGCAGGTAGATCGTCTGCACGACGTCGCGCGTCGCCGGGTCGATCGACATGGGCCCGCGCGGGCTCGTCCACTTCATGCCCTTCATCGCCTCGACGAGCTGCTCGCCCGTCGCGGTGCCGCCCGTCTTCTTCAGCGCCTCGTAGATCAGGTGCATGCCGTCGTACCCGCCGACGGAGTGGAAGTTGGGGCGCATGCCGGCGTTCGCCTTCATCATGCCGTCGACGTAGGCGCGGTTCTCGGGCGACTCGTGCGCCGCCGAGTAGTGGAACGACGTGATCACGCCCACGGCGGGTGCGCCCATGCTCTCGAGCAGGTCGTCGTCGACGACGTCGCCGGGCCCGATCATCCGGATGCCGGCCTGCCGAAGGCCGCGCTCGTCGAACTGCTTCATCACGGCCAGGCCTTCGCCCGAGGGGACGAACACGAACAGGGCGTCCGGCTTCGCGTCCTTCGCGCGCTGCAGGAACGGCGCGTAGTCCGGGTTGCGCAGCGGCGTGCGGACGGACTCGACGATCGTCCCGCCGGCGGCCGTGAACCGCGTGAGGAACGTCTTCTCCGCGTCGAGGCCCGGGGCGAAGTCGGTCACCATCGAGAACACGCGCCTGATGTTGTTCTTGTAGGCCCAGTCGGCGATCGGGGAAGTCGTCTGCGGAAGCGTGAACCCGGTCCGGACGATGAAGGGCGAGCGCTGCGGGATCACCTGGGTACCGGCGGCCATCACGATCATCGGGACCTTGGCCTCGGTCGCCACGGGCGCGGCCGCGAACGCGAGCGGCGTCAGGCCGAAGCCCGCGAGCACGGTCACCTTGTCCTGCACGACCATCTCCTGCGCGATGCGCTTGGTGGTCTCCGGCGCGAGCCCCGTGTCGTCCTTGAGGATCAGCTCGACCTTGCGGCCGGCGACCGTGTCGCCCTTCTGCTGCATGTAGAAGCGGCATGCGGCGGCGATCTGGCGGCCGGTCGACGCGAACGGGCCGGTCATCGGCAGGATCAGGCCGATCTTGACCGGATCCGCCGCGTACGCGAAACGCGGGAGCGCGGCCAGCGCGGTGGCGCCGGCCAGGCCCTGCAGGACGCGGCGGCGGGTCTTCTGGATGCGTTCTTTCATGGTTGCCTCCTTGGGGGGTACGGGTCGAATGCTACTTCAAGCGTGCATGGGTAGGTGACGACCGGGCGCCCGTTCGCGGGCCGGGGCGACGACTCAGGCCCCGCGAGCCTCCGCCTCGATCAGCGAGGCGAGCAGCCTGCGGCCCTGCGTCGGTCCCGCGTCGGCCTTGACGGCGATGCTGAACACGGGTTCCGCGACGTCTCCGATGTTGCGCTGCTGCGACTCGAGCATGTCCTTGTCCTCGTCGAACGTGCGCCCGACGTTGGCGCGCAGGAACTCGGTGACGCCGGGCTCGTCGAGGCGGAAGTTCCGCGCGAACGCCCAGAAGTAGTGCGTCGACGTCGCGGTCTCGGGCGTCATCAGGTTGATCACGCGCCCCTCGACGCGGTTCGAACCCGCGGGCGCGTCGAGCGGCTGGACGCCGACGTCGATCACGACGTAGCCGGGAGGCTGGTAGACGGTGCGCTGCCAGCGGTCGATCCGGTCGGACGCCTTGAGCCGCCCCAGGTACTGGTAGAACGGCGGCGGCGTGCAGCCGGGCATCTCCTTGTCGATCCTCACCGAGCGCTCCTCGACCTTGATGGCGATCGGCGTCTCGGCGACCGCCTCGTGGCCGATCGTCCGCGTATGGACGTAGGTCTCGTGCGAGAGGTCGAGCAGGTTGTCGTTGAGCAGCCGGTAGTTCGCCTCGATCCGGTGGTAGCCCTCGCTCGCCGCCCATTTCGCGTCGTCGAGCCAGTGCACGTCCGGAACGAGCGACGGATCGGCACGCTCGGGATCGCCCATCCACACCCAGACGAGCCGGTAGCGCTCGACCAGCGGGTAGGCGCGCACGCGCGCCTTGGACGGGATGTGGTCCTGGCCGGGAATCTGAACGCACCTGCCCTGCGTGTCGAAGCAAAGCCCATGGTAGCCGCAGCGCAGAACGTCCCCGATCAGCGCGCCCTTCGAGAGCTGCGCGAACCGGTGCGGGCACTTGTCCTCGAGCGCGACCGGCTTGCCGTCGCCGCCGCGGTAGATGACCAGCGCCTCGTCGCAGATGCGCCGCGCGAGGAGCTGCCCGCCGATCACCTCGTGCGTGAACGCCGCCACCTGCCAGCAGTTTCTCATCCACATGCTGCATGCCTCCTTCGATTCCGCAAGCCCGCGCGCTTCGCGCCGGTCAGAGATCGAGCACCAGCCTCGCGCTCTTCGCGCGCGACACGCACACCGTCATCCGGTCGTTCGCGCGCTTCTCGGCGTCGGTGAAGAACACGTCGCGGTGGTCGGGCTCCCCTTCCAGCACGCCGGTGACACAGGTCCCGCACACCCCCTGCTCGCACGACGTATCGACCGCGACGCCGTTCTCCGCGAGCACCTCGACGATCGAACGTCCCTCGGGGATCGGGAACTCGCCGCCGTGGCGCGCGAGCTTCACGACGAAGCTTCCTCGGGGGCCCGCGAGCGCCGTCGGGTCGGCCGCGAAATGCTCGACGTGCACGGCGTCGGGCGGCCACGTCGGCGCTGCCGTCGTCTCGACCAGGTCCATGAACGACCGCGGCCCGCACAGGTACAGGTGCGCGCCTTCCGGCCGCAGCCACAGGAGCTTGCGCAGGTAGGTGCGCACCTGCTCGGGCTCCAGCGCGTAGTGGAACGTCACGCGGCCGGCGAACTCGGGGCCGGACAGCAGTCCATGGAACGCCGTGTGCGCGATCGACCGGCTGAAGTAGACGAGCTGGAACGACGCGCCCGCCGCCAGCAGATGCCGCGCCATCGCGAGGATCGGGGTGATCCCGATGCCGCCGGCGATCAGCAGGTGATGGCTCGCCCCCGGGACCAGCGCGAAGTTGTTGCGCGGCGTGCCGATGACCAGACTGGCGCCTTCGCTCACGCGCTCGTGCATCGCGACCGACCCGCCCCGCGATGCGGCCTCGCGCTTCACCGCGATCAGGTAGCGATCGGTCTCGCGCGGGTCGCCGCACAGCGAGTACTGCCGCACGATCCCCGGCGCCGCGTGGACGTCGACGTGCGACCCGGGGGTGTAAGGCGGAAGCGCCCCGCCGTCCGCCCCGCGGAGCTCGAACGAGCGCACGTCGACCGCCTCGTCGAGCACCCGCGCGACCCGGACCGTCAGCGCGCCCACGATCGCTCCCGAACGTCGCGAACGGGGGTGCGCAGCCATTCGGCCAGCACCGCCCCCACGGCCGCCGGCTGCTCCATCGGCGCCATGTGGCCGCAGTCCTCGACCACGGCGAGGCGACAGCGGGGAATCAGCGCGGCGATCTCCTCGTGCTGCGCGAGCGGGCTCCAGGCGTCCTGGCGCCCGCACGCCACCAGCGTCGGGATCCGGATCGAGCGCAGGAGCGCAGTGACGTCGGGGCGCGCGAGCAGCGCCTCGATCTGGCCGGCGTAGCGGTCCGGCGTCTGGCGTTCGATCATGTCGAGGATCGCGTCGACGAGCGCTGTGTCGGCGAGGCGCGTCGGATGCACCATCCCGCGGACCCACTCGCGCCCCATCGCACGCATGCCGTGCTCGCGCGCGAGCGCCAGAAGCGCGTACCGGCGCGAGCGCTCGTCTTCGCCCGGGCTGCCGTCCGGGCGGCCGCGGTAGCCGGTGTCGAGGAGCGCGAGGCGCTCGACGCGATCGGGCGCCGCTCTCAGCACCTCGAGCGCCACGCGGCCGCCCATCGAGTGGCCGGCGAGAGCGAATGTCGCCCCCCCCGAAGCTCGCTCCGCGAGCGTTCCCCCCAGGGGGCCCGGCTCCGATCCCGCCGAAGTCACTGCCTCGAGCGCCCGCTCGGCCATCGCGGCAAGGCTCGACTCGGCCGAGTAGTCGGGAACGATGCAGTCCGCGTGCGGCGCGAGGAACGGGAGCACCGGCGCCCACGACGCGCGGTCGCACAGCAGCCCCGGCAGGAGCAGCAGCGTCGGGCGGTCGTTCGCGCGAGCGGTCATGGTCACCGGTACGGGAGGACGCGAATGCGCGTCAGGCGCGACGCGCCGAGGCGTTCACCTCGCGCGCGGTCTTCTTCCCGAACCGCGGGAACACGCGGCGCGCGTTGCCTTCGAAGATCCTGTGCCGGTCGGACTCCGACAGCGCCTTCAGCTGGTCGACGTAGCGCCGCGTGTCGTCGTAGTGGTGGCCGGTGTCCGGGTCGATGCCGCGCACCGCGCCCACCATCTCGGAAGCGAACAGGATGTTGTCGACCGGGATCACCTTCGACAGGAGCTCGATGCCGGGATAGTGGTAGACGCAGGTGTCGAAGAACACGTTGTTCAGCAGGTGCTCCCTGAGCGGCGGCCGCTTCATGTCCTGCGCGAGGCCCTTGTAGCGCCCCCAGTGGTAGGGCACCGCGCCGCCGCCGTGCGGGATGATGAACCTGAGCGTCGGAAAGTCGCGGAAGAGGTCGGACGTCAGGAACTGCATGAACGCCGTCGTGTCGGCGTTGATGTAGTGCGCGCCGGTCGCGTGGAAGCACGGATTGCACGACGTGCTCACGTGCACCATCGCCGGCACGTCGAGCTCGACCATCTTCTCGTAGAGCGGATACCACCAGCGATCGGTCAGCGGCGGCTCCTTCCAGTGACCGCCCGACGGATCCGGGTTCAGGTTGCAGCCGATCATCCCGAGCTCGTTCACGCAGCGCTCGAGCTCGGGGATGCAGCTTTCGGGCTTCACGCCCGGCGACTGCGGAAGCTGGCAGACGCCGACGAAGTTGTCCGGATAGAGCTGGCACACGCGGTGGACGAGGTCGTTGCACAGCATCGACCACTCGCGGCTGGTCGACTCGTTGCCGATGTGGTGCGCCATGAAGCTCGCTCGCGGCGAGAAGATCGTGACGTCGGTCCCGCGCTCGCGCTGCATCCTGAGCTGGGCGTTCTCGAGGCTCTCGCGGATCTGGTCGTCGCGGATGACGAGCTCGGAGCGCTTCGGCCCCCTCGACGGGTCGTCGAGCGCGGCGATCTGCCGCTTGCGCCATGCCTCGAGCTCCGAGGGTGCGGTCGTGTAGTGGCCGTGGCAGTCGATGATCATCGGTCGTCGTCTCTCGCTCGTTGCACTTCCGGCCGTCGTCTCCGCCTCGGGGCAGGCGGCGGCGCCTGCAGGGCCGCCCCGAAGGCGCCTCCCCCCGGGGGGAGGTGCGCCCCGGGGGAATCTCGCCTACGCCGCCTTCGCGACCGCGGCCTCGTCGTTCTGCAGCGCGAGCAGCCCGCCCGCGGTGTTGGAGATCGGCACGTGGTAGTGCGAGTGCACCTTCGTCACGTGGCCCGGCAGCGCCGCGCGCGCCGCCATCCACGCCATCAGCTCGGTGCCCTGCGCCCCGGCCTCGCGCACGAGGTCGAGCGCCGAGTACCGCGTGAGCTTCTTCGGGTCGTCGACCAGCGCGTCCATGCACATCAGGTCGAACGGCTTGTTGATGAAGCCGGCGCGCCGCCCGTCGAGCTGGTGCGAGAGGCCGCCCGTGCCCATCACGAGCACGCGCGCATCCTCGTCCCACGAGCGGATCGCGCGCCCGACCGACTCGCCGAGCGCGTAGCTGCGCTTCGGCGACGGCAGCGGGTGCTGCACGTGGTTCATCGTGATCGGCACGACGCGCACCGGCCAGTCGCCGCCGCCCGGCCACATCAGCGCCATCGGTAGCGTCAGCGCGTGGTCGACCTTCATCTCCTGGCAGGTCGTGACGTCGAACTCGTCGGCGACGAGCGACTCGATGATGTGCCACGAGAGCGCGGGATCGCCGCGGACCGGCTTGACGGTCGGGATGCCCCAGCCCTCGTCCGCGTTGCGGTACTCGGCCGCGGCGCCGACCGCGAACGTCGGCATCTTGTCGAGGAAGAAGTTGAGGCCGTGGTCCTGGTAGAAGATCACCGCCACGTCCGGCTTGACGCGGTCGAGCCACGCGCGCACCGGCGGATAGCCGTCGAAGAACGGCTTCCAGTACGGGTCGTTCTCGCGGTGCTTCGCGATCGCGTTCCCGATGGACGGAACGTGGGACGTCATCACGCTGCCTACGATCGTCGCCATCGCTATCTCCCCGCCTCGAGCAGCATCGCCTTGAACGCGTCCTTGGTCATGCCGGTCTGCTGCGCGCCGACGTCCTGGACGTCGAGCCCGAAGATCCCCGCGAACTTCGCGAGGTAGTAGATGTTGCCGCCCGCCGCGATCAGCTCGAGGACGTTGCGGTTCGCCACCGCCCGCCGCTGCTCGTCGTCGAGGCCGAATTTCCGGCAGTAGGCATCCTCGTCGGCCTTGAACGCCGCGCGGTTGTCCGCCGAGTTGAACGAGTAGCACATGGCGTTCAGCGCGTAGCCCTTCCGCGCCATGGTGCCGTCGAAGATCGGAGTGCCGGGAATTCCGTAGTCACGCTGTTTGCCGCCCATCGTCTTCTCCTGCCGATTGTCCGGTCCGTTGCGGAAGGGACGCGCATCGCGTCGTCCCCGTCCCGCACCCCTGCCTCTTGCCGCCGAAGTCGATCGGCCCGGTCGGCGCCTCTTGCCCGGGCGCCTGCCCCTCGTGCCGCGACCGGGAGCGAGTCTCCTCCCCCGGCGCGCGGCGCGCCCTGCTGTCGGTCAATGCCCTCCGGTACCCCGCCCGCCTCCGCGCGTCAAGGCTGCGAGGCGAGCTGACGCTCGAGCCGGTCGAGCGTCCGGTAGCACGGGAGCACCTGCGCGACGCTCGCGTTGGGCTCGCGCCCCTCGCGGATCGCCGCGACGAACTCGCGGTCCTGCAGCTCGATCCCGTTCATCGACACGTCGACCTTCGACACGTCGATCCTGTTGTCCTTGCCGTCGATCAGGTCGTCGTATCGCGCGATGTAGGTGCCGGTGTCGCCGATGTAGCGGAAGAACGTCCCGAGCGGCCCGTCGTTGTTGAACGACAGCGACAGCGTGCAGATCGCACCGGTCGACGACTTGAGCTGGATCGACATGTCCATCGCGATGCCGAGCGCCGGGTGGATCGGCCCCTGCACCGCGTGCGCGGTGACGATGTCGCCGCCGGTCTGCCAGGCGAACAGGTCCACCGTGTGCGCCGCGTGGTGCCACAGCAGGTGGTCGGTCCA
>CALDKM010000401.1:0-2683 GCA_937898875.1 uncultured Pseudomonadota bacterium | reverse complement strand
CGAAGCAGCGTGCTCTTGCCGCAGCCGGACGGGCCGACGATGGCGACGAACTCGCCCTCGCGGATCGCGAGGTCGACGGCCGCGAGCGCCTGCGTCTCGCGGCCGTGCCGCCGGTAGGTTTTCGCGACGCCGGCGAGCTCGACGTACGGACGGCCGCCCGGAGCCCGCGCGGGAAGCGCGTCGTCGCGCGCCTTCTCGCCGTCGTAGGCGACCCGCAGCGTCACGCTCGCGCCTCCCGACCGCCGCTTCGCGTCACGGCACGAACTCGTTCGTGTGGAACGCCGTCCAGGGCTGGTCGGTCTTGAGGTCGCGGTAGGCCTTGAGGATCGTGATCGTCTGGTCCCAGTCGGCCTGCGCGCCCCAGCCGATCCGGCCCTTCGACGCCTTCGAGTCGAGCAGCTCGAAGTCCACCAGCATCTGGTCCAGCGTGGACTGGCGGTTGAGGTCGGGCTTCGCCTTGAGCGCGGCGTCGACGGCCGCGCCGGGATTCTTCTTCGCCTCCTCCCAGGACCTGACCGAGGCCCGGACGAAGCGCTTCACGAGGTCGGGGTTCGTCTTGAGCAGGTCGGTCTTCGCGACGATCGTCATGCCGACGATGTTCGCGCCCCAGTCGGCGTAGCGCATCGCCGCGGGCTGGAAGCCGCGCTGCTTGATCAGGAAGTACTGGTCGTCCGCGCCGCCCAGCAGCGCGTCGGCCCGCTTCTCGAGCACCGTGACGACCTTCGCGGGCGGATCGACCTGCACCATCGAGATCTTCGCGCAATCGACGTTGTTGGCCTTGCACACCGCCTGCAGCAGCGCGCCAAGCGGATCGCCTGCGGACACGGCGACGCGCTTGCCTTCGAGATCCTTCGGCGTCTTCAGGTTCGACTCGGCCAGCGACACCACCGAGAACCCGGTCGAGTTCAGGAGCGACATCACCGACTTGATGTCCGCGCCCTTCGCGGCGGTCGAGATGACCGACGACGAGTCCGCCATGCCGAACGTGTCGGACCCGGCGGCGACGACCTGCACGGTGTTGGCCGAGCCGCGTCCCTCGTTGATCGTGAGGTCGATGCCCTCGGCCGCGAAGAACCCGCGTTCCTTCCCGTAGTAGAACGGCACGTGCAGGCCGCCCAGGTACCAGTTGAGGCGCAGCGAGACCGGCGTCGGCGCCTGCGCTGCGGCGGTCGCCGACGCGGCGAGCATGAGGGCGGAAAGCCCGGCGGTGAACCAGCGACTGCGAACCATGTCTGCCTCCTTCGTCCAGGAACCGGCGCCCCTCCGGGCGCCGGGCGTTCAAAGCGTCGCGTCGTGCGCGGCCTGCTGCTGCGACACGTGCCACGGGATCGCGAGCCGCTCGACGATCTCGACCGCGTAGTAGACGGCGAGCCCGATGAGCGACAGCAGCACGATGGTCGCGAACACCATGGGGGTCTCGAGCTGGCCGTTGTACTGCAGCAGCAGGTAGCCCAGCCCCCGGTCGGAGGCCACGAATTCCGCGACGACGGCGGCGGTCGCGGCGAGCGCAGCGCCCACCTTGAGACCGGTGAAGATGTGCGGCAGCGCCTGCGGAAGCCTGATCTTCAGGAACAGCTTGAAGCCGCCGGCGCCGGTCGTGCGCGCGAAGTCCATCACGTCGCGGTCCGCGCTCTTGAACCCGGCGATCGACGACACGACGATCGGAAAGAAGGAAAGCAGGAACACGAGCAGCAGCTTGGGCGTGAAGCCGAAGCCGAACCAGATGATGAACAGCGGCGCGATCGCGATCTTCGGGACGATCTGCAGGAACACGATGACCGGGTAGACCGCCTGCTCCATGAATCGCGACCAGGCGATCCACATCGCCAGCGGAATGCTGACCACGACCGCCAGCGCGTAGCCGGCGAGGATCTCCTTCGTCGTCACCCACGCGCCGCCCATCACCGCGTCGTGGCGCTTCCAGAACTCGGTCCACACCTTCGACGGCGGCGGCAGCAGGTACTCCTTGACGCCGGTAAGGCGGACGCCGACCTCCCACAGGACGATCAGCGCCACGAACACGGCGAACGCGGAGCCGCGCCGACGCAGCCAGGCGGCGACGGCGGCCGTGCGCGAAGGGCCGTTCACCGTGCACGCCCCCACGGATCGGGGGGCGAAGCGAGATCGAACGTGGCGTAGCTTGCGGGCGCGTTGATCTCGAGCACCTCGAGGTCGTCGCTCCGCGCGATCACGTTGTGCGGCACGCCGGCAGGCTGCGACAGCCCCTCGCCGGCCGAGAGCCTCACGTCGCCCTCGACGCCCGCGAAGCGGAACACCAGCCAGCCTGCGAGCACGTAGACGAAGTGCGCGTCCATGTCGTGCCAGTGCCATCCCGTGGGCGACGGGAGCGGCGCGATCGCGCGGATGTGCCTGACGCCGATCCGGCCGCCGGTCGCGGCGGCGAGCCCGAGGTCGCGGTACTCGACGTCCGCGCGCAGGCCCTCGCGGTTCCAGCCCGCGTCGGCGGCGGTCGAGCGGGCGAACGCGGTCATCGACTGCGCGAGCGCGAGCGGTCCGTCGTAACGTGCGCGGTCGATCGCGTTCATCGCCGTGCGTCCGTCATGCCGCGCGGGCGGCGCCCGGCCCGACGCTGCGGAGGGGCCAGAGGTCCGCGATCTCCAGCGCGCTCGCCTGCGCCATGCGCGCGAGCTCGGCGCGCCGCGCGGCGTCCATGCGCCCGAGC
>CALDKM010000400.1:0-15808 GCA_937898875.1 uncultured Pseudomonadota bacterium | reverse complement strand
GGCTGGCAGGGTCGCCCGCCGAACGGAGGAGGCGGGGGCGGCGGCTGGCAGGGCGGCCCGCCTGGCGGTGGCGGCGGAGGAGGCTGGCAAGGTCGACCGCCGAACGGCGGCAACTGGGGCAACAACGGTTGGCACGGATCGGGTTGGCACGGATCGGGCTGGAACCGAGGATGGCGGCCGGGCTGGAGCGGGTGGTGGGGGCCGGGCTGGTCCGGCGGATGGTGGGGTCCCGGCTGGTCCGGCGGCTGGTGGGCACCGGGCTGGAGCACCTGGTGGGGTCCGAGCTGGGGCTGGGGCGCAAGCTGGTGGTGGCCCGGCTGGGGCTGGGGCGTCGGCGGCTGGTGGCCGGGCTGGAGCACGTGGTGGGGTCCGAGCTGGGGCTGGGGCGCGGGGTGGGGCTGGGCAGGCTGGGGCCTGTCGACGAGCTTCGCTTCGACGATGGCGCCGGTGACGGGCGCCTGGGTCACGTCCGGCAACGTTACGGTCCTCGAGCCCGCGCCTGCGCAGCAGGTCGAGCCCGGGCCGGATGCGCCGCTCCACAAGCTCTACTGTCCCGTGACGGCCCGGTTCTACCCGGACGTGCTCGAATGTTCGGAGCCGTGGTGGCGCGTTCTGCCCAACGATTCCGCGCCGCTCGCGCCGCAGGGGTCGGGTCCTGCGTGGACGCCTCCGTCCGCGCCCGCGGGGCAGGGATCGGGTTCCGCGTGGACGCCGCCGTCGGCGACCCGGTCGGTGCCCGGCAACGCGCGTGCGTTCCAGACGGTCGCGTCGGTGTCGTCGACCGATGCGGTGCTGATCGACATCGACTTCGGCTCGATCCTGCCGACCTACGGCGACCTGTCGCAGGTCGCGCCCGGATCGGCGAGCGATCAGGCGACGCGCAACTCGGCCACGACGCAGGCCGGCCAGCGCAAGATCCCCGCGCCGCCGATGGCGTTGCCGAAGTAGCGGACGGCGCGACCGAGCGCACGGGAAGGCGGGTTCGGACTCGACGCTTCGGAAAGTCGGGTCCGTCCCCGCCTCGCGCAGACGACGCGGCGATCGCGCCGCGCTAGAGAGGCGGCGTGCAGCCGTAGACGATGTCCGGGCCCGAACCTTCGGCGACCCAGCCCTGCGCCACCATCTGGTCGCGCGTCGCGGCGCTGCCCGTGAAGCGATGGTTGGGGGCGCCGCCCAGCATCTCGTTGTACATCCGGTAGAGCGGCACCGTGCCCGCCGGGCATGCGCCCGTCGCGTAGTCGGCGAGCCCGATGTAGTAGATCTCGTCGGCCTCGAGCTGCCAGCCCGTGATGACGCCGGCGACGAGCAGGTCGCGCTCGCTCTTCACCGCGGTGTAGAAGTGCGAGCTCTTGGTCCCCCACTGCGTGCTGAAGAAGCGGCTCACCGAGTGGCGTCCCGCGCCCGGGGCGGTCCAGACGCGGAAGTAGCCGAACGTGCGGTTCCAGTCGTTCGCGTACGCCCCGTCGTTGATGACCTGGTTCTCGAGCGCGGACGCGGTGTGGAAGTAATGGTCGAACACCTCGTGATACCACTCGACGGCGACGCGGGTGTTCGCCTGCGTGTTCTGCTTCGTCGAGACCGTCATCGTGTCCGGGTTCGCGCCGTTGCCGTTGAGCACGTAGAGGTGGCTGTCGTCGACGAAGATCCGCCATGGGCCGCTGCCCACGGCGAAGCCGTTCAGCACGGCCTCGCTGGCCGCATCCAGGACACGAACCAGGTTGCCGCCCTGGACGACGACGTAGACGTTGCCGCCGTTCGCGTCCGCCACCACCTGCGTCGGATTCGTGCCGACCGTGCGCGTTGCCGCCACCGTGGCGGTATCGGTGTCGACGATCGTCAAGGTGCCGCCCGCGCTGTTGGCCAGGTAGTAGCGTTTGTACGCGTAGTTGACGTGCCCGAAGTTGTCGTCGCTGCCGGCGCCCGACGGAAGGGTCTTGGCCACCGTGTCCGTCGCGGAGTCGATCACGGAGATCGACTGGTCCGTCACGTTGTTCACGTAGACCTTCCCGTGCGCGGCGTCGACGGCGGCGTATTGCGGCCCGTTGCCGACCGTGACCGTCTTCGCGACGGTGCGCGTGACGGCGTCGATGACCGACACCGTGCCATCCGTGGCGTTCGGCACGTAGACCTTTCGCAGGATTCCGTTGACCGACGGCGAGCGCGGGCCATTGCCCACGGGCACCGTCGCCACGACCGAGTTCGTCAACGTGTCGATGATCGACACGCTGCTGCCGGTGTGATTGGTCACGTAGACCTCCCGTACACCGAAGTCCGCGTCCAGCGTGCGCGGGTTGTTGCCGACCGGGATCGTGGTCACGACCCCGTTGGTCGTAGTGTCGACGACGGTGACGCTGCCCGGCGCGTTGTCGTTGACCACGTACAAGCGGTTCGTCGCCGAATTGACGATCAGCCGCCTCGGATGCGTCCCCACCGGGATGGTTCCCAGCACGGTCAGGTTGCTGACGTCGACCACCGACACCGTGCCATCGTCGTAGTTGCTCACGAAGGCTCTCTGCATCACGATGTCGATGCCGATCCCCGCGGTGTTGTTGCCCATCGCCAGCGTCGCCTGCACCACGGGGTTGGCCACCGCCGGGCCGACCGTCAGCACGCCGATCAGGAAGAGTGCCGCTTTGCCGAGCTTCATCGCCAGTCCCTTCGCATCGCGGAGCGAGGGCTCCGGTCAGTCTCATGCTAGGCCTGCCATTGCGCCCCGGCGCGACCGAACCTTGCGTGAGCGCAAGGTTCATGCGCGGGCAGACAGGAGTCACGAGTCGCTGGATCGGTCACGCCTTGCCCGATCCGGGACCGGCGCATTCCGTCTGCGGCTACCTGTCGAATCCTCGCGTCACCGACCCCGCGACCGCGCATTTCGTATACTGGCTGCGAACGCGCTCCGTGCGCCGCCGCAGGCGGCATCCGGGCGACGCGAACGCACCGGAGCGCCATGACAGTTCCCGCCGGCCTCGTCACGTTCCTGTTCACGGACATCGAGGGCAGCAGCAGGCTCTGGGAGCAGGAGCCCGAGCGCATGCGGCCGGCGCTCGCGCGACATGACGCGCTGGTGCGCGGCGCGGTCCAGCGGCACCGCGGCACCGTCGTCAAGATGCTGGGCGACGGCGTGCACGCCGTGTTCGACGACCCGCTCGACGCGGTCGCCGCGATCCTCGATCTGCAGCTCGCGCTGGCCGAGCCCCCTCCGGACGGCGGCCTCGCGCTGCGCGTGCGCAGCGGATTGAACTGCGGCGCGGTCGAGCGGCGCGACGGCGATTACTTCGGCAGCCCGGTCAACCGCGCGGCGCGCATCATGGGTTCGGCGCACGGCGGCCAGATCCTGCTGTCGCAGTCGATCGTCGCGCTGGTCGCCGGCCGGCTGCCGAAGGACGTGACGCTGCGCGACCTCGGCCTCGCGCGGCTGCGCGACCTCGCGAGCCCCGAGCACCTCTACCAGCTGCAGCACCCGAGGCTGCGCCACGATTTCCCGGCGCTGCGCTCGCTCGAGGCGACGCCGAACAACCTCGCGCAGCAGGTGACTTCGTTCGTCGGACGCGAGCGCGAGCTCGCCGAGGTGACGCGGCTCCTCGGCACCGCGCGGCTCGTCACGCTGCTCGGTGCCGGCGGCATCGGCAAGACCCGGCTCGCGATGCACGTCGCCGCCGACGTGATGGACGCGTATCCGGACGGCGTGTGGTTCGTCGACCTCGCGCCGCTGTCGGACGCGCGGCTCGTGCCGCAGGCGGTCGCGTCGGTGCTCGGCGTCAAGGAGGAAGCCGGAGCCACTGTCGCCGAAGCGCTCGTCAGGTACGTGAAGGACAAACGCTCGCTGCTCGTGCTCGACAATTGCGAACACCTGCTGCACGGGTGCGCCGAGATCGCCGGCCAGCTTCTGCGCGCCGGGGCGCAGCTGAAGCTGATCGCGACCAGCCGCGAGCCGCTGCGCGTCGCGGGCGAGACGAGCTACCACGTGCCCGCGCTCGCGGTGCCCGACGCGCACGACAGGGTGACGCCCGACGCGCTCGAGCACTACGAGGCGACGCATTTGTTCATCGTGCGCGCGACCGCGGCGCAGCCTGCGTTTCGCGCGACGGCGGGCAACGCTTCCGCGATCGCCGACATCTGCCGTCGCCTCGACGGCATCCCGCTCGCGATCGAGCTCGCCGCCGCACGCGTGAGCGCGCTGCCGGTCGAGAAGATCGCGGGGCGGCTTTCCGACCGCTTCCGCCTGCTCACCGGCGGCGACCAGACCGCACTGCCGCGTCAGCAGACGCTGCGCGCGCTGATCGACTGGAGCTACGACCTGCTCGGCGAGCCCGAGCGCGCGCTGCTGCGCCGGCTGTCGGTGTTCGCCGGCGGCTGGACGCTGGAGGCCGCGGAAGCGGTCTGCGCGGGCGGCGACATCGGCGAAGCGGACGTGCTCGACCTGCTCACGCACCTCGTCGACAAGTCGCTCGTCGCGATGGATGCCGACGGGTCGCGCTACCGGCTGGTCGAGACCGTGCGCGAGTACGCGCACGAGAAGCTCGACGAGTCCGGCGAGTCCGATTCGACTCGCGCGAGCCATCTTCGCCACTTTCTCGCGCTGGCCGAGTCCGCGCGGCCGGAGCTCGGCGGCCCGGAGCAGGCGACGTGGCTCGCGCGGCTCGACCTCGAGCGCGAGAATCTCCTCGCGGCGCATGCGTGGGCCGATCGGAAGGAAGGAAGCGCCGAGCCCGGACTTCGGCTCGCTTACGCATTGGGCAGCTACTGGTTCACGCGCGGACAGCCCGGGCTGGGCCTGCGCCTGTCGCAGGAGGCGCTCGCGAGGCGCGGTGCGCAGGAACGAACCGCGGCACGCTGCCGGACGCTGTTCGACGCGGGCCAGCACTACTGCTTCACGGGCCGCTACGAGGAGGCGCAGGGGCCGCTCGAAGAGAGCCTCGCGATCGCGCGCGAGCTGGAGGATCCGAAGTACGTGGCCCGCGTGCTGCAGCCGCTGGGGATGGCGGCATTCGGGCGGGGCGACAGAAGCACGGCCCGCGCGCACATGAAGGAGGCGGTCGAGCTCGCGCGCGGGATCGGCGACAGGCGCGAGCTCGCCGCGGCGCTCAACAATCTCGCGCAGATGTATCGCATCGACGGCGAGCTCGATCCCGCCGAGCCGCTCTACGCGCACGCGGTGACGCTCGCTCGCGAGATCGGCGACCGCGAGAGCGTCGCGATCGGGCTGCTCAACCTCGCGATGGTGTCGATCGGCCGCGGGTCGGGCGACCGCGCGCACGGCATGCTGATGGAGATCCTGGCGATCGTCGAGGAGATCGGTTCGCGCCCGGTGGGACTGGGCGCACTCGACGTGTCGGCAGGCTACGGAGCGTGGCGAGAGGAGTGGGGGCACACCGCCCGGTTCTTCGGCGTCGCGCAGGCGCAGATCGTCGAGACTGGGCTTCAGCGCGATCCGACCGACGAGGCGTTCCTGCTGCCGCTCGTCGAGCGCGCGCGTTCGACGCTCGGGCCGGCCACGTTCGACGCCGCCGAACGCGAGGGGCGCGCGTGGTCCTACGAGCAGGGCATCGTCGAGGCTCGCGCGTGGCTCGCGCGCGCCTCGTGATCGGGCGGCGGGTCAGCGGCCGTTGCGGATGAAGGGGTCCGGGGAGGTCACCCTCTTCGCGTCGCTGCGGCGCTCGACCGTCATCTTGTACTTGTAGGTGCCGGGGGTCTCGAGATTCGTCTTGCATCGGAACATGTGATCCGCGCCTCTGACCTGCGCGCAGTCCTTGATGACGGTATCGCCCGGGGGGTCGATCACGACGTCCACGAGCTTCCAGTTCTGTCTGCTGGCTCCGTCGAGCGTCCAGGTGGTCTTCTTGTCGGCCGCGTGTTTCTTGTGGAAGACCGGCTCCTGGTCGACGACGATGACGAAGTCATCGCCATCCTCCATCACGGAGACGATGGGCTCGTTGGGATTGGCGAGGATCCGATAGAGGGGCTCGTCCACCCCCCGGGGAGTCGTTCTCTGATCGCATCCCGCGAGCATTGCCAGCGCGATGGCGACGACCAGCACTCTCGTCATGTCGATCTCCCCGATTCGTCGGAGCGCTGGATCGCGGCGCTCCCGCGCGCGATCGCTCAGCCGTTCCTGATGAACGGATCGATCCGGCAGGTCTCCCCGGTGCTCGGATTGCGGAACCGGATCTCGTACGTGTACGTCGAGCCGGGCGACGCGTTGCCCCAGCGCCAGCTCCAGAACGACTTGCACGCCGAGGTCTTGCCGAACTCCGCGCGCGTGCCGTCCTTGCCGTCCGAGCCGAAGGTCTCGTGCGTCTGCCCATTCGCGGCCGACCACCCGGACTTCAGCGCGACGCCGTCGCCGTCGCAGAACCTGAATGGCGCCGGCACGTCCCACTGGATGTTGACGGGCTTGCCGCCGCGCAACTCGAGATAGTCGGGCTCGACGCTGAAGCGCCCCAGTCCGCACGTGTAGTTGCCGTTCGGGTCCTGCGCCACGCGCACGTCGCAGCGCGCGCCGGGCCGCGAGGTGTCGCATGGCGCCCACCTCGCTTCGCGCGGGGCTTCGGGCGGAAGCATCGCGCAGGCCGTGAAGAAGAAGGCGCCGCCGACGGCGACCGACAAGCTCTTGACGGACATGTCCGGTTCTCCCCGAGAGAGGCCCTCGAACACGGGCCACGGTACTGCTGCCCGAAGGGTCGGGCAACTTGTAGCGGACAGGTGCAGTCTGTCCCTGTTTCGAACGCGTTGCAATTGACCCGATGCGTGAATCTTCGCCCCGGGGCGTCGGAGGAAGGCGCGCCGAACCGAACGAGACCGCGGCGATGCTGCAATGCGCAATCCGGCGCCCCTCCCCCGCAGGATTGACGCGGATCAAGCGGAAACGCGTTCCTTTGCCGCGACCGTGCCGGCCGAATCCGCGGCGCTACACTCGCCGCTCGACCGCTCGTCGACCGCCTCGCTTCACGTCGCTCCGGAAGGAACCCGCCATGACCGACACCGTCAAGTACGTCCTCGACGAATCGCGCATCCCGAAGGCCTGGTACAACCTGCAGGCCGACCTGCCGAAGCCGCTCCCGCCCGTGCTGCATCCGGGCACGAAGCAACCGGTGGGGCCGGACGACCTCGCGCCGCTCTTCCCGATGGAGCTGATCATGCAGGAGGTCACGCGCGAGCGGGACATCCCGATCCCCGGCCCGGTGCGCGACGTGTACCGCCAGTGGCGGCCGGCGCCGCTCTACCGCGCACGGCGGCTCGAGAAGGCGCTGCAGACGCCAGCGCGCATCTATTACAAGTACGAGGGCGTGTCGCCTGCGGGCAGCCACAAGCCGAACACCGCGGTGCCGCAGGCGTTCTACAACCGCGAGGCGGGGATCAGGAAGCTCGTCACCGAGACCGGCGCGGGCCAGTGGGGCAGCTCGCTCGCGTTCGCGGGCGCGCTCTTCGGCATCGACGTGCAGGTCTTCATGGTGCGCGTGTCGTACGACCAGAAGCCGTACCGCCGCGCGCTGATGGAGACCTACGGCGCGAAGTGCGTCGCGTCGCCGTCGAACCTCACGAACGCGGGCCGCGCGATCCTCGCGAAGCGGGCGGACCATCCGGGCAGTCTCGGCATCGCGATCTCCGAGGCGGTCGAGATCGCCGCGCAGAACGACGACACCAAGTACGCGCTCGGCAGCGTGCTCAACCACGTGCTGCTGCACCAGACGATCATCGGCATCGAGGCGATGGAGCAGCTCGAGATGGCCGGCGACTATCCGGACGTCATCGTCGGCTGCACCGGCGGCGGGTCGAACTTCGCCGGCATCGCGTTCCCGTTCATCGGCGCGCAGCTGCGCGGCGGGAAGAAGGTCGACGTGATCGCGGTCGAGCCGGCCGCGTGCCCGAGCCTCACGCGCGGGCGCTACGCGTACGACTTCGGCGACACCGCGCACCTGACGCCGCTCACCAAGATGCACACGCTGGGCTCGACGTTCACGCCGCCGGGCTTCCACGCAGGCGGCCTGCGTTACCACGGCATGGCGCCGATGGTGTCGCACCTGCAGGAGCTGGGACTCATCCGGTCGACCGCGTATCACCAGACGAAGGTGTTCGACGCCGGCGTGCAGTTCGCGCGCGCCGAGGGCATCGTCCCTGCGCCCGAGGCGAACCACGCGGTGCGCGGCGCGATCGACGAGGCGATCCGCTGCCGCGAGGAAGGCACGTCGCGCGCGATCCTGTTCAACCTGTGCGGCCACGGGCACTTCGACATGCAGGCGTACATCGACTACTTCGGCGGCAAGCTCAAGGACCTGAACTACGACGAATCCGAGCTCGCGATGGCGCTGGCGGGGCTGCCCAGCGTCGCCGAGCCCGCGTAACCCGCGGAACCGGGGTCAGATTCAAATCTGACCCCGGTGTGCGGATGCCGCTCGTCGGCGCGGGTGCGCCGCCGACCCCGCGCGGCCCTCGGGTGGCATGGCCGTTGCAAGGTGTCCGGCGTCGACAGCCTCGGACACGGCAATGCGCTCTTCCTTCCTTGCACCGGTTATCTTCGCCGCCGCCGCGCTGACGAGCCCCCTCGCCCACGCGGGCATGTACAAGTGCACGTCGCCCGACGGCACCGTCGCGTACCAGGCCGCCCCTTGCCCGGGCGCGACGAAGCAGGAAAGCGCGGATGTGCGACTGGGCACGGGCGGCACGAGTGCCCCAGGACGGGTGCAGATCGCCCAGGACGTCCAGTTGCGCGCGGTCGCCGACCGCGAGGAAACCCAGCGCCGCGACCGCTGCCGCAGCTACCGCGAGGCGATCGACCGCCAGAGCGAGCAGATCACGTCGGGTTCCGAGAGCGCGAAGCAGAAGGCGGCACGCGAGATCGCCAATCAGGAGCGCAAGGCGCAGCAGGACCGCTGCTGACGCCGGGGGTCTTCCGGCTATCCTTGCCGGATGTCCCTCGTCACGCTCCAGGACGCCGAGCTCGCCTACGGCCTCCATCCGCTGCTCGACCGCGCCAACCTGACCGTCCTCGACGGCGAGCGGATCGGGCTCATCGGCCGCAACGGCACGGGCAAGTCTTCACTGCTCTCCGCGATCGCGGGAGCGATCGCGCTCGACGACGGCGAGATCAAGCGCCGCGACGGGCTCGCCATCACGTTCGTCGAGCAGGAGCCGGTGCTGCCCGCGGCATCGACGCTGCGGGAGAGCCTCGCGATGCGCGGCCACCTCGAGCGCATCGCCGACGAGCGCGAGCGCTGGCGGGTCGAGGCGCGACTGAACGAGTTCCTGCACCGGTTCGGGCTCGACGAGGCGGCCGATCCGTCGTCGGCGTCGGGCGGCGAGCGCAAGCGCGCCGCGTTGGCGCTCGCGTTCGCGCGGCAGCCCGATCTCCTGCTGCTCGACGAGCCGACCAACCACCTCGACATCGACGCGATCGCGGCGCTCGAGGAATTCGTGCGCCGCGCGAGTGCGTCGATCGTGATCACGCACGACCGCGCGTTCCTCGACGCGGTCGCGACGCGCATCGTCGAGCTGGACCGCGGCCTGCTGCGCTCGTATCCGGGCAACTTCGCCGCGTACCAGTCGCGCAAGGCGGGGGAACTCGCGGCCGAGGCGGTCGAGAGCCGCAAGTTCGACAAGTTCTGGGCGCAGGAGGAAGTCTGGATCCGCAAGGGCGTCGAGGCGCGGCGCACGCGCAACGAAGGACGCGTCAAGCGCCTCGAGCGGCTTCGCGAGGAGCGCGCGGCGAGGCGCGAGCGCATCGGCAACGTGAAGCTCTCGCTCGACTCGGGCGCGCGCTCGGGCAAGCTCGTCGCGGAGCTGGAGAACGTCACGAAGCGCTTCGGCGACCGCACGATCGTGCGCGACCTGTCGATGGTGATCATGCGCGGCGACCGCGTCGGCCTGATCGGGCCGAACGGCGCGGGCAAGACAACGCTCATCCGGCTGATCCTGGGCGCGCTGCCGCCCGACGAGGGGCGCGTGCGTCTCGGCACGAACCTCGAGATCGCGTACTTCGACCAGATGCGCGAGCAGCTCGACCCCGAGCGCACGCTCGCCGATACGATCAGCCCGGGCTCCGACTGGATCGAGATCGGCGGGCAGCGGCGGCACGTGCTCACGTATCTCGGCGAGTTCCTGTTCCCGCCGGAGCGCGTCAACGCGCCGGTGAAGACGCTCTCGGGCGGCGAGCGCAATCGCCTGCTGCTGGCGCGGCTGTTCGCGCGACCCGCGAACCTCCTCGTGCTCGACGAGCCGACCAACGACCTCGACATCGAATCGCTGGAGCTGCTCGAGGAAACGCTCCAGGGCTACACAGGGACGCTGCTGCTGGTGAGCCACGACCGCGCGTTCCTCGACAACGTCGTGACGCAGACGCTGGTCGCGGAAGGCGACGGCAAGTGGCAGGAGTACGTGGGCGGGTACAGCGACTGGGTCGTGCAGCGCAAGCCCGAGTCCGGGGTCAGAGACGACACTCTGCCGAATGCGGTCGCCGGATCGGGCAAGTCGCGGGGAATGTCGTCTCTGACCCCGGACTCGCCCGCCCGCGTGAAGCTCTCGTTCAAGGAGCAGCGCGAGCTCGAATCGCTGCCCGCCGAACTGGAGGCGCTCGAGCGCGAGCAGCACGAGATCACGGCACGAATCTGCGCGCCCGACTACCACCGGCAGGGTCCCGACGTCGCGAGGCGCGACCGCCAGCGCGCCGAGGAGGTCGAGCATCTGCTTGCCGAGAAGTTCGAACGCTGGGCGGCGCTCGAGGACAAGGCCGCGGCTGCGAAGGCGGGCGCGCGCTGACGATGGCCGAAAAAACCTCAGACCCCGGTCCTGCGTCGGCGGGCCGGAAAAGCCGAAGGCCCGCGCTTGAGGCGGGCCTTCGTGGATTGGTGGCGGACACGGAACCGAACCCGCCTCCGCATTGACAATCAAATGACGGCACCTTGGCGTCGAGGGCGTGGATTCGACGATTCGGCCAGATCACTCCGCAAGCTCGTAGCCCGTGCTGCGTCCCCCGCCCGGTGTCTTTCGGAGCACGCCGAGCTCCATCAGCTGCGTGATGTCGCGCAGCGCGGTGTCCGGCGAGCACTTGGCCATGGATCCCCACTTGCTGCTGGTGAGCTTGCCGTCTAACCCGTCCAGTAGCCGGTTGAGCATCTTTACCTGCCTCTCGTTCAACGGCATCCCGGCCCGGCATTGCCAGAAACGCGCCTTGACCAGTACGGCATCCAGCGTGGTCTGCGCGCTGGCGATGGCGCGCCCGAGCGTGCCGAGGAACCATGACAGCCAACCGGTGACATCGAGCGTTCCCTTCTGCGTCCGTTCGAGCACGTCGTAGTAGTCCTTGCGCTCGCGCTGGATCTGTGCGGACAGACTGTAGTAGCGTTGCGGACTGCCGTCGGCGCGGGCCAGGAACAGGTCGCCCACGGCGCGGGCGATGCGCCCATTACCGTCGTCGAATGGATGCAGCGTCACGAACCACAGATGCGCGAGGCCTGCCTTGACGAGTTCAGGCACGTCGGTCTGTTCGTTCGCCCACTTCAGGAAGCGCGCCGTTTCGGCGGGCAGCACATCGGCGGGCGGCGCCTGGAAGTGAACCTTGCGCCGTCGCACCGGGCCGGAAACCACCTGCATGGGCCCATCGGCATCATCGCGCCACTGGCCGATGGCGATCTTGCTCATCCCCGAATACCCGGTCGGGAACAGCGCCGCGTGCCAGCCGAACAGGCGCTCGGCGGTCAGCGGTTCGGCACCGCGTGACGTGGCGTCGAGCACCATCTCGACCACACCCTCGACATGTCGGTCCACCGGTGACACTGCGCCGATGTCCACGCCCAGACGCCGTGCGATGGACGAGCGCACGGATTCCACGTTCAGCACTTCGCCCTCGATCTCGCTGGTCTTGACCACGTCCTCGGTCAACGCGGCAAGCCTTGCCTGATCGCGCAGTGCCATGCCCACGTCGGCCAGGCGGCCCAGCAGCAAGCCTTGAGCGCGGCTGACCTCGGTCAGCAGCCCTGTCAGCGCCGACAGGTCGTAGCGCCAGTTCGGCCAGTCGGACGACTGCCAGATGTAGCGCTTTTCTCCGCTATGCATGCGGAGATTAAACACCCGATTCGCCGCAGTCGCAAGCTATTCTCCGCGCCAGACGCGGTGAATGAGGTGACTAATCGCCGCAGGCCACGTTCTCCGGGGGCGTCATGCCGGTCGGCGTGCAAACGACGCTCAGCAGGGCTGCGACGTCAGGTTCGGCGAGCGCTTCGCGGAGCGCGCCTGCGTCGATCGTGCGCCTCGGGAAGAGGCGCTCGCGCGACCAAGCCCGCAATGCGCGCCCACACTGGGGAAACGAGCGAAAAAAAACCAACCGGGAACGGTTGGTTTTTTGAATAGTGGTGGCGAGCCAGGGACTCGAACCCCGGACCAAAGGATTATGATTCCTCTGCTCTAACCAGCTGAGCTAGCTCGCCAAAGCATTGAATTATCTCAGGGAAACGTCGGAACGTCAAACCGGCGCCCGACGACGGTCCCGCCGCCGGCCGCGGATCTGAATCGGGGTCGCGGCCGGGTCGGACGGCGGCCGGATCCGAGGCTCGGGCCCGGACCGCGCGGCCCTGCAACCCTCCACCGCGGTCCGCGGCGCGGGCTGTCGCCGCCTGCGGGCTCAACCGTCCGGCCGTTCCATCCTTCCTCGCGGCGGTTCGTCCGGCGCTGCGGCCGGTTCGTCGCGACGGTATCGCTTGCCGAATCCGGAACGCGGAGACTCCGCATCAAAGAGGCATCGCAAGCAGAAACGAACCGACAAGCCCCGAGGAGAGATGCCATGATCCGCCTGACCACGACGTTCGAACGCACCGTCATCGCGACCGCCGCGGTCGCGCTGTCCACGCTCACGCTGCTCGCCGCGACCGTCGCGCCGGCCAGCGCGGATCAGTCGGCGCTGATCGCGAAGCTCGAGGCCGCGACCCCGACGGTGCTCGTCGTCAATGTGACTGCGACGCGCCTGAACTGACGGCTTCCGGCAACCTTTCCTCCGACGGGCCCCGGAAGCATCGGGGCCCGGTTTCCTTCCTCCCATGCCGCACCTGCGCGAACACGGATTCGAGACCGGATACGACGACGATCCCGTCGTCGCGTCCGCGGTCGTCCACTGCGCGCCGACGGAACCCGAGCGTTGCTGTCCGTCGCCGGACGAGCGCGCAGGCGCCGCTTCGTCCTCGCGCACCGCCTGCCCGCCGCGCGCGCGCGACGACGACTGACGACGCACCGGGCGCGTCAGGCGAGCTTGCGCCTGAGCCAGCGCATCACCGGGCCGATCAGCGGCAGCTTCGCGTAGAGCTCGTTCGCCGCGTCCCAGTAGTCGCGGTGGTAGGCGATGCGCCCGTCCGGCGCGAACCTGAGGTGCGTCGCGCCGTGGATCGTCTGCGTTTCGCGCGGACGCCACTTCCTGACGCGGTAGCTCATGTCCCAGGTGAGCATCGCGCCGCGCTCGTCGGCGACGACGTCGAGGATCGTGAAGCGCACGTCTTCGAGGTGCTCGAACATCGCGCCGAAGATGCGCGCGATGTCGGCGACGCCCGTCACCTCGTTGAACGGATCGCGGAAATAGGCGTCTTCGGCGTAGATCGTGCCGAGCCGCGGGACGTCGGCGGGCGAGATCGACTCGAAATACGCCTTCGCCCGGAGGGCGGCGGCCCGGATGGCGGTCGCGTCGGTCATCGAGGGTCTCCGCATTCAGAGGCCGGTGGCCTTGCGCACGATCGCGAAGTACCAGCGGTACGGCAGCAGGCGCAAGAGCTTCAGCCGGCGCGTGAACGCGCGCGGGAAGTGGATCTCGAAGTCGCCGCGCTCGAGGCCGGCGACGATCTCCGCCGCGGCTTCCTCGGCGGAGATCAGGTAGGGCATCCGGTACGCATTGCGGTCGGTGAGGGGCGTCTTCACGAAGCCGGGCGTGATCAGCACGACGCCCAGTCCGCGCCTGGACAGGTCGAGGTAGAGCGTTTCCGTAAAGTTGACCAGCGCCGCCTTCGACGCGCCGTAGACGAGCGCCTTCGGCAGCCCGCCGTAGCCCGCGACCGACGACACGATCCCGATCGTGCCGCGCCCTTGCGCGAGCAGCGCGGGCACGATCGCCGCGACGGTCCCGATCACCCCGTGCAGGTTCGTTTCCAGCAGCGCGCGCGCTTTCGCATCGGTGAGCTCCCACGCGCGGATCTCTTCGTGCGTGCCGGCGACGACCAGCACGAGGTCGATGCCGCCCCAGCGCGCGTGCACGCGCGCCCACGCGGCCTGCACCGACGCGTGGTCGGTGAAGTCGAGCGGCTCGAGCGCGGCGCGGCCCGACGCGACGGCATCGCCGGCAACCTCCGCGAGCTTGTCGGCCGATCGCGCCGACAGCGCGACGCGGGCGCCGCGCGCGAGCAGGAGCTTCGCAGTCGCGGCTCCGATCCCGGTCGACGCGCCGACGATCCAGACGCGTGCGTCCTTCCACGCGGGCGGCGGCGGATTCAGGGGGGCGAGGAAGCTCACGGCGGATCGGTCACCCGGGCAGTGTCGGACACTGTGCCAGACACCGGGGATCAGCGCTTGCGGAACGCGAGCGTGACCTCGCCCACGCGCACGCCGAGTTTCGACATCGTCGTGCGGTTCAGCATCGTCCGATCGTCCACCAGGAACATCCAGTCGTCCATGTCCATGTTCCAGACGCGGCCGTCGACCGGCAGGGCGAGCACGTAGCGCCACTGCAGCGCGTTGCCGGCCGCGGCCCCGGTCGCGGTGCCGACGACGTCGCCCGCGGTGCCGGTGTAGCGGTCGCCGTCCTTGACGATCGTCCAGACGCGCTTCTCGCGCTTGCCGTCCGCGTACTCGAACGACTCGTCGAGCGTACCGGTGTTGCCGTTCCACTTCGCGTCGATCACGACGTGGAATCGCGCGACGACCTTGCCCGACCTGTCCTGGAACGTTCCCCAGCCGTCGATCGTGCCGTCGAAGTACTCGCGGAGGTCGAGGCGGGGCTTCTCTCCGGCGTACTGCCCGATGTCGACGCTCGCGCAAGCGGACAGCGCCAAAGCGAGGAATGTGACTGCGATCGTCCTGAACATCGATGGGGCTCCGGAAATGTCGAGGATCACGCCGCGTGCCGCGACGTGGCCGAGTACGAGAAGAGCGCGGCGAGCGCGCCGAGCTTGAGCAGGCACGGCAAGGCCGCATACACGATCGCGAGCGCGAAGGTCGCTTCGCGGTCGCGCGATCCGGGCGCGTAGCCCAGCGCATCGAGCAGCGGCAACGCGATGCCGGCAGCGAGCGCGAGATTGAGCTTGGTCGCGAACGTCCAGATGCCGAAGTACGCCCCGGTCGAGCGCATCGTGCCGCGCCGTCCGATCACGTCGGCGAGGATCGACGGCGGCAGCGCGAGGTCGGCGCCGAGTGCCGCGCCCGACATCGCGCAGACGATGGCGAACGGCACGACGTCGCCCGGACCGAGCAGCGCTGCCCAGACGAAAGCGATCACGGCGACGACCATCGACGTCGCCCACGCGGCGGACTTGCCGGCGCGAGCGGCGAGCGCGGTCCACATCGGCAGTCCCGCCGCGCCCGCGACGAAGTAGAGCCCGAGCAGCCAACCCTGCCGTCCTTCCGCCTGGAGCACGTCGGCCACGTAGAACAGGAAGAGCGTCGCGGGAATCGCCGCGGCGATGCCGTTCAGCGCGAACACGACGAGGAGCCGGCGGAAGAGGCGGTCGCGAAGCGCGTCGGCGATGCCGGCGAACACCGGGCGCCGGGCCTCGGCCGCGCGCGGCGCCGCGGGCGCGACCAGCGTCACCGCGAGGCACGCGGCCACGATCGCCGCGAACAGCCA
>CALDKM010000399.1:0-5778 GCA_937898875.1 uncultured Pseudomonadota bacterium | reverse complement strand
CGACCTCCGCCCGTGAGGGTCGGAGGCCGTCGCGCTTCGCACGGAAAGGCGAGCGTCAGTGCGCGGCCGCCTTCGACGCGAGGATGCCGGTGTTCTGGCGCGCGTAGAGCTCGTCCCACATCTCCTCGGAGCGCCGGTCGCGATACAGGAGCGAGCCCAGGATCACCGCGAGGAAGCCCAGCGGGATCGAGATGATCCCCGGGTTGCGCAGCTCGAACAGCGGCTTCTCGAGACCGACCAGCGACGTGTCGTCGCCCTTGAACTTCTCGAGCGTGGCTCTGGCGCCGGCCACGTCCTTCTCGATCGCCGCGATCGCCCTGCCCGCCTTCGCCTTCGCAGCGTCGTCCGCCGCGCCGGCCAGGTCCGCGTCGGCCTTCGACTTGCGCGCTTCCGCGCCGTCCACGACCTTCTGGGCCGCCGCCTTGAGCGCCTTCGGGTAGGTCATGTTCGGCGACACGAGCACGAGCGCGATGGCCGTCAGCGTGCCCACCACCATGCCGAGCACGATGCCGCCGGTGTTGCAGCGCTTCCAGTAGAGCGTGAGCAGCACACAGGGGAAGTTCGCCGAGGCCGCGACCGCGAATGCCAGCGCGACCAGATGGGCGACGTTCTGGCCCTTCGCCGCGATCCCGATGACGATCGCCATCGCGCCGACCACGACCGTCGCGATCCGCGCGGCCCTGACCTGCTCCTGCGGCGTCGCGTGCTCGCCGCGGATCACGCCGACGTAGAGGTCGTGCGCCATCGCCGAGGCCGCCGCGAGCACGAGGCCCGCGACGACCGCCACGATCGTCGCGAACGCGACGGCGGCGACGAAGGCCAGCATGAAGTTGCCGAGCAGCGAGTCTGCCCCGCCCCCGAGCGCCTGCGCGAGCAGCGGCGCGGCCATGTTGCCGCCCGGGTCGACGGCGCGGATCTGGTCGGCGCCGACCTTCATCGCCGAACCCATGCCGAGGAACAGCGTCAGCACGTAGAACCCGCCGATGATCGCCATCGCCCAGATCACCGAGACGCGGGCCGCCTGCGCGGTGGGCACGGTGAAGAACCGCATCAGGATGTGCGGCAGGCCGGCGGTGCCGAAGACGAGCGCCATGCCCAGCGAGATCTGGTCGATCGGCGCCTTGAACAGCAGGCCCGGCTCGAGGAAGCGCTGGCCGAGCTCGGCCGGCGACATGTTCTTCGCGCCGTCGCCGAGGATCTGGGCGACCCGCGCCTGCACCTTGGGGTCGCCGACGACGTTGGTCAGGAAGTCGCCGAAGAAGCCGTACTGCATCCACACCATCACGACGAGCACGATCGAGGCGGTCACGAGCAGCACCGCCTTGATGATCTGCACCCAGGTCGTCGCGACCATCCCGCCGAACAGCACGTAGCCGAGCATCAGGATGCCGACGACGACGACCGAGATCTCGTAGTCGATGCCGATCAGCGTCTTGACCAGCACGCCGCCGCCGACCATCTGCGCGGTCAGGTAGAACGTCGACACCGTGATCACCGAGATCGCGCCGACGATCCGCGTGGCGCGCGGGTTGTTCCGGTACGCGAGGATGTCGGCCAGCGTGTACTTGCCGATGTTGCGGCAGGGCTCGGCGATGACCAGCAGCACCGTGATGTACGCGACGAGCCAGCCCACCGAGTACATGAAGCCGTCGTAGCCCCAGATCGAGATCAGGCCCGCGATGCCCAGGAACGACGCGGCCGACAGGTAGTCGCCCGCGATCGCCCAGCCGTTCTGCAGGCCCGACACGCCGCCGCCGGCCGTGTAGAAGTCCGCGGCGCTCTTGACGCGCTTCGCGGCGAGGAACGTGACGAACATCGTCGACGCGATGATCGCGCCGAACACGGAGAACGTGAGCCACTGCCATTTGGCGGCGACGGCGCCCTGCGCGAGGGCGGGTGTGGCCACCGCGGCGAGCGCGGCGACGGCGCCGAAAGCGAGGATGCGTTTGCGGTTCATCGACGGCCTCCGATCTTCTCGGCGTCGCGGATCAGTTCCGCCGCCATCGTGTCGAACTCGGCGTTCGCGCGCCGCGAATAGTGGAACGCGATGCCCCACGCGACGACGAACTCGGACAGCGCGAAGAGCAGCCCCACGTTGACCGGGCCCCAGACCCGGATGCCGAAGAGGCCCGGGAAGTACGCGGCGCCGATCGGCAGCAGGAAGTAGTAGGCGACCGAGAAGACCATCAGCCCCCACAGGAAGCGGGTCTTCTTGTGGTGGAGCGCCTGGAAGCGCGGATCGGCGACGATCGCCTTCCAGTCGATTGCGGCGGGTGCAGCCATCCTGACCTCCCTCGGGAACAGCGCGATGCGGACGACGCGGCGGGGGAACGCTCCCCCGCTGCCAACTGATCCCCGGACGACATCATGCGCCTGAGGGATCGCGGTTGACCCTCGTCAACCGGAGCGCATGTTGCACTGCAAAAATCGGCTTGTCCAGTGTCTTATGTCATTTGTCTTATAGAAGACATTCCGTCAGGATCGCGCATCGTCGGCGCTCGCCCCCGGCTTGCGGACACGGGCCGCCCCCCCCCGGCAGGCCGGACCGCCCATGTCCGGAGCGGGGAACGCGGTCGGAGGTCTCGGGGCCCAGCCGGCGCGCGCTCCGGGCCAGGCACCCCGCGGGTCCGGCATCGCCGACGGCGCCTAGAGGCGCCAGGCCGGTGCGCGCTTGCCCAGGAACGCGTCGATCCCTTCCGCCGCGTCGGGATCGAGCATGTTGCAGGTCATCGCCTCGGCGGCGATCGCGTAGGCGTCGGAGAGCCCGCACTCGACCTGCCGGTAGAACGCCCGCTTGCCGAGCGCGACCGCGGCCGGGCTCTTGGCGCGGATCGCGCCCGTCAGCTCGGCGATCGCCTCGTCGAGCCGCTCCGCGGGGACGGCGCGATTGACGAGGCCCCAGTCCGCCGCGGTCGCCGCGTCGACGAGCTCGCCGGTGACGAGCAGTTCCATCGCGCGCTTGCGCGGGACGTTGCGCGCAACCCCGACGGCGGGCGTCGAGCAGAAGATGCCGGCGTTGATGCCCGACAGGCCGAACTTCGCGCCGTCGGCCGCGACGGCGAGATCGCACATCGACACGAGCTGGCAGCCGGCCGCCGCCGCCGCGCCGTGCACGCGGGCGATCACCGGCTGCGGGATCTGCGTCAGCTTCAGCATCATCCGTCCGCAGGCGTCGAACAGGCCCTGCTGCCACGCCGGATCGATGTGCGCGCGCATCTCCTTCAGGTCGTGGCCCGCGCAGAACGCCTTGCCCGCGGCCGCGAGCACGACGACGCGCGTGGCACGGTCGGCGGCCGCCTCGTCGAGCGCGGCCTCCAGCGCGGCGACCATCGCGGTCGACAGCGCGTTGTAGCGCTCGCCGCGGTTCATCGTGATCGTGCGGACGCCGTCCTTCACGGAGGCCAGCACGTACGGGTCGAGTCCCGCGTCGATGGGTGCGTTCATGCGCAGCTCCTCACTGTCCGTACACCCGCGCCCTGCGCCGCCCCGGGGGCGGGGCGCACGGCGAGCGTCGGGGAATTCTCCGGGGAGTCATCCGAGGGCGTCGGTCGACTTCGCGCGCGCGCGCAGCACGAACTTCTGGATCTTGCCGGTCGACGTCTTGGGCAGCTCGCAGAACTCGAAGCCCTTCGGCACCTTGTAGCTCGCGAGATGGGCCCGGCAGTGCGCTACCAGTTCGTCGCTCGTCACGGTCGACCCCGGCCTGAGCTCGACGAACGCGCGCGGCGTCTCGCCCCATTTCGGGTCCGGCTGCGCCACGACCGCCACGGCGAGCACCGCGGGGTGCCGATAGAGCACGTCCTCCACCTCGAGCGAGCTGATGTTCTCGCCGCCCGAGATGATCACGTCCTTGCTGCGGTCCTTGATCTTCACGTAGCCGTCGGGCTGCACGACCGCGAGGTCGCCCGAATGGAACCAGCCGCCGGCGAAGGCCTCGGCCGTCGCGGCCGGGTTCTTCAGGTAGCCCTTCATCGTGACGTTGCCGCGGAACATGATCTCGCCCATCGTCTCCCCGTCGCGCGGCACCGGCGTCATCGTCTCCGGATCCATCACGGTCATCCCCTCCTCGACCGTGTAGCGCACGCCCTGCCGCCCGTTGCGCTCGGTCCGCGCGCCGATGTCGAGCGCGTCCCACGCGGCGTGCTTGGCGCACACGGCCGCCGGACCGTAGGTCTCGGTCAGCCCGTAGACGTGCGTGATGTCGAAGCCGATGCGCTCCATCCCCTCGATCATCGCGGCCGGCGGCGCCGCCGCCGCGACGAGCCCCGACACCTTGTGGCCGATGCCCTTCCGCATCCCGTCGGGCGCGTTGATCAGCATCGAGTGGACGATCGGCGCACCGCAGTAATGCGTCACGCGATGCGTGCGGATCGCGTCGAGCATCGCGCCCGCCTCGACGCGCCGCAGGCACACGTTGGTGCCCGCGTTCGCCGCCATCGTCCATGGGAAGCACCAGCCGTTGCAGTGGAACATCGGCAGCGTCCACAGGTAGACCGAGTGGCGCGGCATGCCCCAGTCGACGATGTTCGACAGCGCGTTGAGGTAGGCGCCGCGGTGGTGGTAGACGACGCCCTTCGGGTTGCCGGTGGTCCCCGACGTGTAGTTGAGCGAGATCGCGTCCCATTCGTCCGCGGGAGGCTTCCAGTCGAACGCGGGATCGCCGCCCGCGAGGAACGTCTCGTACTCGACCGACCCCAGCCTCGCGGCCGGGTCGCCGGCGTTCGGGCCCTCGGGGTCGGCGACGTCGATCACGAGCGGCTTCACGGGCGCCAGCGCGAGCGCCTTCGCGACCGCCGGCGCGAACTCGGTGTCGGTGATCAGCACCTTCGCCTCGCCGTGGCCCAGCATGAACGCGAGCGCCTCGGCGTCGAGCCGGGTGTTGAGCGTGTTGAGCACCGCGCCCGCCATCGGCACGCCGAAGTGGACCTCGACCATCTCGGGCGTGTTGGCGAGCATCACCGCGACCGTGTCGCCGGCGCCGACGCCGCGGCGCGCGAGGGCGGACGCGAGCCGGCGGCAGCGCGCGTAGGTCTCGCCCCACGCGAAGCGCCGCGCGCCGTGGACGACCGACGGGTGTCCGGGCCATATCTCGGCGGTACGCGCGATGAGCGAGAGCGGCGACAGCGGCGCGTGGTTCGCCGCATTGCGGTCGAGGTCGCGGGCATAGGCTTGGGACATGGCGGAGGACATCCGGGCGTGGCGTCGGTCGGTATCCTAGCAGGGGCGGCGCGGTCGCGTCGCTTGCCCGCAGGCGCCGCTTTCGCTACTGTCGGCGGGAGAAAGGAACACCCCGACATGGGTCATAGACTCTCGAAGATCGTCACGCGGACCGGCGATGCCGGCACGACGGGACTGGGCGACGGCTCGCGCGTCGCGAAGGACGCCGCGCGCGTCGAAGCGATCGGGGCGATCGACGAGCTCAACTCGTCGATCGGCCTGCTGCTGACCGAGCCACTGCCCGCGGAGATGGCAGCCTGCCTCGTCGACGTCCAGCACGACCTGTTCGACCTGGGCGGCGAGCTGTCGATCCCCGGCTACGAGGCGGTGACGGCGGCGCACGTGGCCCGGCTGGAGGAGCGCGTCGAGCACTTCAACGCGCCTCTCGCCCCGCTCAAGGAGTTCGTGCTGCCGGGCGGAACCCGCGCCTCCGCGCTCGCGCACGTCGCGCGCACCGTGTGCCGACGCGCCGAGCGAGCGCTCGTCCGCCTCGGAAACGCCGAAGCGGTGACCGAGGCGGCCCGGCGCTACGTGAACCGGCTGTCGGACCTGCTCTTCGTG
>CALDKM010000398.1:0-9010 GCA_937898875.1 uncultured Pseudomonadota bacterium | reverse complement strand
CGTGCGGCCTCGACCATCGCGTTCGCCCGGGAGCGCGCCGCCGCGGCGAGCGCGGGCTCGCCCGCCTGCTCGCACGCGCGGGCCAGTTCCGCCCACAGCCCGGGCAGTCTCGGCATCCTCGCGACCGCGGACTCGAGCAGTGCGCGCGCGTCGTTCGCCCGATCCGCGGCAACGAGCATCCGAGCGGCCGCGACAGGCGGTTCGGGATCCAGCGGATCGCTTCCCGCCGCAGCGATCCAGACGCTCAGTGCCTCGCCCGTGCGACCTTCGCCCCGGAGCGCGAGCGCGCGCGACTTGAGGGCGCGATGGCGCGCCTCCGCGTCGCGCCGCCGATCGGCGTAGCGCGCTTCGACCCTCGCCTTGTGCCGGCGGATCCTGGGATCGGCGTCCGGACTCGCCCACGTCCAGATGCCCGATTGCGACAGCGCCAGCCGATACACGGCGACGTCCTCCGCGACGTGCGCGAACGCCGTGTGCGCGGACATCGCGATCCACAGGTCCCAGTCCTCGAACCAGTCGAGCGATTCGTCGACCCGCACGCCGCACTCCCGGACCAGCGACATGTCGAACATCGCGGCGTTGGGGGGGAAGAGATTGCGGCGAAGCAGCAGCAACTCGGAGTAGTCGTACGCGAACCGCGTCGGGCCGGGCGCGCCCCCCGAGTCCACGCGCACGTCGCCATAGGCGACCCTGACCTCCGGGCGGGCGTCGAGCGCGGCCGAAAGCAGCCCCACCGCGTCCGGAAGCAGCAGGTCGTCGTCGTCGAGGATCATCGCGCGCGCGCCTGCGACGCGATCGAGCCCGACGTTGGCGGCGAGGGACCGCGGAAGCCTGGCTCCGGTGCCGACGACGCGCACCGGGACGTCGCCCGCCGGCGGCACGGCCACGCCGCTGCCCGATGCGTCGACGACCAGCCACTCGCGCGGTCGCACCGTCTGCGCGGCGACGCTGGCAGCGGCGTCCGCCAGGCAGGGGCGCCCGAGCGTGCGCGTCAAGATCGTGACGTCCGCGCGGGGCATCGGGCGATTGGCGCGCGCGAACGCGCTACCTGGGCCGCGCGAACGGAGCGGCGGTTACGAGGGGCGCGCCGCGTCGGGCCATCGCGCATCCGCCGCGCGCGGAGCGCCTTGCGCGGGGTCGACGTCGACGGATCGAGCATGGAGTGATCGGGGACGATCCGCGCGGGGCGGCCCGGAGCGGGCGATTCTAGCAGCCCGCAGGGGTGCGAATGCCGCAGGTGCCCGCGGCGCAATCCCCTGCGAACGCTCCGTCCCCCCCGCCCGCGAACGGCCGCTCCGGGGCGGCGCGGACCCGCGGCCGCGCAGGACGGGAGTGGGCAACCGCGACGGGCGCGTGGCATGCTACGGCATCACGTCCGACCCGATCCGTATGAAGCTCGAGTGCTTCGCGCTGGATGACGAACCGCTGCCGCTCGCCCCCGCTGCGAGCACGCGCGAATGGATGGACCGCATTCCGGACCGGCATGCGTACCGCTGCCTGCCGCTCGCAATCGCCAATGCGCACGGCTGGACCCTCGGATCCCCCTGCGACCTCGAGATCGTCTGGGACGGCGGGCCGCGCGCGGCGAGCATGCGAATCTCCGCGCTGGACGGCTACCCCGACATCGGCAAGCACGCCGTGTCGCACTTCGCCCACGGCATCGTCACGTTCAACCTGGGCTGGCTGTTCCGCACCCCGCCGGGCTGGAACCTGATGGCGACGGGGCCGCTCAACCAGCCCAAGGACGGCATCGCGCCGCTCGCGGGCGTCGTCGAGACCCACTGGCTGCCCTACCCGTTCACGATGAACTGGCAGATGACGCGACCCGGCCGCGTCGCGTTCGGCAAGGGCGAGCCCGTCTGCATGATCTTCCCGATTCCCGCCGACGCGATCGCGTCGTACGCGCCCGAGATTCGCGCGCTCGAGGACGATCCCGAGCTGCGCGATCAGGCCTACGCGTGGAAGGAGCGGCGCGACGACTTCATGCGCAGGTTCGCGCAGCGCGATCCGGCGACGCTCGCGGAAGCGTGGCAGCGCTTCTATTTTCTCGGCAAGCTTCCCGACGGAAGCGACGCCCCCGCCAGCCACACGAACAAGCTGCGCGCTGCGGTGCCCGTCGACAAGCGCGGGTCGGGTTAGCGGCGTCGCTGCGTCGGCGAGGGCGGCCGACGCGCTACGCCGCGAATCTCGCCATCGCCCCAGAGAGGCCGCGGCGTCGCCGCGTCGGCGATCCGCGTCGCCTGCGAGCGCCGCCGGAGATCGTCAGAGCGCCGCGAACGCGCGTCCGGCCTTGCGGACGGTCTCGGCGATGTCCTCGTCGCCGTGCGCCGCCGACACGAACCCCGCTTCGTACGCGGACGGCGCGAAGTAGACGCCGTCGTCGAGCATCGCGTGGAAGAAGCGGTTGAACCGTTCCTTGTCGCAGGCCATCACCTCGGCGTAGCTCGCGGGGACGCGGTCGGCGAAGTACAGGCCGAACATGCCGCCGACGGCGTTGGCGCGGAACGCGACGCCGGCGCCCTTCGCCGCCGCAGCGAGGCCGTCGGCGAGCGCCTTCGTCTTCGCCGCCAGCCGGTCGTAGAAGCCGGGCGCCTCGGTGAGCGCGAGCGTCGCGAGCCCCGCGGCGACCGCGACGGGATTGCCCGACAGCGTCCCGGCCTGGTAGACGGGGCCGAGCGGCGCGATCTTCTGCATGATGTCGCGCCTTCCGCCGAACGCGCCGACCGGCATGCCGCCGCCGATCACCTTGCCCAGCGTCGTCAGGTCGGGCGTGACGCCGGTGAGGCCCTGCACGCCGCGCGGATGCACGCGGAAGCCGGTCATCACTTCGTCGAAGATCAGCACCGCGCCGTGGCGGTCGCAGGTGGTGCGCAGCGCGACGAGCCATTCGCGCGACGGAACGACGAGGTTCATGTTTCCGGCGATCGGCTCGACGATGATGCCGGCGATCGCGTGCGCTTCCGCGCGGAACGCCTCCTCGAGCGCGTCGACGTCGTTGTACGGCAGCACGACGGTCTGGTTCGCGATCTCGGGCGGCACGCCCGCCGACGACGGCTGGCCGAACGTCAGCGCGCCCGAGCCCGCCTTCACGAGCAGGCTGTCGCCATGACCGTGGTAGCAGCCCTCGAACTTGACGATCTTCGGGCGCCCCGTGAAGCCGCGCGCGAGGCGCAGCGCCGACATCGTCGCCTCGGTTCCCGACGACACCAGGCGCACGAGCTCGATCGACGGCAGCCGGCGAACGAGCGTCTCGGCCATCTCGATCTCGATCTCGGTCGGCGCGCCGAACGACAGCCCGCGCGTCGCGGCGTCCTGCACCGCGCGCACGACGTCGGGATGCGCGTGGCCGACGATCGCCGGCCCCCACGAGCCGACGTAGTCGACGAATCGCCTGCCGTCCGCGTCCCACGCGTACGGCCCCTCGCCGCGGGTGAAGAAGCGCGGCGTGCCGCCGACGGAGCGGAACGCGCGGACCGGCGAGTTGACGCCGGCGGGAATCGTGCGCTGGGCACGCTCGAACAGTTCGTCGTTTCGGGTCATGGCGATCCGTGTCGTCTTTCGTCTTGTCGCATCGTAGCGCCGCCGCCGGCTCAGGCGACGCCGCGCGGCCGCGCCGCGGCGGGTTCCCGGCCGCCGCGGTCGAGCAGGATACGCAGGCTCTCGCGCAGACTCGGCTCGTCGGGCAGGCGCGCGATGCCCGCCTCCAGCACCTGCCTGGCGGCCGCGGGGTCGCCGGCGCGGAACGCGAGCTCCGCGTAGCGTGTGATCGGCTCGGGGTCGAACGGGTCGGCGATGTGCGCGTCGTTCCAGAGCGAGGCGCTCGCGGCGAGGTCGCCGCGCTCGGCTGCCGCGAGCGCCGTGTCCATGCGCGCACGCTGCGCGGCACCCAGCCGGTCCCGGTCGTCGCGGTAGCGACCGCGGATCGTCGCCGAGTCCTGCGCCAGCCGCGGATCGGCATCCGCGCGGCCGTGGGCGTGGATTCCGGACTCCGACAGGTAGGTCCGGTAGATCGCGGTGCACTGCGGGCTGTGGACGAAGGGCGTGAGCCGCGCCGCCGCGAGCCAGAAGTCCCAGTCCTCGAAGTACTCGAGGCCCTCGTCGACGCGCAGGCCGCGCTCGCGCACGAGCGACGCGTCGAACAGCGCGGCGTGCGGCGGGAACAGGTTCTGCCTGCACAGAAGCAAGTGGCTGAACGGCGGCGCGTGCCCGCCCCAGCGCTGGTCGGGCGAAACGCGCGCCTCCCAGTCGCTGTAGGCCAGTCGCGCGCCGGGATTGGCCGCGAGCGCCTGCGCGAGGTGGGCGAGGTGGCCGGGCAGCAGCAGGTCGTCGTCGTCGAGGATCAGCAGCAGGTCGCCGCGAGCGGCGGCGAGTCCGGCGTTCGCCGCCCGGGAGCGCGGCAGGCGTTCGCCCGTGGACACGACGCGAACCGGCACGCCGCCTGCGGCCGGCGGAGCGAGGCCATTGCCCGCGGCATCGACGACGATCCATTCGAACGGCGCGAGCGACTGCGCCGCGACGCTCGCGCCCGCTTCCGCCAGACAGTCGCGCCCGAGCGTGCGCGTGATCACGGAGATGCGCGGCGCCTCCGGGCGCGACGCCGCGTTGCCCTGGACGACCGCGTTCACCGCGCCGCCCCGTGTCTGGCGATCGCACGATCGACGGTCGCGAGGTTCCGCAACAGCGTCGGCTCGCCGGGCATGCGGGCGAGCGCCTCCGCGATCGCCCGGCGGCCCTCGGACCACGCGCCGGCGGCGCACGCCGTCTCGGCCTCGCGCAGCACGACGTCGATGTCGTAGGGGTCGATGCGTCCGGCTTCCCGCCAGGCCGCGAGTGCGCGACCGCTGTCGCCGGAGTCCCGCGCCGAGCGCGCGTCGGCCTTCAATTCGTCGACGCGACGCTGGTACCGCTCCCGCAGCGCGGAGAGCCGGCGCGACACCTCCTCGCGATCGCGCCGGATGCGGGGGTCGCCGGCATGGGGTCCCGTGCCCGTCACGCCGGACTCCGACAGGTTCGCGCGGTAGACGGCGGTGATGCCGGGGACGCGGAGGAAGTCGGTGTGCTCGGCGACCTGGCGCCAGAAGTCCCAGTCCTCGAAGTAGTCGAGCGACTCGTCGACCGCGCATCCGTGCTCGCGCACCAGCCGCGCCGAGAACAGCGCCGCCATCGGCGGGAACAGGTTGTCCTTCGCGAGCAGCAGCGGCGAGTACGGCACGTCGAACACGTGCGCGCGCTCGCCGTCGGCGAGCCACATCTCGACGTCGGCGTAGTCGAGCAGATAGCCGGGCGCCGCGACGTCGGCGTACGCGATGCGGTGGCCCGGCTCCGCGGCGACGGCCTCGACCAGCCGCCCGACGTGCTCGGGACGGATCAGGTCGTCGTCGTCGAAGAGCATCAGCCACTCTCCCTGCGCCGCCCGCATCCCGGCATTCGCGGCGGCGCCGCGCAGCAGCCGCCCGCCGGTCGACACGACGCGCACCGGCACGTCGCCGGCGGTCGGCGGCACGAGGCCGCTCCCCGCCGCGTCGACGACCACCCATTCGAGCGGACGCCAGGTCTGCGCGGCGACGCAGGCCGCCGCCTCGGCGAGCGTCGGCCGCCCCAGCGTGCGCGTGACGATCGACACGAGCGCGTTTGCGGGAACCTTCCCCGGACTTGCCGCCCTCGCGGCGTCGCGCGCCGCGAAAGCGGCGGAAATGCGACGGGACGTCGCGGTCACGTCGCGCGGATCGTCGTGCGCGAACACCGCGCCGATCACCGCGACCGCGTCGACGCCGGCGTCGACGAGCGCGCGAACGTTTCCGGCGTCGATGCCGCCGATCGCGACGACCGGGACGCCGAGCGCGCGCGCGCGCGGCACCAGGTCGAGCTCCGCACGCCGGGCGTTCGGCTTCGTGCCCGACTCGAAGAAGCTTCCGAACGCGACATAGTCCGCGCCCTCCGCGACCGCATCGACGGCGCGCGGCAGCGCGTTGTAGCAGGAGGCGCCGACGATCCGCGACGGGCCGGCGACCGCGCGGGCCGCCGCGACGCCGCCGTCCTCCTCGCCGACGTGCACGCCGTCCGCGTCCACGCTCGCCGCGAGCGCGGCATCGTCGTTCACGATCGAGAGCGCGCCGCGTTCCCGGCACAGCGCGACGATCGCGCGCGCCTGCGCCTCGCGCAGCGCGACGGACGCCGTCTTGTGCCGGTACTGGATCGCGCGCGCTCCGCCGTCGATCGCGGCCGCGCACTTCGCGACGAGCGCGGCGGTGTCGTCCATGTCGGGCGTCACCGCGTAGAGCCCCGAGAGCCGCGCGACGCGCGCGGCGCGGGCGTCAGTGACTGCCACGGGCGTCGGCGGGGCGCGGCGGCTCCGCCTCGTCGCCGCGCGCGTCGCTCTCCTCGCGCGCCCAGAACAGCCGGTCGGGAAGGAAATGCCCCATGCCCGGCCGGTAGGCCTTGCGCAGCGCGTTCCACGTGTAGTCCTGCGCCTCGCGAACGGCGTCGGAGAGCTCGAGCCCGTTCGCGAGCATCGCGGCGATGGCGGAAGCGAGCGTGCCGCCGGCGCCGTTGAACGGGCCCGGCAGGCGCGCCCAGGTGTCGGTGCGCACCACGCCGCCTTTGCCGTAGAGCGTGTTCACGATCTCCCGCGTCGCCTCGTGCGTGCCGGTCACGAGCACGAACTCGCAGCCGGCCGAGACGAGCCGCTCGGCGCAGTCGTCGGCGGACGGATCGTCGTCGTCCTCCTGCTCGGCGAGCAGGCGGAGCTCGTGGCCGTTGGGCGTCGCGATCGTCGTCTGCGGGAGCAGCAGGTCGCGCAGCGCGTGGGTCATCGCTTCGGTCGCGTGCGTGTCGCCGCGCCCGGCCGACAGGACCGGATCGAGGATCAGCGGCACGTCGGGGTAGTCGGCGAGGATCTCGGCGATCGCGGCGATGTTCTCGACACTGCCGAGCGCGCCGATCTTGAACGCGTCGACCGGCATGTCCTCGAGGAGGCAGCGCGCCTGGTCGGCCACCCATTCCGCCTCCATCGGCAGCACGGCCTCGACGCCGGTCGTGTCCTGCACCGTGATCGCGGTGAGGACCGACAGCGGATGGCAGCCCATGCTCGCGAGCGTGAGCAGGTCGGCCTGCATTCCCGCGCCGCCCGACGGATCGGAGGCCGCGAAGGTCAGCACCACGGGCGGGGCGCCGTGAACGGGTTCGCTCGACATCGTCGGACGGAAGGGAGGGCGCGCGGTGCGACCTGCGTAGGGATGCGCATCATGGTACCCGATGCGTGCCGCCGGACCGGCGAGGGGCTTACGGCTACGGTGCCCCGTAAAAGGGATCCGGCCCGGCTTTCCGAAGCAGGCGCGGAGCAGGGTCCGACCCTGCTTCCCGGAAATAGGGTCTGACCCTACTTACTGGTGGGCATGCGCTCATTGGAAATGGGGTCTGACCCTACTTACTGGTAGGCATGCATTCAATGGAAATGGGGTCTGACCCTACTTATTGGGGTCTGACCCTACTTATTGCGGAATTCGGGTCTGACTCCGCAGAATCAGTGGAAATAGGGTCTGACCCTACTTATCGACCCTGCTCGTCGCTGGGCGTGCATTCGAGGTACATGCTGATCGCCTCGTCGGGCTTGCGCAGGTCGATGCCGCGCATCGCCGGATGCCGGCTCTCGCCGTAGGCGGTCACGGCGGTGTCGAGCCCCGCGCGCGCCGCGATGCGCGTGAAGGTCTCGACGTCGTACTGCCAGCGACCGGCGAGCTGCATGCCGAGATTGAGCACGTCGCCCGCGGTGCCGTTGGGCAGCGGAACGCCGACCGCGGTCGCCCAGATCCGGATAAGGTGCTCCGGATCGTCGAGATAGGCGCGCGCGAAGCGCTTCAGGTCCGGCGTCAGCACCCGCAGCGTACCCCCGGGTTTCAGCATTCGGCGGCACTCCGCGAGGAAATACCCGAGCGCGTCGGGCTCGAGCTGCGCGACGAAGTCCTCGGTGAAGATCGCGTCGGCACACCCGTCGGCGAACGGCAGTGCGCGAGAAAGGTCGGCCACGACCTCCGGGCGGCCCGCCGCGTCGAGGTCCACGTTGATCCAGCCCGCGAGCGGATACGGACCGGAGCCGAAGTTGACGAGGGTCATCGCGGGCACCACGGGTTGCGGGGCGGACGGGATGCCGCGCCCCCGCATCCTATAATTCTGCCCCAGGCGGGCGCGCGCCGCGCCGGCATCGCAACGTCACGGGGAATCGCGTTGAAAAAGTACATGTGCCTGATCTGCGGATTCATCTACGACGAGGCCACGGGTCTTCCCGACGAGGGCATTCCCGCGGGCACGAAGTGGGAAGACGTCCCGCCGAACTGGACCTGCCCCGAGTGCGGGGCAAGGAAGGACGACTTCGAGATGGTCGCGTTCTGAGGAACGATTGCCATGCGCCTCCTCCACACGATGCTCCGCGTCGGCGACCTCGCCCGGTCGATCGACTTCTACACGAACGTGCTCGGCATGCGCGTGCTGCGCACGACCGATCGCCCCGACCAGAAATACTCGCTCGCCTTCGTCGGCTACGGCGACGAGCGCGAGCACGCGGTGCTCGAGCTCACCTACAACTATGGGGTCGACCGCTACGAGATCGGGACCGCCTACGGCCACGTCGCAATCGAGGTCGACGATGCGAGGGCCGCGTGCGAGGCGGTGAGGACGAAGGGCGGGAACGTCACGCGCGAGGCCGGCCCCGTCAAGGGCGGCACCACCGTCATCGCGTTCGTGCAGGATCCCGACGGCTACAAGATCGAACTGATCGAGAAGCACAAGTAGGGTCTGACCCTGCTTCCACTCGACCCGCGCTCAAGCAGGGTCTGACCCGACTTCCTGAGGTCTCTTCCTGGGGTCTGACCCTACTTCCTGCTGGGGTCTGACCCTACTTCCTGTGCAAGCAGGGTCTGACCCTACTTCCTGTGACCCTACTTCCTGCTGCTACAAGCAGGGTCTGACCCTACTTCCTGGAAGGGGTGCGACCCGAATGCCGGTTCGGGCGAAC
>CALDKM010000397.1:0-4503 GCA_937898875.1 uncultured Pseudomonadota bacterium | reverse complement strand
CGCCGCCGGACTCGAGCGGCTGCGCGGCGAGCTGCCCGCCGTCGCGGCGACGATGCCCCCGTCGCGGGTGCTCAGGGAACTGTGCTGGACCAACTTCCTGCTGGCCTACCAGGGCGAGGACGACCTCCACCTGCAGTCGGCCTACGGCGACCTCGTGGCGGCGACGCTCGCGGCGGCGCGCGGTCCCGCGATAGCCGGGGTCCCGGCCCCGCGCGCGGCGGGCGGACGCAGGCGCGTCGCGTTCGTGTCCGCGTTCTTCCGCGATGGAACCGTCGGGCGGTACTTCGAGAGCTGGATCACGGGGCTGGACCGGGACCGGTTCGAGGTCGTCGTCCATCAGCTGGGGGCGTCGAGCGACGAGCTCACCGGACGGCTGCGCGACGGCGCGGCGAAGTTCGTCTCGCACCGGGCACGTGAGCCGGCCGAGATCGCCTCCGCGATCGTCGAGGACGCACCCGATTGCATCGTCTATCCCGAGCTCGGCATGGATGCGACCACGTTCGCGCTCGCCGCGCTTCGGCTCGCGCCGCTGCAGTGCGCGGGCTGGGGCCACCCGGTCACGTCCGGACTGGCGACGATCGATCTCTTCTTCTCCGCCGGGGCGATGGAGCCCGGGAACGGCGACGCGCACTACCGGGAGCGCGTGATACGCCTTCCGGGGCTGGGCACGCGCTATGCGCGGCCCGTCCCGCCCTCGCGCGCTGCGCGCGAGTCGCTCGGCCTGCCGGTCGGGCCCGCGCTGTTCCTGGTGCCGCAGTCGCTGTTCAAGCTGCACCCGGACGACGATCACCGGATCGCGCGCGTGCTCGCCGCCGCCGGGGGAAGCCGGGTCGTCGCCTTCGCCGGACGGCATCCGAGGCTCACCGCGGCGTGGCGCGCGCGGCTCGACCGGGTGCTCGACGCCAGCGGAGTGGACGCCGGCCGCGTCGTCGTGCTGCCCCAGGTCGACCACGACGACTACCTTCGCATCAACCTCGCGTGCGACGCGATGCTCGACAGCGTGCGCTGGTCGGGGGGGAACACGAGCCTCGATGCCATCGCCTGCGGCCTGCCGATCGCGACACGCCCGGGAGCGTTCATGCGCGGCCGGCAGAGCGCGGGGATGCTGGAGGTGATCGGCGCCGCGGACCTGGTTGCCTGCGACGAGGACGCGCTCGTCGCCAATGCGGTTCGACTTGCCGGGGATCCGCCGTGGCGTGCCGGGCTCTCGGAGCGCATGCGCGACGGCGCGAAGGCGCTGTTCGACGACGCTGCGCCCGTCGCCGCGCTGGCGGCAGCGCTCGACCGGCACTGACCGCGCACGGGACCCGTCAGTCGACCGGCGTTTCGGCCCAGGCGCGTTCGACGGCGGCCTCGAATGCACGCGCGTAGGCGTCGAGGTCGAAGTACGGCAGCCGCGAACGGTTCGCCCGGAGCCTCGCGGACAGTTCGACCAGACGCGTGCGATCCGAGCCCAGCGCGATGGCGCCGTCCACGTAGTCCTGCAGACTGTTCGCCACGAGTTCCGGCAGGCCCGCCGCGATCACCTGGCTCGCGGACGCGCGCGACGCGAACGTCCGGCCCGCCTGCGTCAGGACGGGCAGCCCGGCGAACAGCGCGTCGTTCACCGTCGTGTGCGAGCCGAACGGCCAGGTGTCGAGGAAGAGGTCCGCGAGACGGTAGCGGGCGATGTAGCGGGGCACCGGCTCGTTCCTGGCGATCAGGAGCCGCGCGGGGTCGACGCCGCGCGACGCCGCCCGCAGTTGCAGCCTGCGCGCCGCCACGCCGCCCATCGTCCGCAACCAGAGGACCGATCCGGGCACGGCGCGCAATACCTCCATCCACGCGTCGAAACGCTCGGGGAGGATCTTGTACGCGGCACTCATGACCGCATAGACGAGGGCGTGCTCGGGCAGGCCGTAGTCCGACCGGGAGATCGAGTCGTCGGCGTCGACCTGATCGCCGCAGGGCGGCATGTAGCACGGCTCGAGGTAGAGCGGCCGCTCGACGCAGGTGCCTGCGAGGCCGGGAGGGATGCAATAGGCGTCGGCCACGATCCAGTCGACGGCCGGGTTGCCGAGCGTCCCCGTGTAGCCGAGGTAGTTGATCTGCACGGGCGCGGGTCGAAGCGACAGCGTCGACACGTTCGCGCCGGCCGTGTGTCCGGTCAGGTCGATCAGGACGTCGACCCGGTCGGAGCGGATCGCATCGGCGACTTCCCGCGCGTCGACGGCCGGGAAGGACCGGAAGCGATCGCACGCGTTCCGGATCCTTTCGCGGATCGCGTCGTCGACCTCCTTGCTGGTGGAGTAGGCGCACACCTCGAACCGCGTCCGGTCGAGGCGCTCGACGAGCCCGACGACGAGCCGGCCCACCGGGTGGCCGCGAAGGTCCGGCGACAGGAAGCCGACCCGCAGCTTCACGGGCCCCTGCCGACGCGGAGCGCGCACGGGGCTGGGCGCGAGAAACTCGTGAGCGGACCATCGCTCGGCCAGCGAGCGCTCGGCGGCCGGGTCGTCGTTGAACGACTGGACGGCGAAGGGCACGGCGAGCGTCGCTTCGCCCGGCGCCGGTTGCGCCATCGCGTCGTGGAGGCGCTGGCGGAGCGCGTCGAAGCGGTCCCAGACGCACTCGTGACCGCATGCGTACAGCAGCATGCTCGCGGACACGAGGTCGTCCGGATCCAGGTCGAGCGCCTTGCCGTACGCCAGCGCCGCGCCTCCCCATCGATAGAGCTCGACGCGGCAGGCGCCGAGATCGCGCCACGGCTCGGGGCGGTCCGGAGCCAGTTCCGTGGCGCGCGCGAGGTGGGGCTCCGCCGCCGCGAGGTTTCCGACGCTTCGCATCGACGAACCGAAGTTCGCCCAGATCGCGGCAGGCGCGCCGGGCATTCGCACGACCAGGCGCTCGAACAGCGGGATCGCTTCCTTGTACCGACGCTGCTGGTAGTAGTTCTGGGCGAGGTTGGCGAGCGCGTTCAGGTCGTCCGGCGACACTTCGAGCACGCGCTTGAAGGCGCCCTCGGCGGCCGCGAGGTCCCCGAGCTTCTCGCGTGCGAGCCCGAGGTTGTTCAGCAGCGCCGGATGATCGGGCGACGCGGCGAGCGCCTGCTCGAAGGTCGCGACGGCCGCACGGTAGTCGCCCTCCTCGCGCTGGATGTCGCCGAGGAAGAACAACGCCTCGGGGTCTCCCGGACGGGCCGCGAGCACCCGTTCCCAGCAGGCTCGGGATCGCTGCGCATCGATGCTCCGCAGCGCTTCGCCCAGCACCCTCGACGCATCGACGTCCTCGCGGGCGGGGCTTGCCTCGATGATCGCGACCGCCTCGACGGCGCGTCCGGCGCGCAGCGCCGCGCGGGCGGCCTCGACCGGTCCCGCGTTCGCCGGGGGAGGCTCCGGGATCTCGACGGGCGCCGTGGCGCTCCCGTGGCAGTGCTTGTAGCGCTTCCCGCTTCCGCAGGGGCAGGGGTCGTTGCGCGATGCGGGGGGGACGATCGCCGTCATCGCGTCGCCGCCCCGGCGTCGAGCGCCGCGAGCGCCTCGCGCACCACCGACGACCAGTCGCCGACCGAAGGCTGCCGGAACAGCCGCGCGCTCGCGTACCAGCCGGTGGTCGCGCCCGCCACGCCCCAGCGCCAGTCCGCGGCGAAGGGCAGCAGGATCCAGACCGGCTTGCCGAGCGCGCCGGCGAGGTGCGCGATGCTGGTGTCGACGCTGACGACGAGGTCGAGGTTCTCGATCAGCGCGGCCTTGCGTTCGAAATCGTTGCGCGCGTCGAGGAGATGCAGGCGGCTTGCCGCCGGGACGTGCGCGATCTGATCCTCGCCATCGCCGCGCTGCAGCGAATACCAGTCGACGTCCGCGCGCGCGAGGAGCGGCGCGAGGGAGGCGAGCGGGCAGGACCGGCGGCGGTCGTTCGGGTGGCGCGGGTTGCCGGCCCATGCGATGCCGGCGCGAACGCGCGCGCGGCGCTCGCCGAGTTCCGCGCGCATCGCCGACACCAGCGCCGCGTCGGCGCGAAGGTACGGCCCGGTCGACGGTTCGCCCCATGGCGACGCGTCGAGGAGCCCCGGCAGCGACGCGAGCGGCAGCCATGCGTCGCAGCGGGGTCGCGCCTGCGGGTCGACGACCTCCGCGACGCCGGGAACCGTGCGCAGGAGGCCCGCGAGGCTCGGCGGGGCACGCACCACGACGCGCGCGCCGCGCGAGGCGAGCGTCGACGCGTAGCGCGCGAACTGCAGCGTGTCGCCGAGACCCTGCTCGCCTTCGACGAGGATCGTGCGGCCGCGCACGTCCGTCGTGTCGAGCCGGGGCACGCCGGGATCGGGGACGCGACCGCCGAGCTCGGGGACGGACAGGCGCGACTCGTAGTCGCGCCAGCCTCCGCGATCGCCGAGCGACAGGCGCGCCATCGCGAGATTCCAGCGGACGCGATGGGCATCCGGATCGGCGGCGAGCGCCTCGCGGAAAGCGTCGGCGGCCTCGTCGCGGCGATTCTGCTCCTGGAGCGCGAGCCCCAGGTTGT
>CALDKM010000396.1:0-3817 GCA_937898875.1 uncultured Pseudomonadota bacterium | reverse complement strand
ACGGCCTCGTCGGCGACCTGTTCGACGTGGTTCCGCAACTCGTCGACGCGCTTCCTCCGCGCTGAAGACCGCGCTCCGGATGCCAGGCGCACGCCGACCGATTCGCAGCCGCGACCGGAGCGCGCGTGCGCGGGATCGCGCGCAAAGGCGGTCGCGCGCCGGAGCGAGCGCGTGAGCCACGCCGCGCCGTCCGGCGTCTCGCCGATCCGGGAGATCCGGATCGCCGACTGGGATGCGTTCAACCGGTATTGCGACGACCGGGACGGCTGGGCCTTCCGCGGGCAGAGCGACGCGACCTGGCCGCTCCTGAGCTCGCTGTCGCGCCGCCTGCGCGAGTCCGGCGCCGACCGCGGCACCTGGGGCGAGCGCGAGGAGCGCGCGATCCGGATCTTCAGGCGCAAGGCGCACATCTACCTGCCGGACCGCTCGGTGCTGCAGGACGCGCTGCGCTGCCTCGCGATCATGCAGCACCACGGGGCGCCGACGCGGCTGCTCGACTTCACCAAGTCGCCGTTCGTGGCCGCGTTCTTCGCGCTCGAACACGCGGCGGACGACAGCGCCGTCTACGCGCTCGACACGCCGCGCCTGTGGACCGCGGCGCCCCGGTTCGACCCCCGCCTCACCCGCGACGCGATCGACCCGCAGGTGCCCGGCAACTTCGAGCGATGGTTCTCGCCCGGCGCCTATCCGCTCGTGTGGCTGGGGGAGCCTTCCGAGATGGACCGCCGCCTGGTCGCGCAGTCGGGTCTCCTGGTGATGCCGGGCACGCTCGGGCAGCCGCTCGACGCGCTGCTCGACGCGTACGACGACGCGGAACCGCTGATCGAGAAGGTCGTGCTCGCCGGCGCGCTGCGCGCCGAGGCGATGCACCAGCTGTACCGGATGAACATCACGCAGGCCACGCTGTTTCCCGACCTCGAAGGGCTGGCGCGGTCGATCGCCTACGAGCTCGAGGAGACCTGGCCGATCGCGTCCCGCGAGACCTGAACGGGACACGCTCGCGGTGCGCCGATCCGGCACGCGGCCCGGGGACGGGCGAAGGCAGGAAATGTCTGTCTCCCGGTTGACAATCGGCGCGACGCCGTCTAGCATGCGCGGGCCTCTCATGTAGTACGTACTCCATGAGTTAAACCTGCGGCCCGTTGCCCTGCCCCGGTCCGCCCGCCCGTCCCGACCGCCGGAGCCCCCGACATGTACGACGCCTTCCAGACAGACCGCCTGATCGACCTGTGGCTCACCGAGGACATCGGTGCCTGCGACCTCACCGCGCAGGTGATGATCGAGGCGGACGAACGGGGCGCGTTCACGATGAACGCCCGCGAGCCGATCGTCGTCGCGGGGATCGACATCGCCGCCCGGGTGTTCAAACGCTACGATCCGGACGTCGACGTGCGCGTACTCGTGCGCGACGGCGAGCGTGTCGCGAAAGGCGCGAAGCTGATGAACGTGAGCGGCCCGGCGCGCAGCCTGCTGACCGCCGAGCGCACCTCCCTCAACGTGCTGCAGCGGATGTGCGGCATCGCGACGCTGACCGCCACGTACGTGGAGGCGATCCGTGGCACGCGCGCCCGGCTCATCGACACGCGCAAGACCACGCCCGGACTGCGGATGATCGAGAAGCACGCGGTCGCCTGCGGCGGCGGGCTCAATCATCGACTGGGTCTCGACAACGGCGTGATGATCAAGGACAACCACATCGCGGTCTGCGGCGGCATCGGCAAGGCCGTCGAGCGCGCGCGCCGCCAGCTGCCGGTGCTCACGAAGCTCGAGGTCGAGTGCGATCGACTCGAGCAGGTCCGCGAGGCGCTCGACGCGGGCGTCGACGTAATCATGCTCGACAACATGACGGTGCCTGCGATGGCCGAGGCGGTCCGGTTCGTGGCCGGACGAGTGAAGCTCGAGGCCTCCGGCGGCATCCGGCTCGAGACGATCCGGCCGATCGCGGAGACCGGCGTCGACTACATCTCGACGTCGAAGACGCACCAGTCGGCGCCCGCCGTCGACATCGGACTGGACGAGACCGCGTAGGGATCCCGGAGCGTCGACATGCGACCGGGCATCTTCTTCCTCGTCGTCGGCCCGAGCGGCGCCGGGAAGGACACGCTGATCGACGGCGCGCGCGAAGCACTCGCCGGCGATCCGCGCTGGGTGTTCGCGACGCGGACGATCACCCGCGCCGCCGACGCGGGCGGCGAGCGTCATGACGCGATGGACGACGCGACGTTCGCGGAGACGGAGCGTGACGGCGGCTTCCTGATCGCCTGGTCGGCGCACGGCCACCGCTACGGGCTGCCCGCCGCCCTCGTCGACCGGCTGCGCGAGGGCCGCTGCGTGATCGCGAACGGCTCGCGCGCGACGATCGCCGAGCTGGCCGCGCGGGTGCCCCGGCTCGTCGTCGTGTCCGTCACCGCACGCCGGGACGCGTTGTCCGGCAGGATCGCCGGCCGCGGCCGCGAGCACGGCGACGCGATCGCCGCGCGGCTCGACCGGGCCGTGGAGCTGGTCGTCCCGCCCGGCGTCGAGCGCATCGACGTCGAGAACGATGGCACGATCGAGGACGGCGTCGAGCGCTTCGTGGCCGCGATCGACGGCGCTGCGCACCGGCTGAGCGTGGTCCGCTACCCGGTCGACACCTGGCGCGAGCGCATCGCCTACCTGCCGCCGGGCAGCATCGTCGGGGCGACGGACTACCTCGGCGCCGGCCGCGTCGAGATCGAGGCGGACGGCCGGTCGATCCGCACCGGCCTCCACGTGGCGAGCACCGAGCCTGCGCTGGCCGTCGACGAGATCGGCCTTTCGCGGCAGGCGTTCGAGGATCTCGGCGTGCCCGAGGGCACGCGGGTCGAGTTGCGGCGCGCGCCCGCGCCGCGGAGCCGCGATGCGCTCCGCGCGAAGATACGCGGCGCGAAGCTGACCGAGGACGATTACGCGGGGCTCCTCGGGGACATCGTCGCGGGCCGCTACTCCGAAGGCGAGGTCGCCGCGTTCCTGGTGTCCGCCACGCGCAGCCTCGGCGACGACGAGGTCGTCGCGCTCGCGCGCGTGCGGTCCTCGCTCATGACGCCGGTGCGCTGGGACGAGCCGATCGTCGTCGACAAGCACTCGATGGGCGGCGTCCCCGGCAGCCGGATCACGCTGATCGTCATCCCGATCGTCGCGGCGCACGGCCTCGCGATCCCGAAGACCTCGTCGAGGGCGATCACGTCGGCGGCCGGCACCGCCGACGCGATGGAGGCGCTGGCGCGGGTCGACCTCACCGCCGACGAGGTGCGCGAAACGGTCCGCCGCGTCCGCGGCTGCATCGCGTGGAACGGCCGGCTCAACCACTCGGCGCTCGACGACGTGATGAACGCGATCACGCGCCCGCTCGCCATCGACTCGAACCGGTGGTCGGTGGCATCGATCCTGTCGAAGAAGCTGACGGCGGGCTCCACGCACGTGATCGTCGACCTGCCCTGGGGACCGCAGGCGAAGCTGCGCACGCGCGACGAGGCCGTCGATCTCGGCCGCCTGTTCGAGCACGTCGGACGCGCGCTCGGCCTCGTCGTGGAAGCGCACGCGACCGACGGCTCCGCGCCGATCGGCCGCGGCATCGGCCCCGCCCTCGAGGTCCGCGACGTGCTCCAGGTGCTCGACAACGATCCGGCGGCGCCGCACGACCTCTCCGCGAAGGCGATCGCGTTCGCGAGCCGGATCCTCGCCTGGGATCCCTCGATCGCGACGGCGGACGCCGGACGGAAGCGCGCCGAAGAACTGCTGCACTCGGGCGCCGCGCACACGAAGTTCGACGAGATCGTCGAGGCGCAGGGGCGGAGGT
>CALDKM010000395.1:0-4424 GCA_937898875.1 uncultured Pseudomonadota bacterium | reverse complement strand
GGGGCAGCGGCGCTACGTCGAGTCGCTGTCGGCCTACGCGCGGCAGTTCCTGCAGTTGATGGAAAAGCCCGACGTCGACCTGATCGAAGGGCTGTCGCCCGCCATATCGATCGAGCAGAAGGCGACGTCGCACAACCCGCGGTCGACCGTCGGGACCGTCACCGAGATCCACGACTACCTGCGCCTGCTCTACGCGCGCGTCGGCGACCCTTACTGCCCGGACCATCCCGAGCAGCGGCTCGCGTCGATGACGATCTCGCAGATGGTCGACGCGACGCTCGCGCTGCCGGCCGAGACGAAGCTCGCGATCCTCGCGCCCGTCGTGTCGAACCGCAAGGGCGAGCACGCGGAGCTGCTGGTCGAGCTCCGCGCGCAGGGCTTCGTGCGCGTGCGCGTCGACGGCAAGGTCCACGAGATCGATGCGGTGCCGAAGCTCGCGAAGACGACCAAGCACACGGTCGAGGTCGTCGTCGACCGCCTGAAGGTGTCGCCCGAGTTCAAGCAGCGCCTCGCCGAGTCGTTCGAGACGGCGCTCCGCCACGGCGACGGGCGCGCGATCGCGGTCGAGATGGACACCGGACGGGAGCATCTCTACTCGTCGAAGTTCGCCTGCCCGATCTGCAACTACTCGCTGGCGGAGCTCGAGCCGCGGCTGTTCTCGTTCAACAACCCGGCGGGCGCGTGTCCGCGCTGCGACGGCCTCGGGTCGATCAGCTTCTTCGATCCCAAGCGGGTCGTCGCGTTCCCGCAGCTGTCGCTGGCGTCGGGCGCGATCAAGGGCTGGGACCGCCGCAACCAGTTCTACTTCCAGATGCTGCAGTCGCTCGCGAAGCACGCGGGCTTCGACCTCGAGCGCCCGTTCGCCCGCCTGCCCGAGCGCGTGCAGGCGCTGGTGCTGAACGGCTCGGGCGACGAGAAGATCCCGTTCACCTACCTGTCCGAGCGGGGCAGGCCGGCGGTGCGCGAACACGCGTTCGAGGGCATCCTGCCCAACCTCGAACGACGCTACCGCGAGACCGACAGCATGATGGTGCGCGAGGAGCTCGCGAAGTACCTGAACAGCAAGCCGTGTCCCGAGTGCCACGGCACGCGGCTGAAACGCGAGGCGCGCAACGTCAAGATCGGGCCGGACGGCGACCAGCGCGCGATCTACGAGGTGTCGGGCTGGCCGCTCAAGGAGTCGTCGCGCTTCTTCGCGGACCTGCGGCTCGAGGGCCACAAGGCCGCGATCGCCGAGAAGATCGTCAAGGAGATCGTGTCGCGGCTCGCATTTCTGAACAACGTGGGCCTCGACTACCTGTCGCTCGACCGCTCGGCCGAGACGCTTTCGGGCGGCGAGGCGCAGCGCATCCGGCTCGCGTCGCAGATCGGCTCGGGGCTCACCGGCGTCATGTACGTGCTAGACGAACCGTCGATCGGCCTGCACCAGCGCGACAACGACCGGCTGCTCGCGACGCTGAAGCACCTGCGCGACCTCGGCAACAGCGTGATCGTCGTCGAGCACGACCAGGACGCGATCCTGACGGCCGACCACGTCGTCGACATGGGGCCCGGCGCCGGCGAGCACGGCGGGCAGGTCGTCGCTCAGGGGGCGCCGGACGACATCCTCCGCGCGTCGCACTCGCTCACCGGCCAGTACCTGTCGGGCAAGCGGCAGATCCCGATGCCGGAGCGCCGGCACAGGCGCGATGCCTCGCGCCTGCTCACGATCAGGGGCGCGCGCGGCAACAACCTGCGCGACGTGACGCTGTCGCTGCCCGTCGGGCTCTTCGTGTGCGTCACCGGCGTCTCGGGGTCGGGCAAATCGACGCTGATCAACGACACGCTCTACCACGCGGTCGCGCGGCACCTCTACGACAGCGCGGAGGAGCCGGCGCCGTACGGCGCGATCGAGGGGCTCGACCATTTCGACAAGGTGATCAGCGTCGACCAGAGCCCGATCGGGCGCACGCCGCGCTCGAACCCCGCGACCTACACGGGACTCTTCACGCCGATCCGCGAGATGTTCGCGCAGGTCCGGGAAGCGCGCGAGCGCGGCTACGGACCGGGACGCTTCTCGTTCAACGTGAAGGGCGGCCGCTGCGAGGCATGCCAGGGCGACGGCCTCATCAAGGTCGAGATGCACTTCCTGCCCGACGTCTACGTGCCGTGCGACGTGTGCCACGGCCAGCGCTACAACCGCGAGACGCTCGAGGTCCGATACAAGGGCAGGAGCATCCACGAGGTGCTCGCGATGACGGTCGAGCAGGCGCACGCGTTCTTCGAGCCGGTGCCCGCGGTCGCGCGCAAGCTCGCGACGCTGCTCGACGTGGGCCTGGGCTACATCACGCTCGGCCAGTCGGCGACGACGCTGTCCGGCGGCGAGGCGCAGCGCGTGAAGCTCGCGCTGGAGCTGTCGAAGCGCGACACCGGGCGCACGCTCTACATCCTCGACGAGCCGACCACCGGGCTGCACTTCCACGACATCGAGCTCCTGCTCACGGTGCTCCACCGGCTGCGCGACCACGGCAACACCGTCGTGGTCATCGAGCACAACCTCGACGTCATCAAGACCGCCGACTGGATCGTCGACCTCGGTCCCGAGGGAGGCGCGGGCGGAGGGCGGGTCGTCGCCGAAGGGGCGCCCGAGGACGTGGCCAGGACCGCCGCCAGCCACACCGGCCGCTATCTCGCGCCCGCGCTCGAGGCGCATGCCCGCCACGCGGGGAAATCCCCCGGCCATTCGCCGCCGAAGTCGGTACGCGGACGCAAGGTTTCCAGCGACCTGCTGGGATAGCCTTGCGCTGCCGGGCGGAGGCGCGAGAGTCGTCGTCGACGTCGCGCGCGGACCGGTCGCGGCCGGCCGGCGGCGGGGCGCGATTCTCCACGATCCGTGATCGGCGCATTCCCCGCGGGGTCTGGCCGGCGCGCGGCGGGACCGCTAGACTCGCGGCTCCATGGGAACGGCTGAACCGGGCGTCGCCGACGTCCTCGTGATCGGCGGCGGCAACGCAGCGCTGTGCGCCGCGCTGACGGCCCGCGAGGCGGGCGCGTCGGTGCTGATGCTCGAGTCGGCGCCGCGCGAGTGGCGCGGCGGCAACTCGCAGCACACGCGCAACCTGCGGTGCATGCACGACGCGCCGCAGGACGTGCTGACCGGCGCGTATCCCGAGGAGGAGTTCTGGGAGGACCTGCGCAAGGTCACCGGCGGGATCACGAACGAGGCGCTCGCGAGGCTCGCGATCCGCGATTCGTCGCGCTGCCGCGACTGGATGCGGCGCCACGGCGTGCGCTTCCAGCCCTCGCTCTCGGGCACGCTGCACCTGTCGCGCACCAATGCGTTCTTCATGGGCGGCGGCAAGGCGCTCGTCAACGCCTACTACCGCAGCGCCGAGCGGCTCGGCGTGGCGGTCCGCTACGACTCGCCGGTCGACCGGATCGAACTCGACGGCGGCCGCTTCGTCGCCGCGCACGTCGGCAGCGAGCGCGTCGAGGCGCGCGCCTGCGTGTTGGCCGCGGGCGGCTTCGAGTCGAACCGCGAGTGGCTGCGCGAGGCCTGGGGCCCCAACGCGGACGGGGAGTGGCCCGCCGACAACTTCCTGATCCGCGGCACGCGGTTCAACACCGGCGTGCTCCTCAGGTTCATGATCGACGCCGGCGCCGACACCGTCGGCGACCCGTCGCAGTCGCACTGCGTCGCGATCGACGCGCGCGCACCGCTCTACGACGGCGGGATCTGCACGCGTGTCGACTGCGTCTCGCTCGGCATCGTCGTCAACCGGCAGGCGAGGCGCTTCTACGACGAGGGCGAGGACTTCTGGCCGAAGCGCTACGCGATCTGGGGGCGCCTGGTCGCGCAGCAGCCCGGGCAGATCGCGTGGTCGGTGATCGACGCGAAGGCGGCGGGCCGCTTCATGCCGCCCGTGTTCCCGGGGACGCGCGCCGAGACGTTCGACGCGCTCGCCCGCGAACTCGGCCTCGACCCTGCGGCGTTCGTGCGCACCGTCGACGACTACAACGCGGCGTGCCGCGTCGGCACGTTCGACCACACGGAGCTCGACGATTGCCGCACCGAGGGTCTCGCGCCCGCGAAGACGCACTGGGCGCGCCCGCTCGACCGGCCGCCGTACACCGCCTACCCGCTGCGCCCGGGCATCACGTTCACCTATCTGGGTCTGAAGACCGACGAGCGCGCGGTCGTGCATTTCGGCGGGCGCGCGAGCCCGAACCTCTTCGTCGCGGGCGAGATGATGGCGGGCAACGTGCTGGGCATGGGCTACACGGCGGGCGTCGGCATGACGATCGGCACGGCCTTCGGCCGCATCGCCGGGCGCGAGGCGGCGGCCGCGGCCGCGCACTCGGGGGCGGGGCATGCAACGGCTTGAGGCGCTCGCGGTCGAAGCGCGCGCCCTTGCCGCGGGTGCCGTGCGGCCGGGCGACGCGGA
>CALDKM010000394.1:0-6198 GCA_937898875.1 uncultured Pseudomonadota bacterium | reverse complement strand
GAGCCGGCGCGCGCGCCGCTCGAACTCCGCATAGGTGCGTGCGAGGCGGCCGTGGCGGATCGCGATGCGATCCGGCCAGACCGCGGCGCTGCGCTCGAGGAACGCGACCGGCGTCAGCGGCACGTGGTTGGCCGGCCCCGCCGCGAGGTCGCGGACGAACGGGTGGTCTGCCGGAAGCGGCGCGTCGGCCATGTCGTCCGCGGGGGTCGTGTCGATCAGCCCGCGCGCGTCGAGCCCGGCCGCTGGCGGAGCAGCCGCTGCTGCTCGCGTCCCCACTCCCGCTCGCGGATCGTGGCCCGCTTGTCGTGCTGCTTCTTGCCCTTGGCCAGGCCGACCTCCAGCTTGATCATGCCGCGCTTGAAGTGCAGGTCGAGCGGGACGAGCGTGTATCCGGCGCGCTCGACGCGCCCGACGAAACGGTTGATCTCGTCGCGGTGCATGAGCAGCCGGCGCGTGCGCGTGGGGTCGGCCTGGACGTGCGTCGACGCCTGCGCGAGCGGCGAGATGTGCGCGCCGACGAGCACGATCGCGCCGTCCTTGATGACGACGTAGGCTTCCTTCAGGTTCGCGCGGCCGGCCCGGATGGCTTTCACCTCCCATCCTTCGAGCGCGAGCCCGGCCTCGACGCGTTCCTCGATAAAATAGTCGTGGAAGGCCTTCCGGTTCTCGACGATGCTCATGCCCGGATTGTAGCCAAAGCCGCCCCTCCTCGATGAAGCGCATCAACCACTCGGTCCTCGTTCCCTACGGCGCGCGCGAGATGTACGACCTCGTCGACCGGGTCGAGCGCTACCCGCAGTTCCTGCCCTGGTGCGGCGGCGCGCAGGTGCTCGATGCGCGCGAGCCCGGGCGCATCGCGCGGATCGACATCGACTACCACGGCATCCGCGCGCACTTCACGACGTCCAACGCCAACGTGGCCGGCGAGTCGATCGTCATCACGCTGGTCGACGGCCCGTTCCGCCACCTGCACGGCGAGTGGCGGTTCCGTCCTCTCGCCGAGGCGGCCAGCAAGGTGGAGCTCGAACTCGCCTACGAGTTCGCGAGCGGTCTCCTCGAGCGCGCGGTCGGCCCGGTGTTCGACCACATCGCGTCGACGTTCGTCGGCGCCTTCGTGACCCGCGCCGAATCCGTCTACGGTCCGCGATGAGCGCAAGCGCTGCTGCCGGGCCGCGCCGCGATGAGTGTCCCGCCCCCCCGGGAGACCCTCCGGCCGGACGCATGCGCGTCACCGTCGCGTGGGCGTCGCCGCGGGCGCAGGGTCTCGTCGCGGTCGACCTGCCCCCGGGAGCGACCGTCGCCGATGCCGTTCTCGCCGCACGAGCGATCGAGCGCTCGGGCGTCGATCCCGCCGACGCCGGCTATGCGATCTTCGGGCAGACCGCGCGCCCGGGCACGCCGGTCGCCGACGGGGACCGCGTCGAGGTCACGCGACCGCTCGTCGCCGACCCCAAGGCCGCCAGACGCAACCGGGCCGCCGCGCATCCGCTGCCGCCGGCCCGGACGCGCCAGAAGCGGCCGAAGGCCTGCTGACGGACAACGCCCGACTGGCGGGTTTGTCGGGGATCGGCGACAATTCCGCGATGCCGTCCTCCCGATCCCTCCGCGCGCCCCTGCTGATCGCGCTGGCCGCGACCGCGCTCGCCGCTTCCCCGGCCCAGGCGCAGTCGGCGCGCTCGGCGACGATCGCGGACCAGGCGCGCACGACCGCCGAGACGGTCTGGCACGGTGCGCAGGATCTCGCGATGTTCGCGCTCGGACTGATCGGCGTCGACTACCGGTACGGCGGCGAGACCCCCGAAGGAGGCCTCGACTGCAGCGGGCTCGTCCGTCACGTGTTCCAGCAGGTCACGGGCGTGACGCTCCCCCGCACCTCGAAGGAGCTCGCGCGCATCGGCGCGCCGATCGCCCGCGACGACCTCGAGGCGGGCGATCTCGTGTTCTTCGACACGCGCCGCTTCGCGTTCTCGCACGTCGGCATCTATCTGGGCGACGGCCGCTTCATCCACGCGCCGTCCCGCGGCAGCGAAGTGGAGATCGCCGAGCTCACGAACAGCTACTGGCGCAAGCACTTCAACGGCGCCCGCCGGCTGGTCGGCGTCCTGCCCGGCCTCGTCCCGGAGGCTCGGGCCGCCACCCCGGCCACGGTCGCGGCCGCGGCGCCTTCCCGCTGACGGCCGGCGCGACTCAGTCGCGCGCGCCGGCGCGCTTCAGCCGCTCGACCATCGCCTCGTCGTTCCCGCGCTTCGCCCAGTCGAGCGCCGAGGCGCCGTTCTCGTTGCGGTGATTGACGTTCGCGCCGCGCGCGATCAGCAGGATCGACGTCGAGTAGCGGTTCTCGCGCACCGCCATCATCAGCGCCGTCGTCCCGTTCGGCGACGTGGCGTTGACGTCGGCGCCCTCGCCCAGCAGCCAGCGAACGATCTCCTCGTGCCCCCCCGTCGCCGCGTAGATCAGCGGCGTCCAGCCCGGGCCGTCGACCGCCGCGCCCTTCGCTCGCAGCGCCTTCAGGATCCCGAAGTGCCCGTTCAGCGCCCCGACCATCATCGCGGTGTCGCCGAACCGGTTGCGCCGCTGCGGATCGGCCTTCGCCGCGAGCAGCACGTCCACGGTCGCGGCATTGCCCGCCCGCGCGGCGGCGATGAGGCCCGTGTCCCCGTTCGCGTCGACGCTGTTCGGATCGACGCCGCGCCTCAGGTAGTCGCGCACGTCGCTCACCCTGTCGTTCGCGACCGCGAGGAAGTAGTCGTTCAGGAGCCCCTGCGCCCCGAGCGGCATTGCCGCGGAGAGAAGGAGGACGGCAAGCGTGAATCGCAGGTCAACGCGCATCGGGGCCGATCCTGAACAGGTGGAAGAAGTTGGACGACGTCGCGCGTGCGACGGTCGCGACGTCGACGCCGCGCAGCCGCGCGATCGCCTCGGCGACGTGCACGACCCACGCGGGCTCGTTGGTGCGCCCGCGGTGCGGTACCGGCGCGAGGTAGGGGCTGTCGGTCTCGATCAGCATGCGTTCGAGCGGCACGCGGCGCGCGACGTCGTGCAAATGCGCCGCATTCCTGAACGAAACGATGCCCGAGAACGAGATGTGGAAGCCCAGGTCCATCGCGGCGGCCGCGACGTCCCAGGTCTCGGTGAAGCAGTGCATGACGCCGCCGACCTCGTTCGCGCGCTCCTCGCGCAGGATCGCGAGCGTGTCTTCGGCAGCGCTCCTCGTGTGCACGACGAGCGGCTTGCCGGACTCCCGCGCCGCCCGGATGTGCGTGCGGAACCGTTCGCGCTGCCATTCGAGGTCGCCGGTGAGCCGGTAGTAGTCGAGGCCGGTTTCACCGATCGCCACCACCTTCGGCCGGGCGGCGAGACCCACGAGCGTCGCGACGTCGGGCTCCACGGTGTCCGGGTAGTCCGGATGCGTGCCGACCGTCGCATGGAGGTTCGCGTGGCCGGTCGCGAGCGCGTGCACGCGCGGCCAGTCGGGCAGGTCGACCGAGATGCACAGCGCGTGCGTCACGGACGCCGCGCGCATCGCATCGAGCTTCGCGGGCAGGTCGGACGCGAGCTCGGGAAAATCGAGGTGGCAGTGCGAGTCGACGAACATGGCCGGGATCAGGCATCGGGCATGGTGAAAGGCACGCGCCGCGTTGCGCCGCGCTGCGGATCACCGACGCCCGAGCCCGCTAGAGCGTGTGGGTCGGGCGCGACGACGCGAGCGTCTCGCCCAGCACCTTCTCGATCGTGGCGCGAGCGGCCGCCCCGGTCTCGTCCAGCGTGAACTGGACGCCGATGCCCTGCGTGCGGCTGCCCTGAACGCCCTCGGGCGTAATCCAGACCACCTTGCCCTGCACCGCGATCCGGTTCGGGTCGTCCATCAGCGAGAGCAGCATGAACACTTCCTCGCCGAGCACGTAGGATCGCGACGTGGGGATGAAGATGCCCCCGCCCTTCAGGAACGGCATGTACGCCGCGTACAGGGCGGCCTTCTCGCGGATGTTGAGCGACAGCACCCCCGGGCGCGCGACGCCCGCCGGCGGAATCGTGGTCTTCGGCTCGGCCATCGTCAGTCGAAGAGCGCCACGTACCCGGCGAGCAGCCCCTCGACGACCAGGCGAGGCTGCAGCGGATGGGAGACGTAGGCGCGCTGAAGGACCACCGATCGATGATAGCGGCAAAGGTCGATCCTCGCCACCCGCGGGACGAGCGACGCCATCGCTTCCGCCCGGCCCGGCAGCCGCCGCGGCCTCCCGCCCGCCGACACCCGCGCGAGATCCGCGGTCCACGAGGCGAGCGCGTCGAGCGCGGCCGCGAGCCGGGACTTTCGCTCCTCCTTTCCGCCGGCCTCGATACGCGCGCCCATCGCCATCGGCGCCAGCCGGTCCGGACGTGCGAGCGCGTCGAACCACGCGTTGCGCTCGGTGCGCTCGGCGGGCTCCGCGAGCGCGAGCGCGGCCAGAGGCGACCCGCCGGCCTCCGCGAGCACCTCGGCCGGGTCCGCCACGCCCCGCGAGCGCAGCCACGCGATCGCCTCGTCCCCGGACGGCCTCGGTGCGTCGACCCGCAGGCAGCGGCTCGTCACCGTCGGCATCAGGCGTCCGGGCTGGTGCGACACGAGAACGAGCCTCGTCCCGGACGGCGGCTCCTCGAGCGTCTTCAGGAGCGCGTTCGACGCCTCGTCGTTCATTCGTTCCGCCGGGGCGATCACCGCAACGCGATCGCCCGCGCGGTGCGCACTGGTCTCCAGCATCCGCGTGACGCGACGGACGCGCTCCACCCTGATCTCGTTGACCGGGACCCATTCCTCGGCCTTCTCGTCGTAGTCGAACAGGTCGAGCACCTGCATGTCGGGATGCGTCCGCGCGGCCACATAGGCGCAGCCCGCGCATTTCCCGCACGCGAGCCCGTCGGGACGCGGCTTCTCGCACAAAAGCGCCTGCGCGAGGTTCATCGCCAGGATCTTCTTTCCGAGACCCGCCGGACCCGTGACCAGAAGCGCGTGGTGGGCGCGATCGCGCGCGCGCAGCGTCTCGGCGAGCCACGCGGCCTGCCACGGCAACGGCGGCGACCAGGGCTCGGGAGCGGTCGCGCCCGTCTCGCCTTCGTCGATCACGAGGCACCCTCCATCGCCAGGATCGACGCCAGCTCGGCGCGCACCGCATCCTGGGACCGCGTCGAATCCACGATACGGAACCGGCGCGGCTCCGCACTCGCCCGTTCGTGATAGGCCGCGCGCACGCGCTCGCCGAACGACGCCCCCTCGCGCTCGAACTTGTCGAGTGTCCTCCCGCCGCTCTGTGCGCGCTCGAGGCGCTCGCGGGAGACGGCGGTCGGCACGTCGAAAAGGATCGTGAGGTCGGGCTGGCAGTCGCCGTGCACCCATTGCGCGAGCTCCGCGATGCGCGCGCGGTCGACGCCGTGCCCGCCGCCCTGGTAGGCCCAGGTCGCGTCGGTGAACCGGTCGCACAGCACCCACTCGCCTCGGGCGAGCGCGGGACGGATCACGCGCTCGACGTGCTCGCGCCGCGCCGCGAACATGAGCAGCGTCTCGGTGTCGTGGCACATCGGTTCGTGCAGCAGGAGCTCCCTCAGCGTCTCGCCCAGGGGCGTGCCGCCGGGCTCGCGCGTCGTCACGACGGCGCGGCCCGCCGCGCGGATCCGCTCGGCCAGGAACGCGACGTGCGTGCTCTTTCCCGCGCCGTCGATGCCTTCGAGCGTGATGAACCGGCCGCGGGTGCGTGCATTCATGGGCGTGCGTTCGCGAAGGCGCTCATCGCGCGCCGCGCTGGTATTTTGCCACCGCGCGATTGTGATCTGCGAGATTCGCCGAGAATTCGCTCGTCCCGTCGCCGCGCGCGACGAAATAGAGGTAGGCCGACGCCGGCGGGTCGACGACCGCGTCGATCGACGCCTGCGACGGCAGCGCGATCGGCGTCGGCGGCAGTCCATCGCGCGTGTAGGAGTTGTACGGCGTGTCGGCCTCGAGGTCGCGCTTGCGCAGGTTGCCGTCGAACCGCTCGCCCATGCCGTAGATCACGGTCGGGTCGGTCTGCAGGCGCATTCCGCGCTTGAGGCGGTTCGCGAACACCGAAGCGATCAGCGGGCGGTCGGCCGGCCGGCCGGTCTCCTTCTCGACGATCGACGCCAGGATCAGCGCCTCATAGGGCGAAGCGAGCGGCAGTCCGGGGGCGCGGCGCGCCCATGCGGCGT
>CALDKM010000393.1:0-13492 GCA_937898875.1 uncultured Pseudomonadota bacterium | reverse complement strand
CGCTCCTTGCGTCGCTCGCGCGGGCCGGCGTGCCGCCCGCGGCGGTGCGCACCGCGCCCGACGTCGAGAGCGCCTGGCGGTCGGCGGTCGACGCGGCGGGCGAGGCTGATAGAATCGTCGCCTTCGGTTCGTTCCTCACGGTGGCCGCCGCGCTCGCGGCGGACCGGTGACCGGGCGAACCCCAGGCAATGGCCGAGCCCGCCGACCTCAATCTCGACGAACTGAAACGCCGCGGGCGCCGTCGCCTGATCGGCGCGATCGTGCTCGCGCTCGTCGCGGCCGTCGTCGTGCCGATGCTGCTGGAGAGCGAGCCGCGGCCGCTGGGCGAGGACGTGTCGGTCCGCATCCCGCCGGTCGACGAAGGCAAGTACGTGAGCAAGGTCGGCGAGGGACGCCCGAAGCAGGATGCGGCGAAGCCCGCGCAGGCGACCCGGGCGACTGCGCCGGTCGCGCCTGCGGCGTCGCCGAGCCCCGCCTCCGACGCTGCGCCTGCCGCGCCCGACGCGGCACCCGTGCAGACGCCGCCGCCGGCGCAGGACGCGGCGCCCCGCAAGTCGATCGCGGATGCGGAAAAGGGGGTGCTCGCTCCCGGCGCGCGCACCGCGTCGGTGCCGCCGAAGGCGAACGGCAACGGCACGAAGGTCGCCGACGCATCGAAGGCGCCTGCGCCGGGGAAGACCGATGCGCCCGCAAAGGCCGATGCGCCCGCGAAGGCGGTCGAACCGGCTGCGCTCCCGCGCGAGGGATTCGCCGTTCAGCTCGCGGCGTTCTCCGACGACAAGGGAGCAAACGCGCTGTCGAACAAGCTGAAGCGCGCGGGCTACCCGGCGTTCACGGAGGCGATCTCCACGAGCCGCGGTACGCTGTGGCGCGTGCGAGTGGGGCCCTACCCGTCGCGCGAGGCGGCCGCACAATCGCGCGACAAGCTCAAGGCCGAAGGCCACGCCGGCATCGTCGTGCCGGCGAAATAGCGCCCGGGCCGCGACCGTGACCGCGCTCGACGTCTGCGCGATCGTCGTCGTCGCGATCTCGATCCTGTTCGCCTACGCGCGCGGGGTCATCCGTTCGCTGATCGGCACGGTCGCGTGGGTCGTCGGGTTCGTCGCCGCGCTCGCGTTCACGCCGGCGCTGGGCGCGGCGCTCCCTTCGGTGCCCGACGCGCCCTTCGTTCCCTACGTGATCTCGTTCGTCGCGATCTTCGTCGCGGCGCTCGTCGCCGGTGCGCTGCTGGCATGGCCCCTGCGCGCGGTCGTGCGCAAGGCGGGAATGGGGTTCGTCGACGCGGCGCTCGGCGCGACGTTCGGCCTCGTGCGCGGTCTCGCGTTCATGGTCGCGTTCGCGCTCGTCGCGGGGGTGACGGGCATCGCGCAGCGCGATTGGTGGCAGAATGCGTTCCTCGCGCCGTCGCTGGCGTCGGGCGCCATGGCCCTGAGGCCGTGGCTGCCCCATGCCTGGGCGGATCGGCTCGACTTTTCGCCCACGGGCGCGGCGCGGGACGCGCCGGCCCCCCCGGAAAAGGCCTGACCCCATGTGCGGCATCGTCGGCGCCGTCTCGCGCGCGCCGGTCAACCAGCTCCTCTACGACGGGCTCATGCTCCTGCAGCACCGGGGGCAGGACGCGGCCGGGATCGTGACGAGCGCGGGCAACGTGTTCCACATGCACAAGGGCCCCGGCTACGTCCGCGACGTGTTCAGGACGCGCAACATGCGCGACCTGACCGGCACTGCGGGCATCGGCCACTGCCGCTACCCGACGGCCGGGAGCGCGTACTCGGACCTCGAGAGCCAGCCGTTCTACGTCAACGCGCCGTTCGGCATCACGCTCGGCCACAACGGCAACCTGACCAACAGCGAGGCGCTGAAGCGCGAGCTCTTCCAGCTCGACTTCCGGCACGTCAACACGAACAGCGACAGCGAGGTTCTGCTGAACGTGCTCGCGCTCGAGCTCGAGCGTGCCGCCCAGCACCACCGCCTCGATCCGGAAGCGATCTTCCGTGCCGTCGCCGGCGTGCATCGTCGCTGCCGCGGCGCGTACGCGATCGTCGCGATGATCGCGGGGTACGGCATGCTCGCGTTCCGCGACCCCTTCGGCATCCGCCCGCTCGTGATCGGCGTGGCCGACACCCCGGGCGGCCCCGAGTACATGGTCGCGTCCGAGTCGGTGGCGCTCGAGGCCTGCGGCTTCCGGGTGCTGCGCGACGTCGACCCGGGCGAGGCGATCTACGTGGACTTCGCCGGGACGATGCACGCGCGCCAGTGCGCGGAGTCGTCGCGGCTCGTGCCGTGCATCTTCGAATACGTCTACCTCGCCCGGCCCGACAGCGTGATCGACGGAACCAGCGTGTACGAATCGCGCATCCACATGGGCGCGGAGCTCGCGCGGCGCATCCGCGCGATGACCGAGACGCGCGACATCGACGTCGTGATCCCGATCCCCGACTCGAGCCGTCCGTCCGCGATGCAGCTCGCCAACGACCTCGCGCTCACCTACCGCGAGGGCTTCGTCAAGAGCCGCTACGTCGGGCGGACGTTCATCATGCCGGGCCAGGCGATGCGCAAGAAGAGCGTGCGCCAGAAGCTCAATCCGATCGGCATGGAGTTCGAAGGCAAGGTCGTGCTACTGGTCGACGACTCGATCGTGCGGGGCACGACGTCGCGCGAGATCGTCCAGATGGCGCGCGACGCCGGAGCGCGCAAGGTCTACTTCGCTTCGGCGAGCCCCCCGGTCCGCTATCCGAACGTCTACGGCATCGACATGCCGACGCAGAACGAGCTGGTCGCCCACGGCCGGACCCACGACGAGATCTCGCGCGAGATCGGCGCCGACCTGCTCATCTACCAGGACCTCGACGCGCTCAAGTCCGCGGTGCGCGCGACGAATCCGCGCCTTACGGAGTTCGAGGCGTCGTGCTTCGACGGCCGGTACGTCACCGGCGACGTGACGCCCGAGTACCTCGCACGGCTCGCGGGCACGCGGCACGAGGGGCGCGGCGACCCGGGACGCGACGACGACCGCGGCGGGTCGTCGGCGTAGGGCGTCCGCCCTGCCACCCCGGCACCCGACCGCCGCGACGGGCGACACGGACTTTCACGAACGTTCATGACCACGATCGAGTACTTCTTCGTCCTTGCGGCGCTGGTCGTGTTCGTCGGCATCCTCGTGTGGCGACGCGACATCCGGCAGGGACGCATTCCGCGGCCGAAGCGGCGCCTGCCGTCGATGTCGCTGCGCGAGCGGCTGGGCGACACCGGATTCCGCAAGCAGGCGTCGGCCTCGTCGTCGTTGAGCGCGGGCGCCAAGGTGGTCGGCACACCGGATGCGCCGCGCGCGCACGACGGCGGCGCCCGCGGTAGCCGAGGCAAGGCCGGGAGCTGATGCCGGGCCCCGGATTGACCGGGCCGCGCCGATGCGCTAGCATCCCGTTTGCGCCGATTTGAAGCTTCAGCTTGCGGGCGCATAACAAATGCCGCTAAAGCGAGGTTCGCCTTGAGCCCGGAGATACCGGGTCAGGGCACACGAAACCCGTCCGGCGGTCACGCTCGACGGGTTTTTTGTTTCGATGGCTGCCAAGATGACCTCTCCGACGCCTCCGCGCGGCTTCACGACCGCGATCCTCCACTCCGACCGTGACTCGCCCATCGAGCACGGAGCGCTGCACAAGCCGCTGCACGTGTCGGTCGCCTACGGCTACAAGGACGCGCACGACCTCGCGGCGGTGTTCCAGGGCAGGCAGGCGGGACACGTCTACGGCAGGCAGGGCAACCCGACGACGGCTGCGCTGGAGGCGAAGGTCACCGCGATGGAGCGCGGCGTCGCGACGGTGAGCTTCGCGACAGGCATGGCGGCGATCGGCGCGATCATGCTGACGCTCACGCGCGCGGGCGATCACGTCGTCGCTAGCCGCTACCTGTTCGGGAACACGGCGAGCCTCCTCCAGACGCTCGAGGCGCACGGCGGCGACGTGACGTTCGTCGACGCGACCGACGCCCGCGCGGTCGAGGCGGCGGTGACGCCGCGCACGCGGCTCGTGTTCGTCGAGACGATCGCCAATCCGCGCACGCAGGTGGCCGACCTCGCGGGAATCGCGGAGGTGTGCGCGCGCCACGGCCTCGTCTACGTCGTCGACAACACGATGACTTCGCCCTGGCTCTTCCGGCCGTCGACCGTCGGCGCGAGCCTCGTCGTGAACGCGCTCACCAAGTACATCGGCGGGCACGGCAACGCGCTCGGCGGCAGCGTCACCGACACCGGCCTCTACGACTGGACGCGGTTCGAGGCGATCCACGACACCTACAAGGGCCCGAACCCGAAGCTCTGGGCGATCACCCAACTCCGCAAGAAGGGACTGCGCGACTTCGGCGGCACGCTGTCCCCCGAGCAGGCGCATCACCTCGCGGTCGGCGCGGAGACGCTCGCGCTGCGCATGGACCGTCAGTGCGCGAACGCGCTCGCGCTCGCCCGCTGTCTGGAATCCCAGCCGCTCGTGCGCGCGGTCCACTACCCGGGGCTGCCGTCGCACGCGCAGCACGAGCGTGCGACGGCGCTGTTCCGCGCCGGCGGCGCGCTCATGTCGTTCGAGCTCGCCGACGGCGTGGATCCGTTCGCGTTCCTGAACCGGCTGCGAGTCGTCGTGCTGTCGTCGAACCTCGGCGACAACCGGACGCTCGCGATCCCCGTGGCGCAGACGATCTTCTGGGAGATGGGGCGCGAGCGCCGCGAGGCGATGGGAATCGCCGAATCGCTGATCCGCGTCTCGGTCGGCATCGAGGACGAAGTCGACCTGCTCGCGGATTTCGGCCAGGCGCTCGCCTGACCTGCCGCTTGCGCCGGGGAACGCGCGTTCAGTCGCGCGTCGTCTCCGCCGGCAGGAGCCGGCGGTGGATCGCGAGCGCGAACGGGATCCAGCCGAGCCAGCGCACGAGATCGACGATCTCGTTGTCCCAGTGCCAGTCGTCGATCGCGTCGAAGTGCATGTCGAGCTTGTCCTCGACGTAGCCCCACAGCGTCAGCCATGCGGCGAGGAACCCGATGATCGCGCCCCTCGCGCGTCCCTGCGGCGACGCCTGCCGCCACATCGGCGCCGCGACCAGCGCCCCGACGATCGCGACGTAGAGCAGCGTGCGTGCCGCCGGCCACGCGTCGAACGTCGACAGGAGGAGCGGCTCGCTGGCAATCATCTTCGCCGCCGTCCACCCGAGCACCCCCGCGCCGAGCCAGAGGATCTGCGGGAACCTCGACACCCACTTGAGCACGAGCGTCGAGCCCCAGATGACGATCGGGATCGATATCGCGAGACCGATCACGACGAGGAGCACGCTGCCGTGCGCCGCGCCGCCGATCGCGAGCACGTTGTCGACCCCCATCACCGCGTCGGCGACGATGATCGTCTGGACCGCTCCGCGGATCGACGCCTTGGCCTCGATCCCGTGGTCCTTTTCGCCCCCGGCGTCCTCGGTGAGCTTCCAGCCGATCCACGCGAGCGCCAGACCGCCGACGAGCAGGAATCCCGGAATCTTGAGCAGCCAGATCACGATCGACGTGAGCACGACGCGCACGGCGATCGCGCCGAACGTGCCCCACATGATCACGCGGCGCTGGTGCTCCTTCGGGACGTTGCGCGCCGCCAGGCCGATGACGATCGCGTTGTCGCCGGCGAGCACGAGGTCGATCACGACGATGGCCGCGAGCGCGGACCACCAGGGGCTGGAGAAGAGTTCGGGGGGCATCGATGCGTTCCTCGGCCGGCTGACGGTCCGATTCTAGTCGAAAGTCCCGCGCCGCCGTACGCCCCGTCAGGGGGCGAGCTCGCGCCTGCGCACGCCTTCGGCACCGATCTCGAGCCAGAGGGCGCGGTCGTGCCAGTCGGGCAGCACGTGGCGCTCGCACCGCCGTCCGTCGACGTCGAGCGCATGCGTCGCGGGGCGGTGCGTATGGCCGTGCAGGAGTCGCGCGACGCCGGCGTCGCGGAACGCCTGCGCGACGGCGGCGGCGTTCACGTCCATGATCCCGTCACTCTTCATGCGGTTGGCGTTTCGGCTTCTGCGGCGCAGCCATGCCGCGAACGCCCGGCGCACGGGCCACGGCAGCGCGAGGATCCTGCGCTGGCGGCGCGGATCGCGGATCCACGCGCGATACCGCTGGTAGTCGGCGTCGTCGGTGCAGAGCTCGTCGCCGTGCACGAGGAGCGTGGGCACGCCGCCGGCCTCGACGACGACGCGCTCGGGCAGGAGCGTCGCCCCCGCCGCGCGCGCGAACCGCTCGCCCAGCAGGAAGTCGCGGTTGCCGTGCATCACGGAGACCGGCACGCCCGCGTCGGCGATCCCGCGCAGCGACGCGACGATTTCCCGCGCGAACGGGTCGGCGGCCTGCTCGTCGCCGATCCACGCGTCGAACAGGTCGCCCAGCACGTAGACGGCGGACGCCTCGCGCGCGGGCCCGCGCGCCCAGGCATGGAACGCCGCTGCCGACGCGGGGCGCGAGGGCGCGAGGTGCAGGTCCGAGACGAACAGCGCGGGCTTCATCGCGCGCGACCGGCTTCGCCTGTCCTGCGCCCGAGCCGCCGGGGGGCGGTCAGCCGACGACTTCGGCGCTGCGGATCGCGACGTCGGCGGTCGGCACGTTCTCGTGGAAGCCGGTCCTGCCCGTCGGCACGCCCTTGATCCGGTCGACGACGTCGGTGCCCTCGACGACCCTGCCGAACACGCAGTAGCCCCAGCCGCTGCCGCCGGGCGACTTGAAGTCGAGGAAGTCGTTGTCGGCCACGTTGATGAAGAACTGCGCGGTCGCCGAGTGCGGATCGTTCGTCCGCGCCATCGCGACCGTGTAGCGCTTGTTCTTCAGGCCGTTCGCGCCTTCGTGCGCGATCGCCGCGCGCACCGGCTTCTGCTTCATGCCCGGCTCGAAGCCGCCGCCCTGGATCATGAAGCCGTCGATCACGCGGTGGAACACCGTGTTGTCGTAGTGACGGTCGCGCACGTACTGCAGGAAGTTCTTCACCGTCGCGGGCGAGTTCTCGTCGTCGAGCTCGAGGACGATGTCGCCGTGGGTGGTGGCAAGCTTGACTCGGGTCATCGGATTCTCCGGGAAAGGGACTCGCGCGCTCACTTCGCGTCGACGACCTTCGCGCTCCTGATCAGGATCTTCTCGACCGGCACGTCCTTCGGGAACGGGCCGCCTGCGCCCGTGGGGGCCTTCGCGATCTTCTCGACGACGTCCATGCCTTCGACCACCTTGCCGAACACCGTGTACCCGTAGCCCTGGGCGGTCGACTCGCGGTAGTTCAGGAACTTGTTGTCGGCGACGTTGATGAAGAACTGCGCGGAAGCCGAGTGCGGGTCGGACGTGCGGGCCATCGCGATCGTGCCCGGCGCGTTCACGAGCCCGGCCTTCGATGCCTGTTCCGCCTCGTTCTTCACCGGCGGCCGCGTCGGCTTCTGCGCGTAGTCGGCGGCATAGCCGCCGCCCTGGATCATGAACCCCGGGATCACGCGGTGGAACTGCGTGCCGTCGTAGTGGCCCGACTTCACGTAGGCGACGAAGTTCTCGACGGTCTTCGGCGCGGCGGCCGCATCGAGCTGCAGCACGATCCTGCCTGCGGTCGTGTCGAGCTCGACCTTCTGGGCGAGGGCGGGGGCGGCGACCAGCGCCGAGGCGGCGAAGGCGAGGGCGAAGGCGAGGAACGGTCGGGTCATGCGCGGCTCCGTGAACGATGAGGGAGGAATCAGTGGACGGCGAGCGCGTCGCGCACGAGCTTGAGCTTGGCGGGGGAGAGCCCCTTGCCCTTCTCGAGCTCGGCGGCGCGTTCGTACTGGCGCGCGGCGAGGCGCGCGTAGACGTCGCCGAGGTTCTCGACGGCGGGCGAGTATTCGGGCGACGTCGCGATCGCGAGCTCGAGCTCCGTCTTCGCGAGCTCGAGGTTGCCCCGGGCGGCGTGGAGCACCGCCAGGTTGTTGTGGACCTCGGGCAGCTCCGGAAAGTCAGCGGCGAGCGCGGTGAGCGTCGCGAGCGCGTCGTCGCGCCTGCCGGCCTCGGTCTGCGCGACCGCCTTCAGGAAGCGCGCCTGCGGCTCGCGCGGACGGTCGCGCGACAGCGCGTCGAGTCGCGCGATCGCCGCGTCGAACTGCTTCTGCGCGATCAGCTCGCGGGCTTCCTTGAGTCCGGCGACGTAGGCGGTCCGTGCCTCGGCCGAATACTCGGTCGGCAGCGGTGTCGGCGGCGGTTCCGCCGGAGCCGGGGGCGACGGCGACTGCGCGAGCGCGCATGCCGCGGCGAGCGCGGCGGCGAGCGTGGTGAGGGCGCGTAGGAAGGCAGCGGGCATCGGGGACGCGCCGGCCGGAAGGCCCGGGGACTGCGGCAGGGACCGCGCGAAGCCGTAATTCTAGCGCACCGCCCCGCCCCGCCCCGGCGGGCACGCGATCAGGGCGGCGTGCCCGGCGCGATGTCCGGCGCCGCGAGCGCCGGATCGTCGTCCCCGGCGGCGGGGAACGCATCTCGCGACGCGCGCAACCTCTCCACGGTCGCGTCGATCAGCCGGCGCGCGATCGACACGGACGGCGGGAACGTCGGCAGCGCGTCGAGCGCGAACCAGCGCGCGTCCTCGATCTCCGGGTCGTCGAGCCGGATCTCGCCGCCCGCGTATTCGGCCGTGTACGCGATCATCAGCGAGTGAGGGAACGCCCAGGACTGGCTCGCGAAGTAGACGGGCTCGCCGATCTCGACGCCGACCTCCTCGCGCACCTCGCGACGAATGCAGTCCTCGATCGTCTCGCCGGGCTCGACGAAGCCCGCGAGCGCCGAGTAGACGCCGGGCGCGAAGCGCGCCGAGCGCGCCAGCAGGAGCTCGCGCCCGCGCGTCACGAGCGTCATCATCGCCGGCGCCACGCGCGGATAGACGACGAGCCCGCAGGACGGGCAGGCCTTCGCACGCTCGCCGTCGCGGTCGCGCGTGCGCGCGCCGCAGCGGCCGCAGTATCGGTGCGAGCGGTGGAAGTCCACCACCTGGAACGCACGCGCGGCGATCGCGAGCAGCGGGTCGGGCAGCCGGAAGAACAGCGGGCGCAGCCCCGACATCGCGAATCCTGCCGGCGCCTCGGTTCCGTCGTCGAGCGAGATCGCGACGCAGGGGACGCCGTCGAGCGCGCCGAGGAAATGCCGCTCGCCGCCGAGGCCCGCGGCGTCGAGCTCGTCCAGCGTCGGGATCGCGGGCGACTCGGCGCTGCCGCGCAGGACGACCTTCGTGCCCGCGTACGCGAACGCGAGCGCGGTCCCCGGCAGGACGGCCGGCAGTCGGTGCGCGGGGGCGAATCCGGGAGGCGTGTACATGGGCGGCGGACGGCCGCCGATTATGCACGACCCGCGAAGCGCGACCGCCGCCGGCGGCCGTTCCTCAGGCGAGGGCCAGCGGCAGCTTCCGCAATCGCTGGCCGGTCGCCGCGTAGAGCGCGTTGGCGAGCGCCGGCGCGATCACCGGCGTCGCGGGCTCGCCCACGCCCGACGGCTTGCCCTGCGAGCGCACGATGTGCACGTCGATCGAGGGCATCTCGTCGATGCGGAGCACAGGGTAGTCGTTGAAGTTCGACTGCTCGACGATGCCGTCCTTCACCGTGATCGCGCTGTAGAGCGCGGCGGAAAGCCCGAACCCGATGCCGCCTTCCATCTGGGCGCGCACGACGTCCGGGTTGACGACGATACCGCATTCGGCCGCGCAGACGACGCGGTCGACCGTGAAGCTGCGGTCGGGCTTCACCGTCACCTCGACGACTTCGGCGACGACGGTCCCGAACGATTCGTGCACGGCGAGGCCGCGCGCACGCTTCGTCCCCGCGTTGCCGGGCGCGAGCGGCGTCCCCCATCCGGCTTCGCGCGCCGCGAGCTCGAGCGCGGCAAGGTGCCGCGGGTGCTTCGCCAGCAGCGCCCTGCGCATCGCGAGCGGGTCCTGGCCGGCCGCGGCGGCGAGCTCGTCGAGGAACGTTTCGGTCGAGAACGCTGTGTGCGTCGAGCCCACCGAGCGCCACCATTGCACGGGCACCGCGCCGTAGGGCGAGTGCAGGTCGACGGCGATGGCCGGGATCGCATAGGGCAGCGTCGACGCTCCCTCGACGGACGTCTCGTCGACGCCGTTCTTCACCAGGACCTTCTCGAACGCGGTGCCGTCCGCGATCGACTGGCCGACGATCCTGTGCTGCCAGCCGACGATCGAGCCGCTCGCGTCGAGTCCGGCCCTGAGCGCGTGCAGGTAAAGAGGGCGGTAGTACCCCGCGCGCATGTCGTCCTCGCGCGTCCAGACGAGCTTGACCGGGACGCCTCGCGTACCCATCTTCGCGAGGCGCGAGACGATCTCGGCGCACTCGATCACGTAGTCCGACTGCGGGTTCGCGCGCCGGCCGAAGCTGCCGCCCGCGTAGAGCGTCTCGATCGTCACCTGCTCGGGTTTGAGACCGGTCACCTGCGCGATGGCCGCCTGATCGGCGGTCTGCGACTGCGCGCCGTACCACGCCTCGCAGCGTCCTTCGGAGAGGCGCATCACGCAATTGAGCGGCTCCATCGCCGCGTGTGCGAGGTACGGGAACTCGAACGTCGCTTCGAGCACCCTGGCCGCGCCCGCGATCGCCTTTGTCGCATCGCCGTCGGCACGAGCGACCTTGCCGGGCGTCGCCGCGAGCCTTCGATACTCGGCCATCAGCTCGTCGGTCGAGCCCCGCCACGCGCGGGTGTCGTTCCACTCGACCTTGAGCGCGTCGCGGCCCTTCTTCGCGGCCCAGAATCCCGTCGCCAGCACGGCGACGCCGGTGGGCAGTTCGACGACCGTGCGCAGGCCGGGGATGCCCTTGAGCGCGCTCGCGTCGAAACTCTTCACGCGCGCGCCGAATCGAGGCGGATGCAGCACCAGCGCGGTCAGCATCCCCGGAAGCTCGACGTCCTGCGTGAAGAGCGCGGTGCCGTTCGACTTCGCGGCCGTGTCGGTGCGCGGCACGTGCTTGCCGACGTACACGAAGTCCTTCGGGTCCTTGAGCGTCACGCTCGCGGGCACGGGCATCGCCGAGGCCGCCTCGGAAAGCTCGCCGAACGTCGCCCTCTTCCCCGATGCGTGCGAAACGACGCCCGCGCTAACCTTGATCGCTTCCGCGGGCACGTTCCACCGCTTCGCGGCGGCCGCGACCAGCATCGCGCGCGCCGCCGCGCCGGCGTTGCGGAGCTGTTCCCACGAGTTCGCGATCGCGGTGGACCCGCCGGTGCCCTGCGCCGGTCCCCAGAACAGGTTGTTGTAGCGCGACGCGTCGGCAGGTGCGCTGACGACCCGGACCTGGCTCCAGGCGGCGTCGAGTTCGTCGGCGACGATCGTGGCCAGCCCCGTGTACACGCCCTGGCCCATCTCGAGGTGCTTGGCGACGACGGTGACCGTGTTGTCGCGGCCGATGCGCACGAACGCATTCGGCTCGAACGGTGCAGCCTGCCCGGCGGAGCCCGCCTTGCCGGGGCCGCCCTGCTGCGCGAGGGCCGGGACGTGCACGCCGAGCAGCAGGCCGGCGCCTGCGGCGCCGCCGGCCTTCAGGAACGCGCGGCGCGAGCGCGAGAGGTTGACGACTCGGGATTCGCTCATCGGGGTCTCCTTCACGCGAGCGACTTCGCCGCTTCCTTGATCGCGGCGCGGATGCGGACGTAGGCGGCGCAGCGGCAGAGGTTGCCCGACATCGCCGAATCGATGTCGGCGTCGGTCGGCCGCCTGTTCGTCGCGAGCAGTGCGACGGCGCTCATCACCTGGCCGGACTGGCAGAAGCCGCACTGCGGCACGTCGAGCTTCGCCCATGCGGCCTGCACGGCCTGCGCCTCTCTCGTCTTCAGGCCCTCGATCGTCGTAATTTCGGCGCCCTGCTTGAGCGACGAGAGCGGCGTGCGACACGAGCGCACCGGCTGGCCTTCGACGTGGACGACGCAGGCTCCGCAGGCGGCGATGCCGCAGCCGTACTTGGTGCCGGTGAGCTTGAGCGAATCGCGCAGCAGCCAAAGCAGCGGCGTGTCGCCGGGAACGTTCGCCGCGACGTCGACGCGCTCCTTGTTGACGAACAGGACGGGCATGGCAGGACTCCGGGGGACAGCGCGCGGGCGCGGAAAGGACGCGATGGTAGGGGAAGCGGAGCGTCCGCGCCATCGGACGGATTCGCCGTGGCGCGGGGCATGCGGCCTGGGCGTCGGCCATCCGGGAAAAAGGTCCCGTACGACAAGGACTTGGCGCTCGCCGTGCTAGAATTCGCCTTCGGAAATCGCACGCGAGACGCCCCGATGGAAGCCGAACAGCTGAACCAGATTGCCAACACGCTCGCCGACCTGAAGACCCGGTCGGCCGAGATGCGGAGGTACCTTTGACTTCGACCTGAAGTCGAAGACGCTCGAGGAGGTACGCCGCGCGCTCGAGGACCCGAAGGTCTGGGACGCCCCCGAGAAGGCGCAGGAGCTCGGCAAGCAGAAGAAGCAGCTGGAAGGCGTCGTGACGACGCTCACGGAGCTCGATCGAGGACTGTCCGACAGCGGCGAGCTCTTCGAGCTGGCGCGCGCCGACGACGACGACGCGACGCTGGCCGCGGTGCGCGACGACGTCGCGGGCCTCGCGAAGGTGGTCGAGGACCTGGAGTTCCGCCGGATGTTCGGCCATCCGATGGACCCGAACCCGTGCTTCGTCGACATCCAGGCGGGCAGCGGCGGCACCGAGGCGCAGGACTGGGCGTCGATGCTGCTGCGCATGTACCTCAGGTACTGCGAGCGGCGCGGCTGGAAGGTCGAGGTGCTCGAGGAGTCGCCGGGCGAAGTGGCCGGCATCAAGAGCGCGTCGATCAAGGTCGACGGCGATTACGCGTTCGGCTACCTCCGCACCGAGACCGGCGTGCACCGGCTCGTGCGCAAGAGCCCGTACGACTCGAACGCGCGTCGGCATACCTCTTTCGCTAGCGTGTTCGTCTATCCGGAGGTCGACGAGTCGATCGAGGTCGACGTCAACCCGGCGGACCTGCGCATCGACACGTTCCGGGCGTCCGGCGCGGGCGGCCAGCACATCAACAAGACCGACTCCGCGGTGCGCATCACGCACCTGCCGACCAACATCGTCGTGCAGTGCCAGAACGACCGGTCGCAGCACCGCAACCGCGCCGAGGCGATGGCGATGATGAAGGCGAAGCTCTACGAGCTCGAGCTCCGCAAGCGCCAGGCCGCGCAGCAGAAGCTCGAGGACAGCAAGACCGACATCGGCTGGGGCCACCAGATCCGCAGCTACGTGCTCGACCAGTCGCGGATCAAGGACCTGCGCACGAACCACGAGGTCGGCGACACCCAGCGCGTGCTCGACGGCGACCTCGACGATTTCATCGCCGCGAGCCTCAAGCAGGGCGTGCAGTGAGGCCCCCCCCGAAGCGGCCTTCGGCCGCCGCCCCCCAGGGGGCACCGCGGCCCGAGGGCGATCTCGGGGCGGCCCGTCGATCGCCCAGGGCCGCGGTCGGCGCT
>CALDKM010000392.1:0-2792 GCA_937898875.1 uncultured Pseudomonadota bacterium | reverse complement strand
GGTGCCGGGCCCACCCCCGGTCGCCCGGCATCGCCCGGCGCGGATGCCGCGGCGTCGCCGGCCGGTGGGCGCACGGAGCCGTCCGCGCGGAGGACGACCTCGGGAGGCAAAGGAAGCGACGGAGGCGCCGCGCCGGCATCGCGGTTGCGGGACGCGCGCGCAGAATGCCGCGCCGCACCGCAGCTGGGGCAGCGCGGGTCGCCCGGGGCGAAATACGCACCGCAGGCGCGGCACGCGTCGCCGCGCCGGGCGCGAACGCCTCCCCCCCCGACCGCCGTCAGGGTTTGACGCCCCGCGTCACTCCCGAGACCATCCACCGCCATTCACGCCCTCGACGGGGATCGGGAAGCAACTTCCGCACCGCGGGAAATCGCACAGGCGAGAGCCGGGACCCCGCCCGGGTGCGCGCACCGTCCCGGGAATCGCCGCCAAGCTCACCGCGCGCACAGCCTCGCGTGCAAAGGTGTACGGAAATCGTTGCCTTCGGACCGCTCGGCTGTCCTTCGGGACGCGCTTCCGCGGGCTGCGCAGCGCTCGCTAGCTGCGCCCGGACCGCGCCGCGTCGAGCGCCTTGCGCGGATGGACGAGCGTGCGGCGGCCGTCGGGCGTCTTATCCGCCGTCTCGCGGATGATTGCGATCACCTGGGGCGGCGCGAGCGCCGGGTTGACCGCGAGGATCTTCGCGGCGAGGTTCGTCACCTGCGGCGCCGACATCGACGTGCCCGACTCGGCAAGTCGCTCGCCGCCCGGGATCACGCTCTCGACGAGGTAGCCGTTCGCATGCACGACGACCGTCCTGCCGTAGCTCGTGAACGGCGCCTCGTCGCCGGCCTTGTCGACCGCCCCCACCGTGATCAGGTTCGGCAGCACGATGTCGGCAGGAACCGACTCGGCGAACGACGAGTCCGCGTTCTCGTTGCCCGCCGCCGCCACGAACAGGATCTCGGGCGCGGACGCCATCGCCTTGACGAAGGCCTCCTTGCCGATGTCGAACCACTCGCGCGCGATCTTCCTGCGCTCCTCCGCGTTCGCGCCGATGCCGCACTGCTCGAGCTGGCCCTCGACGTCGCCGACGCTGCCGCCGAAGCTCATGTTGACGACGCGCACGCCGTGCCGGCGGAAGAAGTCGACGTAGGTCTGCGTGTTGCGCGCGTCCTTGCGCGAGAGCTCCAGGCTTGGGCACGGATCCGGCTGCAGCGTGTGGCCGAACTCGATGCGGGCGATCGCGAGGCGCGCGTAGGGGTTTCCCGCCACCGCGATGCCCGCGACGTGCGTGCCGTGGATGTAGTTGCCGGCGGCCGACAGTTCCTCGATCGCCGCCTTGTAGTCGCCGGGCTTCAGGTTCGAGAGGTACTGCTTGACCTCGGTCGCCTCGGCGCTGTCGACGTTCGCCTGCAGGTCCGAGAAACCCTTGAGCCGCGACTTCATGCGCGGCAGCTTGTCCTTGAGCTCCGCGGGCACCTGAAAGAGTTCGCCGCTCGCCGGGTCCGAGTACTTGTCGAACGCGACGAGCGCGGGCGCGCCCGACGCGTCGCGCACGATGCGATCGCGAAACAGGGCGCTGTCGACGCCGCTGTCCCAGATCGCGACGGCGACGGGCGCATGGCCCCTGCCCGCCGGCAGGGCCACGTCGCGCGCGGCCCAGATGTCCGGCTTTTCGATCCGGTTCGCGGCGAGGTAGCCGCCGTACGCGTCGACCAGCACCGGCTTCAGCGGCAGCAGCACCGCGAGCCGGTACTTCGCGGCGACGATGCCGGGCGCGAAGTCCGACGACAGCGTTCCCGACTTGTCGACGATCGGCTGGATCACGTCGCGGACCTGGCCCAGCACGAGCGCCTCGCTCGTGATCTCGGCCGACGTCTTCGCACCCTTGACGTTGTTCTCGACGACTCCGTAGGGCATCGCGTCGAGCTCGGCACGCAGGCGCCTGCCCACCTCAGCGCGGTAGGCGTCGCCGCCAGCGCCACCCGAGGCACGGCGGGCGCCGTCGACCGACCGCAGCACCATGCCCGACGTGAGCTTGTCCGCCGGCTTCTCCTCGAGCGCGCGGATCTTCGCGAGCTTCGCCATCGCGTCGTCGTGCCGGCCCTCGAGCCAGTCGAGCTGCATCAGCGTCGCCAGGAACTGGCGCTCGGTGGCCTTGTCGGCGATCTCGTAGCGGTCGAGCACCGACTGCGCGTCGCGCCGTACCGCCGCCGCGAACGTCGCGAACTTCGCGGGATCGGCGAGGAGGTCCTCGACCTTGCCGTCGATCCGGTACTCGAAGCGCGGCAGGTCGGCCGCCTTGTCGATCCGCAGCTTCGCGACTTGCGCGGGCGCGGGATGCGCGGCGAAGAACGCCGCGGCGAACGCAATGACGGAAAGGCGCGGAAATGGCATCGAACGGTACTCCGGGAAGGCGGCACGGGCGCGGCGGGTCACCGTGACGATGCGCCGCCAGGGCCGCGAGTCTACCCGACGCGAAGGGGGCGCAGACGCACCGCGCTCCGACGGCGCGACGGGACGCGGCGGCTCGGGACGGAAGGCGGATTCGCGCGACGGAACGTGCGTCAATTGCCCGCAGCGGGACGGCTCGCCGGACACTCCGGCACGGTTCCCCACCAGCCGTCGCAATAGCGCGCACGGATGCGCCGCTCGCACTGGACGCGCGGGATCACGCTGTCGCTCGAGCAGCGCGACATCTCGTCGTTCATCTGGGTCCACCGCTCGGCGTTCGGCACCGGCGCGGCCGCGGAAGTCGCCGGCACGGTGGCCGGCGCGGTCGGCGAAGCAGGCTTTGGAGGCGGGTTCGT
>CALDKM010000391.1:0-14090 GCA_937898875.1 uncultured Pseudomonadota bacterium | reverse complement strand
GAGGTTCGCGTACAGGTCGAGGATCTTCGTCCAGTACGGCACGACGACCTTGGCGAACGCGCGCTGCGAGTCGAGCGTCTGCTTGAAGAACGCGTCCTTCGCCGCGTAGCGGTCGAGCACGACGTTGGTCGCGCGGACGAACTCGGGGAAGAAGTCCTTCGGCGTGTCGTGGATGTTGACCTTGAACTCGTTGCGCAGCCGCACGATCGCCTGCGCGTTGCGGTACACGTTGAACGTGTAGGTCTCGGTCATCGACGCCATCGCGGCCGCACGGATGATCTCCTGCAGGTCGGGCGACAGCTTGTTCCACGCCGCCTTGTTGATGATGATCTCGCCGATGTCGGTCGACTGGTGCAGGCCCTGCAGGTAGTAGTGCTTCCACACCGTCTGCAGGCCGAGGTTCAGGTCGTCGGCCGGCCCGATCCACTCGGCTGCGTCGATCACGCCGCGCTGCGCCGCGGGCACGATCTCGCCGCCCGGCATCGCGACGGCGGCCACGCCCATCTCCTTGAAGATCTCGCCGGTGATTCCCGGCGGCGAGCGGTACTTCATCTTCTTGAAGTCGGCGGTCGAGGCGATCGGCGTCTTGAACCAGCCCAGCGGGTCCGGCCCCATCGGCTGGATGAACAGCGGCTCGACGTTGACCTTGAGGACGTCGCTGTAGAGCTTGCGGTACAGGTCGTAGCCGCCTCCCTCGAAGATCCACGCGACGTGCGACATCTGGTCGAGGCCCACGCCCGCGCCCGCCATCGGGTTGCTGAAGAGGCCCGCGGCCGGATTCTTGCCCGACCAATAGTGCGTCCAGGCGTAGCCGCCTTCGACGATGCCCTTGTCGACCGCATCGAGGATCTCGAACGCCGGCACGATTGCGCCGTCGGGCAGCATTTCCATCTTCACCCGGCCGCCCGACATCTTGTCGACGCGGTCGCCGAATCGCTTCAGCAACTCGAAGTAGATGCTCGCCGACGGCACTGCCGTCTGGATCCGCCACTTCGCCGGCTGCTGCGCCGTCTGCGCGAACGCCGACGTGCAGGCGAGCGCGATCGCGCCGACGGCGAGCGCCGCGCGTGCCAACCCTGAACGCTTCATGTCTTCTCCTCCGTTTGAGCCGCTTGAGCGCGGCGTCGCTCGCGCGGTCCCGTCTTCCGCGGACGCCGCGCCTTTTTTCAATGTAGACAGTCCGGCCGCGATTGGCAATACTTTCTCGCCGATTCCGGAAACGCGCGTTTCACAATTCGATAAGATCGGCGACGATACGGCGGACCTCGGACACGACGCAATGGACGCATACGACTACGTGATCGTCGGCGGCGGCACGGCCGGCTGCGTGCTCGCGAACCGTTTGTCCGACGGCGGCCGGCACACGGTGCTGCTGCTCGAAGCGGGTCCCGAGGATCGCTACCCGTGGATCCACATCCCGATCGGGTACGGCAAGACGATGTTCCACCCGGTCTACAACTGGGGCTTCCACACCGACCCCGACCCGGGGATGGACGGGCGCCGCATCTACTGGCCGCGCGGACGCTGCCTCGGCGGCAGCTCGTCGATCAACGGCCTCATCTACGTGCGCGGCCAGCCCGAGGACTACGACCGCTGGTCCGACGCGGGAAACCGCGGCTGGGGCTGGCGCGACGTGCTTCCCTACTTCGTCCGCAGCGAGGGCAACCAGCGCGGCGCTTCGGCGGCGCACGGCGCCGACGGGCCGCTCAAGTGCTCCGACATCGGCGACAAGCACGAGCTGATGGAGGCGATCATCGCCGGCGCGGGCGAGCTCGGGGTGCCGCCCACCGACGACTTCAACGGCGGCCTCCAGGAAGGGGTCGGCTACTACCAGCTCTTCACGCACAACGGATGGCGCTGCAGCACCGCGGTCGCGTACCTGAAGCCCGCGCGCGGCCGGCAGAATCTCGCGGTGGAGACGGACGCGCAGGCGACGCGCGTTCTGTTCGAGCAGGGGCGCGCGTCCGCCGTCGAGTACCGGCGCGACGGCGAGGCGCGCACCGCGCAGGCGCGTCGCGAGGTGATCCTCGCGGCCGGCGCGCTGCAGAGCCCGCAGCTGCTTCTGCTCTCGGGCGTGGGGCCCGGCGCGCACCTCGCGGAGCTCGGCGTCCCGGTCGTGCACGAGCTGCCGGGCGTCGGCGAGAACCTGCAGGACCACCTCCAGCTGCGGCTCCTGTTCAGGTGCTCGAAGCCGATAACGACCAACGACGACCTCGCGTCGTGGTGGCGCTCGCTGAAGATCGGGCTCAAATGGCTCCTGACGCGGACGGGGCCGCTCGCGATCGGCATCAACCAGGGCGGGCTCTTCACGCGCGTGATGCCGCAGTCGGCCTCGCCCGACATCCAGTTCCACTTCGCGACGCTGTCGGCCGACATGGCGGGAGCCAGGCCGCACCGGTTCCCCGGCTTCACGATGAGCGTATGCCAGTTGCGACCCAGCTCGCGCGGGCGCGTGCGCCTCGCGTCGCGCGATCCGCTGGCCGCGCCGTCGATGCAGCCGTACTACCTGTCGACCGGGGAGGATCGCGCGTGCGCGGTCGCCGCGCTCAGGTTCGCCCGACGTCTCGCCGCGACGAAGGCGCTCTCGCCGTACGTGGTCGAGGAGCTTCGGCCGGGCGCAGCCGTCCGCAGCGACGACGAGCTGCTCGCGTTCGCGCGCGCGTACGGCGCGACGATCTTCCATCCTTCGGGCACCTGCAGAATGGGGCACGACGCGATGGCCGTCGTCGACGACCGGCTGCGCGTGCGCGGCATCGGCGCCCTGCGCGTCGTCGACTGCTCGATCATGCCGACGCTCGTGTCCGGCAACACGAACGCGCCGGTCGTGATGATCGCGGAGAAGGCCTCGGACATGATTCTCGAGGAAGCCGCGGTCTGACCGCGTCGCGCGGAGTGCGGGCGGACCCGCTCCGCGCTATGCTTCGGCGCCCGCGCGAACGCCGGGCTCGAGGGAGGGGCGGACGATGGCTGCAACGACGGTCGCGGTGACGGAGCTCGCGCTGTTCGTGCTCGCGATCGTCGCCATCCTGGTCGGCACGGCGGTCAACGGCCGCGTCGCCGCGCTGCGCACGTCGGGGATTCCGCCGGCGGTGACCGGGGGACTCCTGTTCGCCGCGCTGGCCTGGATCGCGCGGGCCTGGCCGGGCATCGAGCTCGCCTGGCCGGGCGCGATGCGCTCGCTGCTGCTGCTCGTGTTCTTCTCCGGCCTCGGCCTGTCCGCGAAGTTCGCCGGACTGAAGCAGGGAGGCGTGCAGGTGGCGCTGCTGTGCGTCGTGATCGCGCTCACGATCGTCGTGCAGAACGCGGTCGGCATCGCGCTCGCGCGCGCGTTCCAGCAGCCGGCCGCGCTCGGGCTGTTCCTCGGCAGCATCCCGTTCCTCGGCGGGCACGGGACGGCGGCCGCATGGGCGCAGGCCGCGGAAGCGTCGGCGCTGCCCGCGGCGTTCGAACTGGGCATCGCCGCCGCGACGATCGGACTCGTCGCCGGCGGCATCGTGAGCGGCCCGGTGGCGACGCTTCTCGTCCGTCGCGCGAAATCGTCGCCGGCGACGGACGTCCTCGCGTCCGCGGCGGCGACCGCGCCGGACGAGGGCCGATCGCTCGGCGACGTGCTCTCGTCCGACCGGTGGCTCAGGGCATTGCTGCTGATCGCCGCGTCGCTCGCGATCGGGGAGGTCTTCCAGCACCTGTCGCGCGGCGCCGGCCTGAACCTGCCGGCGTTCCTCACGGCGATGTTCGGCGGCATCCTGATCACCAACCTCGCGGACGTCGTGCGCCGACCGGTCGACCACGCGCTCGCCGAGCTGGTGAGCACGATCGCGCTGCGACTGTTCCTCGCGATGAGCATGCTCTCGCTCAAGCTGTGGGAGCTGATCCCGTTCGCCGGCCTGCTCGCCGCCGTGATCGTCGCGCAGGTGGCGCTGATCGTCGCGTTGGCGGCGTTCGTGCTGTTCCCGATGCTGGGGCGCGACCGCGATGCGGCGATCGCGTCGGGCGGCTTCATCGGTTTCGCGATGGGAGCGATGCCGGTGGGGCTGGGAACGATGCGACGCCTCGCCGAGACGCTGGGTCCCGCGCCGCGCGCGTTCCTGATCATCACGCTCGCGGCGAGCCTGTTCACCGACACCGCGAATGCGGTCGCGATCCAGGCGTTCTTCGACTGGCTGAACTAGGGTCTGCGGGCGCGACGCGGCCCGTTGGCGCCTGCAGGCCCCGGCTCGCGTGCGGAGCGAAGGGCTACGGACGAAGTACGAAGGACGAAGGGCGAAGGGCGACTAGTCGAGCTTCGCCTGCGGCCCGAACGTCGCGCCCAGCGCGTCGGCCGCCCGCTGCAGTGCGGGCACGTGCTCGAGCGCCCGGTCGAGCGTCATGCGGGCGACGGGCGCGTGCACGGCGACGCACGCGACGGTGCGGCCGTCATGCGCGGACACCGGCACCGCGACGCACACGAGCCCCGCGAGGTACTCCTCGTTGTCGGTCGCGCGGCCTTCACGGCGGATCGACGCGAGCTCGGCGTCGAGCGTCCTGGCGTCGGTGATCGTATGCTCGGTGTAGCGGGGCAGCGGCAGTTCCGCGACGATGCGCCTGCGTCGCGCGGCCGGCAGCAGCGCGAGCAGCAGCTTCCCGCTCGCCGTGCAGTGCAGCGGAACGTGCGAGCCCGGCTGCAGCGTCATGCGCAGCGGCCACTCGGTCTCGACGCGGTCGAGGTAGACGACCTCGCTGCCGTCGAGCATCGTGAGGTTGACCGTCTCGCCGAGCTCGTCCGCGAGGCGCTTGAGGATCGCGTGGCGCGGTGCGCGCACGGCAGCGGAGAGCTGCACGTCGAGCGCGAAGCGCATCAGGCGGGGGCCCGCAGCGATGCGTCGTCCGTCGGGCTCGCGCGTCACGAGTCCGGCCGATTCGAGCATCGCGAGCATCCGGTAGACCGTGGGCTTGGGCAGACCGGCGTCGGCAGCGAGCTCCTGGAGGGCGACCGGCCCGTCGGCGCCCGCGACGCGCTCGAGGAGACCGAATGCGCGGAGCAAGGGAGGAACGCGATCTCGCTTGGCAGCCATCGGCGAAATCTATATCGAAATATGGAACTGAACAAGCCATATTTCGATTGAAATAGTTGCCTGGAGCCCCCCGTTATGGAACACTTCGCGCTCATCGCCATCCGCGCGACCCCCGGGAGGAGCCCGCCATGAACAAGCCCGCCGATATGCCTACCCCGCAGCCGACTCCCGTCACCGGGCGCCACAGGATGACGCCGTCGGAGGCGTTCGTCGAGACGCTCGTCTCGCAAGGGGTGAAGGACGTCTTCGGCATCGTCGGCTCCGCCTACATGGACGCGCTCGACCTGTTCCCGCTGGCCGGCATCCGCTTCATCTCGGTCGCGCACGAGCAGGGCGGCGGCCACATGGCCGACGGCTACTCGCGCGTGTCGGGGCGCCACGGCGTCTGCATCGCGCAGAACGGCCCCGGCATCACGAACTTCGTCACGTCGACCGCGGCGGCCTACTGGGCCCACTCGCCGGTCGTCGTGATTACGCCGGAGACCGGCAGCGCGACGCTCGGCCTGGGCGGCTTCCAGGAGACCGAGCAGTTGCCGATCTTCTCGAAGATCACGAAGTACCAGGCGCACGTTAACAACAAGGCGCGCATGGCCGAGCTGACCGCGCGCGCGTTCGATCGCGCCCACCTCGAGCTCGGGCCGACGCAGCTCAACATCCCGCGCGACTTCTTCTACGGCGACATCGAGTGCGAGATCCCGCGCCCGCTCGTGATCGAGCGCGGCGCCGGCGGCGAGAAGAGCCTTGCCGACGCGGCGGAGCTCCTCGCCGGCGCGAAGTTCCCGGTCATCCTCGCCGGCGGCGGCATCGTGATGGCGAACGGCCAACCCGAGGCGATCGCGCTCGCCGAATTGCTGCAGGCGCCCGTCGCGGTCTCGTACCTGCACAACGACGCGTTCCCGGCGAAGCACGCGCTCTGGTGCGGCCCGCTCGGCTACCAGGGCAGCAAGGCGGCGATGAAGCTCATCGGCCAGGCGGACGTCGTGCTCGCGCTCGGCACGCGCCTCGGGCCGTTCGGCACCTTGCCTCAGCACGGTCTCGACTACTGGCCGAAGCACGCGAAGATCATCCAGGTCGACGCCGACCCGAAGATGCTGGGCCTCGTCAAGACGATCTCGGTCGGCATCTGCGGCGACGCGAAGGCGGCGGCGGCGGCGCTGGTGGCGCGGCTGAAGGGGAAGCAGCTCGCCTGCCACGCGAATCAGGCGGACCGCCTCGCGAAGGTCAAGGCCGAGAAGGCCGCGTGGGAGGCGGAGCTCGACGGCTGGACGCACGAGAAAGACGCCTGGTCGCTCGAGGTGTCGAAGGGCAGCGCGCTCATGCACCCGCGCCAGATGCTGCGCGAGCTCGAGCGCGCGATGCCCGAGGGCTCGATGGTGTCGACCGACATCGGCAACATCTGCTCGGTGTCGAACAGCTACCTGCGCTTCGACCGGCCGCGGTCGATGTTCGCCGCGATGAGCTTCGGCAACTGCGGCTACGCGTTCCCGACGATCATCGGCGCCAAGGTCGCGGCGCCCGACCGCCCGGCGATCGCCTACGTCGGGGACGGCGCCTGGGGGATGAGCTTCGGCGAGATCCAGACCTGCGTGCGCGAGAACATCCCGGTCACGGCGGTCGTGTTCAACAACGGCCAGTGGGGCGCCGAGAAGAAGAACCACGTCGACTTCTACGCCAACCGCTTCCTCGGCGTGAACCTCGACAAGCAGCCGTCCTGGGCCGCGGTTGCGAAGGCGATGGGCGCCGAGGGCGTCCGCATCGAGAAGGCATCGGACGTCGGCCCCGCGCTGCGCGCGGCCGCCGCCGCGCAGAGGGACGGCAAGACGACGGTGCTCGAGATGATGGTGACGCGCGAGCTCGGCGACCCGTTCCGGCGCGACGCGCTCGCGATGCCCACGCGCCACCTCGCCAAGTACAAGTCGACCGAAGCGCCGCAGCGCTGAATCGTCCGGCGACACGGCACGTCCGCGGCCCGCGCCGGGCCGCGGAGTAGCATGTTCCACGGTGCTGCGCCGGAACCGGGCCGCAGCGAGAGGCAAGCCCGCGCAGGACGGGCTCACGGCAGGAGGAGAGCGCCATGAAGTCGTTCCGTCACGCGGCGGGCGCCGCGTTCGCATTCGCGCTGGTCGCCGGCCTCGCGCAGGCGCAGGACTGGCCGTCGAAGCCGATCCGGATGATCGTCCCCTACCCGCCGGGCGGCGGTACGGACGTCGTCGCGCGCATCGTCAACGAGAAGCTCTCGCCCGAGCTGGGCCAGCCGATCGTCGTCGACAACAAGGGGGGCGCGGGGGGAAGCGTCGGCACCGAGCTCGCCGCGAAGGCGCCTTCGGACGGGTACACGGTGCTGATGACGCTGTCGTCGCACACGATCAACCCGAAGCTCTACGCGAAGCTCGCCTACGACGTGGAGCGCGACTTCATTCCGGTGAGCCTCGCGGCGATGATCCCGCAGATCGTCGTCGCGCACCCGTCGGTGCCCGCGAGCAACGTCCAGGAGCTCATCGCGCTCCTGAAGGCGAACCCGGGCAAGTACAACTACGCGTCGGTCGGCATCGGCTCCCCGGGGCACATCGCGGGCGAGCTGTTCAAGCTGAAGACGGGCGTCCAGATGACGCACGTGCCCTACAAGGGCGGCGGACCGGCGGTCACCGACACGATCGGGGGCCAGGTCCAGCTCCTCTTCGTCTCGATGCCTGCGGCGTGGCAGCACGTGAAGGGCGGCCGCCTGAAGGCGCTCGCGGTGACCAGCGCGAAGCGCAGCATCGCGGCGCCGGACCTGCCGACGATCGCCGAGCAGGGTGTGCCGGAGGTCGTCGTCGACTCCTGGTACGGGCTGCTCGTGCCGGCGAAGACGCCGGCGCCCGTCGTCGCGAAGCTCAACGCGGCGATGGTCAAGGTGCTGCAGACGCCCGACGTGCGCGAGAAGCTCCTCGCGCAGGGCGCGGAAGCAGCGTCGTCGTCGTCCGCCGACTTCGACGCGCTCATCCGCGAGGAGCTGAAGAAGTGGGACTACGTGATCCGCGAAGCCAAGATCACACCGGAATGAGCGCGCGGGGGTCCACCGGCGGCTCGGACGCATCGCGCGTGCGCGACGACGTCGGGGCCCTCGTCGCCCGCGCGCGCGCGGCGCAGCGGACGATCGACGGCTGCGACCAGGCGCGCGCCGACGAGCTCGCCGTCGCGGCGGCGTGGGCGATCGTCGAGCCGTCGCGCAATCGCGCGCTCGCCGAGCTGGCGGTGCGCGACACCGGCATGGGCGACGTCGCCGACAAGGTCGCCAAGAACCGGCGCAAGACGATGGGCCTCCTGCGCGACCTCGCGGGGATCCGCACCGCCGGCGTCATCGCCGAGGACCGCGAGCGGGGCCTGGTCGAGATCGCGCGGCCGGCGGGCGTCGTCGCCGCGATCACGCCGTCGACCAACCCGGGCGCCACGCCGGCGAACAACATCGTCAACGCACTGAAGGCGCGCAACGCGATCGTGCTCGCCCCGTCGCCGAAGGGCGCGTCGACGCTCGCGCGGCTGATCGACTACGTGCACGCCGAGCTCGACCGCATCGGCGCGCCGCGCGACCTCGTGCAGATGCTGCCGATGCCGGTGTCTCGCGAGCACACGCGGGAGCTGATGCGCCAGGCCGATCTCGTCGTGGCCACCGGATCGCAGAACAACGTGCGCGCCGCCTACGCGAGCGGCACGCCCGCGCTCGGCGTGGGCGCCGGCAACGTGGCGGTCATCGTCGACGAGTCGGCGGACGTTGCAGACGCAGCCGCCAAGATCGCGCGGTCGAAGACGTTCGACAACGCGACCTCCTGCTCTTCGGAGAACAGCGTGATCGCGCTCGAGGCGGTGGCGGAGCCGCTCCGCTCCGAGCTTGCGAAGCACGGCGGGGTGACGCTCACGCGGGACGAGTCGGCGCGGCTCGAGCGGGCGATGTTCCCGGACGGCAAGCTCGCGCCGGCGTTCGTCGCGCAGTCGGCGCCGGCGATCGCAGCGCTGGCCGGGCTCGGGCGCGACGCGTGCCGGACGGCGCGGTTCCTCGTCGTCGACGTCGACGCCGTGGGACCGGAAACGCCGTTTTCGGGCGAGAAGCTCTCGCCGGTGCTCGCGTTCTACCGCGCGGCGGACTTCGACGCCGCCGCCGCGCGCGCGGCCGAGCTCCTTCGCTACCAGGGCGCCGGCCACTCGGTCGGACTGCACACGCGCCTGCCCGGGCGCGCGACGGGACTGGGCCTCACGCTTCCGGTGTGCCGCGTGATCGTCAACCAGGCGCATTGCTTCGCCACCGGCGGCGCCTACGACAACGCGCTGCCGTTCTCGCTGTCGATGGGCTGCGGCACCTGGGGCGGCAACAGCTTTTCGGACAACCTCGGCGTCCGCCACTTCATGAACGTCACGCGGGTCGTCCACCCGCTCGCGCCCGGGCGCGTTCGCGAGCCCACCGAGGACGAGCTCTTCGGCGACTACCGGCGCCGCTACGACGTCTGATGACATCCCCCCGAAGCTCGCTTCGCGAGCCTCCCCCCGGGGGCGGCCCGTCGGTCGCCGGTGACACCCCCCCGACGCTCGCCTTGCGAGCCGCCCCCCAGGGCGCACGGCGACCTCGGGGCGGCCCGTCGGTCGCCGCGTCGCCTCCGCGCGCGACATAGCGTGGACGCCGACGTGGACTTCCGCGCGGTGCTCGAGGCGCGGGCCGCCGACGCGCCCGATGCGCCGTTCCTCTGCGCGCCCGAGTCGGGCGAGGTGCTCTCGTACGGCGCGCTGAAGTCGACCGCCGACGCGCTCGCCGCCTGCTTCGAGCGCCTCGACGCGCCCGAGGGCGCCCGCATCGCGTTCATGCTGCCCAACGGGCTCGCGTCGGCCGCCGTGTTCGTCGGCACGATGGCGGCCGGACGCGTCGTCGTGCCGGTCAATCTGCTCGCGCAGGACGCGCACCTCGACCACACGCTCGCGCACGCGGAGCCGCGCGTCGTGTTCGCGTCGGGCGAGCACGCCGCGCGCGTGCGCGAGTCGCTCGCGCGCATCGGGTCGTCGCCTGCGCTCGAGGTCGTGGACGCGGACCGGCTCGACCTGGCCCGCGCGCCGGCGCCGTTGCTCGCCGACCGCGAAGCCTCGCGAGCGTCGATGCTCATGTACACGTCGGGGACGACCGGCCTGCCCAAGGGCGTGCTGCTGTCGCACGCGTCGATGCTCCACGCGGGGCGTGCGGTCGCGCGCCACCACGGGCTCGGTCCGGGCGACCGCGTGCTGTCGTCGCTGCCGCTCTACCACATCAACGGCCAGTGCATCTCGACGACCGGCACGCTGTGCTCGGGCGGCAGCATCGTGATGCCGCACCGGTTCTCGGTGTCGCAGTGGTGGTCGCTCGTCGAGCGCTGGCGGCCGACCTGGCTCAACCTCGTGCCGACGATCGTCGCCTACCTGCTGAATGCGCCCGATCCGACGCCTGCCGAACGCGAGGCGATGCGGGGCGTGCGCTTCGCGCGCTCGGCGTCCGCGCCGCTGCCGCCCGAGCAGCAGCGCGCCTTCGAGGAGCGCTTCGGCATCCCGATCGTCGAGGCGATGGGGCTCACCGAGTGCGCGTCGGTCGCGTTCTGCAACCCGATGGAGCTCGCGGAGCGACGCATCGGGAGCCCCGGACGGCCGCTCGCGATCGAGGCCCGCGTGGTCGACCGCGATGGTCGCCCGCTGGCGGCCGGCGAGCGCGGCGAGATCCAGCTGCGGGGCCGGGGAGTGATGCTGGGTTACTACCGGGCGCCCGAGCTCACGTCGGCCAGCGTATCGGCCGACGGCTGGCTGTCGACGGGCGACCTCGGCCACCGCGACGACGACGGCTTCTACTTCATCACCGGGCGGCTGAAGGAGCTGATCATCAAGGGCGGCGAGAACATCGCGCCGCGCGAGATCGACGAGGCGCTGCTCAGGCATCCGGCGGTGCTCGAGGCCGCGGCGGTCGGCGTGCCCGACCGCGACTACGGGCAGGAGATCCTCGCGTGCGTCGTGGTGAAGCCCGACCGGACGCTCACGCGCGACGAGGTCCACGAACACTGCCTGCGCGAGCTGGGCCGCTACAAGTCGCCGCGCTACGTGCGCTTCGTCGACGCGCTGCCCAAGGGGCCGTCGGGCAAGGTGCAGCGGACGAGGCTCGCCGAGGGCTTCACGCCCTGATCGGCGCAGGGTTCGCGCGGTCCGCGAGCGCGCCGGGATAGAGGCGGTCGAGCGCTTCGCGCGTCGCGTCGGCGAGCAGGAGCGTGAGACCCTGCGTGATCGCGTCGGCGTCGTCCGCAGGCTCGCGCCGCGACCACAGCTCCGCGAGCGCGCCGCGGCGACGCTCGACCGCCTCGGCGACGATCGGCGGCCAGAACGGCGGATACTCGGTCTCGGTCCAGTCGCCGCGGCCGCGGCCGTAGTGGGCGACCGCGAGGTAGCGCAGCATCGCCGACGAGACGAGGCCGGTCAGGAGCCCGTCGTCCCAGCGAAGCGCCGTGCCCGACTTGCCGCGCGCGAGATTGAGGCCGCGCGCGATGCCTGCGCCGCCGAGCGCACCCAGCACCGCGCCGGTGAGCATGCCGGCGCCGAACGTGAGGCCGCCAGCGGCGAGGTCCGCGGCGAGGCCGGTGAGCGCGCCGGACACGACGCCGCCCATCATCGCCGCCTTGCGCTCGTCGACCGGCGCGTCGACCGATACGCCGGCGGCGAGTCGCGCGAGCACTTCACCCTTCGCGCGGCCGTCGAGCCCGTGCAGCGCAATCAGGCGGTCGGTGCTCGCGCGGAGCGCGTCGTCGAGACGCGTTGCCATCGCGCGCGACGCGCGCGCCTTCGCGCCCTCCGCGTCGTCGCGCCCGATGCCGAGGCTGCGGCCGATGCCGCGCAGCGCGCCCCCCACGCCCGCGTCCGGCAGCGGTTCGCGGTCGCGCGCCGCGTAAGCGATCGGCTCCGCGAGCGCGGCCATCGCCTCGCCGAACTGCACGAGGCGCCGCGCCTGCCATGCCTCGGCCAGCCGGCCGAACGGCGCGCGGCGCGCGTCGGGAAGCGCATCGCCGATCAGGTCGAACAGCGCGAACTCCTGCACCCAGCAGCGCGCGAACGCGTCGAGCGTCGTCACCGCGCGAATCGTCGGATGCGCCCCCAGCGCGCTTCGCCAGCGCGCCTCGTCGGCATGCTCCTCGTCCCGGGGCCGCGGGCGGCCGGTCTGGTTCAGAAGCACGATCACCGGCTTGCCGATCCAGTCGAGCACGGCCATCTCGGGGTCGAGGTAGCCCGCGTCCTCCGGCGCCTCGGACGCGTTGACCAGGTAGAGGACGACGTCGGCCTGCTCGCGGACGTTGCGCACCGCCTGCTGCGACAGGAAGAACGCGCGGTCGCGGAACCGGTCCCAGATCTGCGAGAGGAACCAGCCGACCGGATTGCCCTGTTGCGCGAGACGACGCGCGAGCCTCGCGCTGTCGCCGAATCCCGGCGTGTCCCAGAGGACCAGCGTGTCGCCCTCCGGCGTCTCGACGAGCGGATAGGCGTTGGCCTCCTGCGTGACGTGCTGCGCGTCGCGGACCACGCCGACGTCGCGGCCCAGCAGCGTGCGCGCGAGCGTCGTCTTGCCCGCGTTCGTGTGCGAGATCAGCGACAGCGCGACCGGGGCGGCCCCGCTCACGTCGGGTTCTTGTCGCCGATCGCCGCGTCCAGCGCGGCATCCGTCGCCGAGAGATCGGGGTTGGCGAGGTCCGCGAACACCACGCTCACGCGGGCTTCTTCGCACAGTTCGCGCCACGCGGCCCGGCGATTCTCGCTGCGAGAGGGCTCGCTCCCGAAGCGCTCGAGCCACGGGCCCTCGTCGACCAGCGCGAGCACCGCTTCCGCGCTCCCGCGCTGCCGCCCGAGCGCGGCGAGGAAGGCGCCGTGCGCCTCGCGCTCGGGCGTCGCCGTCGCGTTGAACAGCGCGACGAGCGTGCTGCCCGCGACGGCGTCGGCCGCGAGCGCGTCCTCGGCGCCGTAGGCGACCGGGGGCGCGACGAGCAGGGCGGCGCTCCCGCCGAACGATCGCCCGACGATCGCCTCCAGGCCCGCAATCGCCGCGGGTGTCGCCGCGTAGCTGTACGGAATCACGCGCACGCGGGCCGGCCCGCCGCGGTAGCCGCGCATGAGCCGCCGGAAGTACGGCTCGTCGAGCGGCAGCGCGACGTGCGTCGCGCGGTGGCGCTCGACCAGCCACGCGCCGAGCGCGAGCAGGAGTCTCGGCGCGACCACGACGGTTGCGACCGTCGCGGCGATCAGGTGCAGCCAACGCGCGGCGTTCTCGCCGGCCGGCGCGCGGATCGCGGCGACCTCGGCGAGCGTCGGCACCGGGACGCCGGTGAGCATCGCGCCGGGCAGGTAGACGATCGCGGCGATCGACCGCACGGCGGACGCGTCGAGAAACGTGCTCTCCCAGCTCGCCCGGTATTCCAGCGCGAGCCCGCGCAGGTAGAGGCCGGCCAGCACGCCGGCGGCGAGCATCGCGGCTGCGAGGTGCAGGATGCGCACGGCGCGGATGCCGTGGAGCGGCGCAGCGCGGCGCGCCCATTCCTCGCCGAACGCGACGATCGCGTCGCGCATGCCGCCCTCGCCCCGCGGGCGAGCGCTGCCGCCGGCGTAGCGCCGGATCGCGGCGGCGAACGGGCCCGGCCGTCCGGACTCGCCGTACCGCACCACGTAGCCGACCGCGATGACGAGGTAGACCGCGACGTTCCAGACGATCAGCCCCAGCACCGGCGGCGCGAGGATGTTGACGCGATGCGCCTGGTCCACCTGGTCGAGGAAAGCGCCGAGCGCGAACGCCAGGGCGACGACGGCCGTGCCGACCCAGGGGCGCCATCGCAGCGCGCGTACCGCGCGTGGGAGCGCGGGGTGGCGCTCGCCGATCCGCTCGATCGCGAGCGCCGCGCGCCGGGCGAGGAATGCGTCGGGCGCTGCGTCCGCGCCGACGACCTGCGCCGCCGCGCGGCTCGCCCATGCGCGGTCGGCCTCGCTCCACGCCGACCGGGCGCCGCCCGCGGTCTCGACCGCGCG
>CALDKM010000390.1:0-20960 GCA_937898875.1 uncultured Pseudomonadota bacterium | reverse complement strand
AACCCGGGCAGGCTCGGCTGCCGCGCAGGCTCGGACGGCGGCGCGTCGGCCGACGGGGCCGGCGAGGGAGCGGTCGCCGGCGCAGCGATCTCGGCCGCCTGCAGCGGCGGCGGGGCGGGCGTCTCCGAGGCGCCCGCGTTGAGCTGGGCCTCGACCTCGCGCACGCCGCTCTGGACGTCCGTCGCCGCCGCGGTCATCGAGGATTCGAGCTCGTGCGCCGCGGACTTCATCTCCTGCTGGAGCTTGCGCAGTTCCTCGAGCTCCATCTCGCGGCTGATGTCGGCCTTCACGTCGTTGACGTAGCGCTGGAGCCGGCCGAACAGGTGGCCGAGCGTGCGCGCCGTCTTCGGCAGCCGCTCGGGGCCGATGACGATCAGCGCCACGACGGCGATGACGACGATCTCGGAGAAGCCGATGTCGAACATGGCGGGATCGCCGCACCGGCGCACCGCCCCGGCGCGGCAAGCGGCGCGCCGGGAGCGCGCCGTCCGGGAATCAGGACTTGGCCGAGGTCTCCTTGCGGACCTCGCCTTCGATCGTCTGCCCGCCGATCTTGCCCGGCGGGGCAGCCTCGGCGGAGGCGCCCTTCGCGGCGTCCGCCTCCTCGTTCGCGCCCTTGACGCCGTCCTTGAACCCCTTCACCGCGCCGCCCAGGTCCTGACCGATGTTGCGCAGCTTCTTCGTGCCGAAGATCAGCACGACGACAAGCAGCACGATGAGCCAGTGCCAGATCGAAAGTCCGCCCATGTCCTTCTCCTCAATGGTCCTTGCGCAGGATCATCGGGCCCAGCGAATCCGGCCCGCCGATCACGTGGATGTGGATGTGCTGCACTTCCTGCCTTCCGACGCGGCCGGTGTTGACGATGATCCGGAACCCGTCGTTCGCGCCCTGCGCGCGCGCGATCGCCGGCGCGAGCGCGAGCATCCTGCCCAGCAGCGCCTCGTCGCCCGGCGCGCAGTCGTACATCGTCGCGATGTGCTTCTTCGGGATGACGAGCACGTGCACCGGCGCGAGCGGCCGGATGTCGTGGAACGCCAGCACGTCGCCGTCCTCGTGCGCCTTGCGGCAGGGGATCTCGCCGGCGACGATCTTGCAGAAGATGCAGTTCGGGTCGTGCATTCGGCTCAGGGGTTCCGTGGGGAAGCAAGGGCGCGGGCCGACTCGATCGCGTCGTGGAGGCCGCGGGCATCGCCGGTCCCGATCATGACCGGCCGCTCGGACGCGAGCTCCAGCCGGATCGCCCATCGCCCCGCGACATTGTATAGCCAACCGGCCGGGGTCCAGTGGACGCCCCATCCCCACAGGACGCGGGTGCGGACGATGTCCACCTTCCGGATGTCCGCGATCTCAACCGATTTGCGCACGATCCCGACGCCCATGACCGCCCTCACCCGGCGATCGTCGACGACGACGCGCATCCATCCGAAGAGGAGGAACGCGAGCGCCAGCACGCCGTAGAGCGCCCACGGCAGCCACGGGACCGCCTCCAGCGTCGCGCGCGACACGGTCGCCGTGACCCAGGCCGCGAGCAGGGAGCCGATGACCGTGGCCACCGCCATCGTCGTGCCGAACTGCGCGCGCTCGTAGAGGACGCCGCCGCCCGAGGTCGAGGGCATCAGCGGCGCGACGCCTTCTCGTCGTGCCCGGAGCGCCCTTCGCGGCGCTCGAGCTCGGCGAGCACGTCGGCGGGCGAGAGGCCGTGGTGCGCGAGCAGCACGAGGCAGTGGAACCACAGGTCCGCCACCTCGGAGGTCACGCGCGCCGGGACGCCGTCCTTCGACGCCATTACCGTCTCGGTCGCCTCCTCGCCGATCTTCTTCAGGATCGCGTCGCCGCCCTTCGCGAGCAGGCTCGCGACGTAGGACGACGACGGGTCCGCGCCCTTGCGCGCCTCGATCGTCGCCGAGAGCCGCGCGAGCACGCCCGCGCGCGCGTCGTCAGTCGTCGCCATAGATCTCCTTCGGGTCGCGAAGCACCGGGTCGACGTCTCGCCACGCGCCGTCCTCGAGCCGCTTGTGGAAGCAGCGTTCGCGTCCGGTGTGGCACGCGATGCCGCCCGCCTGCTCGACGACGAGCAGGATCGCGTCGTCGTCGCAGTCGAGCCGGATCTCGCGCACTCGCTGCACGTGGCCCGAGCTCTCGCCCTTGTGCCAGAGCTTGCGACGCGAGCGCGACCAGTAGTGCGCCTCGCCGGTCGCCGCCGTGCGCTCGAGCGCCTCGCGGTTCATCCACGCGAGCGTGAGCACGCGGCCGCTGGCCGCGTCCTGCGCGATCGCGGGCGCGAGGCCGTCGGCGTTCCAGCGGACGGTGTCGAGGAAGGACGGCATGCCGGATGCGGGTTGGCGGATTCGAGGTCGGGGGGCGGCCGCGGGATGCGATCCGTCGATGCCCGTCGCCCATTCTAAGCGCAGGCGCACCGCCGCCTCCGGAGGCTCGCCGCCGGACGCCGGGATACCCGTTCCCGGGCCCGGCCCCGCGCGCCGGATCAGACGCGCACTTCGATCCCGGCGGCGCGCATTGCGGCCTTCGCCTGGCCGATCGTGAACTCGCCGTAGTGGAAGATCGACGCGGCGAGGACGGCATCGGCGCCGCCCTCGGTGATGCCGTCGACCAGGTGCCGGAGCGTCCCCACGCCGCCCGACGCGATCACCGGGACGTCGACCGCGTCGGACACCGCTCGCGTGAGCTTGAGGTCGAACCCGGTCTTCGCCCCGTCCCGGTCCATGCTCGTGAGCAGGATCTCGCCCGCGCCCAGCTCCGCCACCTCGGCCGCCCACTCGACCGCGTCGATGCCGGTCGGCGTGCGCCCGCCGTGGATCACGACCTGCCACTGGTCGACGGCGCACTGCTTCGCGTCGATCGCCGCGACGATGCACTGCGCGCCGAAGCGCTCGGAAGCCTCGCGGAAGAGCGCGGGCCGCTTCACGCCCGCGGTGTTGATCGAGACCTTGTCCGCGCCGGCGTTGAGCAGCCCGCGGACGTCGTCGACCGAGTTGACGCCGCCGCCGACGGTGAGCGGGATGAATACCTGGTCCGCGACCGCCTCGATCATCCCGTAGAGCAGCCCGCGCGTCTCGACGCTCGCGCGGATGTCGAGGAAGGCGAGTTCGTCGGCGCCTTCCGCGTCGTAGCGCTTCGCGATCTCCACGGGATCGCCCGCGTCGCGCAGGTTGACGAAGTTGACGCCCTTCACGACGCGGCCGGCGGCGACGTCGAGGCAGGGGATGATGCGTTTGGCGAGCATCAGTTTCAGGAGTCAGGAACCAGAGGACAGGGATCAGCGGCGTGGCGGCCTGCGGGACGTCCGGGGGCGCGAGCGATCGCGCGTGACGCTCCGACAGATGAATGAAGCGGGAGTCGGCGCTCGATGCGCCGCCACCGGAATCGCAGGCGCCTCTGTCCTCTGTCCCCTGTTACCAGTTACCTGGCTCCTGCCTTCCCCGCCTCGACGGCCGCCCTGAAATCGAGCGTGCCCTCGTAGATCGCGCGCCCTGCGATCGCGCCGACGATGCCGTCGCTCTCGAACTCGCGCAGCGCGCGCACGTTGTCGAGGCTCGACAATCCTCCCGACGCAATCACCGGCACCCTGATCGCGCGCGCAAGGCGCACGGTGGCCTCGATGTTGATGCCGGTCATCATGCCGTCGCGGCCGATGTCGGTGTAGATGATCGCCTCGACGCCGTAGTCCTCGAACTTGCGCGCGAGGTCGACCACGTCGTGGCCGGTCATCTTCGACCAGCCGTCGGTCGCGACCTTGCCCTCGCGGGCGTCGAGCCCGACGATGATGTGGCCGGGGAACGCGTAGCACGCGTCGTGCAGGAATCCCGGGTTCTTGACGGCGGCCGTGCCGATCACGACGTAGGTGATGCCGTCGTCGAGGTAGCGCTCGATCGTGTCGAGGTCGCGAATGCCGCCGCCCAGTTGCACCGGGATTTCCTCGCCGACGACGCTCGTGATCTCGCGGATCACGTGCTCGTTCTTCGGGATGCCGGCGACGGCCCCGTTGAGGTCGACGAGGTGCAGCCGCTCGGCGCCCTGCTCGAGCCAGTGCTGGGCCATCGCGGCCGGGTCCTCGGAGAACACGGTGACGGCCTGCATGTCGCCCTGCTTGAGGCGGACGCAGTGCCCGTCCTTGATGTCGATCGCGGGAATGATCAGCATGGCCGGGAGCGCGCGGGAGGGCTTCGGTCGGAACGCGTCAGGGTCGCCCGTTCCAGGCGACGAAGTTTGCGAGCAACTGCAGTCCTGCGCGGTGGCTCTTTTCCGGGTGGAACTGGGTCGCGAAGATATTAGCCCGCGCCACCGCGCAAGTAAACGGCGCGGGATACTCGGTCGTCCCGGCGATCACCCCGGGATCGGCGGGGACCGCGCAGTAGCTGTGCGCGAAGTAGAAGCGCTCATCGTCCGCGATGCCCTGCCAGAGCGGGTGTGCCTGCGCCTGCCGGACCGGGCTCCAGCCCATGTGCGGCACCTTGAGGCGCTCGCCTCCGGGCAGGATCATCGCCTCGTCGCGGAATCGCCGGACCGTGCCCGGCAGGACGCCCAGGCCGCGCGTCGGGCCCTCCTCGCTCTCCTCGAACAGCATCTGGAGCCCGAGGCAGATGCCGAGGAACGGTCGCTCGCGCACGACCTCGAGCACGACGTCGCGCAGGCCGGAGTCGTCGATGCAGCGGATGCAGTCGGGCATCGCCGCCTGCCCCGGCAGCACGACCCGCGACGCCGACCGGATCGTCGCGGCATCGCCGGTGACCACGACGCGGGCCTCGGGCGCGACGTGCGCGAGCGCCTTCGCCACCGAGCGAAGGTTGCCCATTCCGTAGTCGATGACGGCGATGTCGGGCATCGGGGATCAGCGATCAGAGGACGGGGATCGGCCGCGTCGGGGGCCTGCGTGACGTCGGCAGCGCGAGCGATCGCGCGGACACGGGGAGCAGGAACGTGGAGGGGTCGGAGTTCCGATCACGCGCCGGCTCGACGTCGGGGCAATGCCGGCGCGCTCGACGCGCCGCAACTCCCGCTCGCCGTTCCCGGCCTTCCGTCACCTGACGAATCGTGGGCTCAGAGCGACCCCTTGGTCGACGGGATCGCGCCGGCGGCGCGCGGGTCGCGCGCGACCGCCATCCGGAGCGCGCGGCCGAACGCCTTGAACACCGTCTCGCACTGGTGGTGCGCGTTCGCGCCGCGCAGGTTGTCCACGTGCAGTGTCGCGAGCGCGTGGTTGACGAAGCCCTGGAAGAACTCGCTCGCGAGGTCGACGTCGAAGCTCCCGATCCGCGCGCGCGTGAACGCGACGTGGAACTCGAGGCCGGGACGGCCCGACAGGTCGATCACGACGCGCGAGAGCGCCTCGTCGAGCGGCACGTAGGCGTGGCCGTAACGGACGAGCCCCGCCTTGTCGCCCAGCGCCTTCGCAACCGCCTGGCCGACCACGATGCCGACGTCCTCGACCGTGTGGTGCGCGTCGATGTGCAGGTCGCCCTCGGCCTTGACCGAGAGGTCGATCGTGCCGTGCCGCGCGACCTGCTCGAGCATGTGGTCGAGGAACGGGACGCCGGTGTCGAGCTGCGCGCGTCCGGTGCCGTCGAGATTCACCTCGACGGCGATGCGGGTCTCGCGCGTGTTGCGCTCGACGCGGGCGATGCGGGCGGCGGGTGCGGCGGGTGCGTTCATGGTCTGGCCAGCGCCGCGAGCAGCGCGTCGTTCTCGGAGGGGGTGCCGACGGTGATCCGCAGGCAGTTCCTCGTCAGCGGGTGTCCGCCGTGCAGATTCTTCACCAGGATGCCCGCGGTGCGCAATCCCGATGCGATCGCGGGCGCGTCGGGGACGCGCACGAGGAGGAAATTGGCGTCGCCCGGCGTCACCGAGAAGCCGGGCATCGCCGCGAGCGCGGCCGCGAGGCGCGAGCGCTCCCTGCGGACGTCGGCGACCTGCGCGGCCAGCGCCTCGGCCGCGCCGAGGACCACCGGCACGACGGCCTGCGTGAGCGCGTTCACGTTGTAGGGCGAGCGGACCTTGTCGAGCTCGCCGATCCACGCCGGATGCCCGACCGCGTAGCCGAGCCGCACGCCGGCGAGCCCGATCTTCGACAGCGTGCGCATGACGACGAGGTTCGGGAAGTCGAGCACGCGGGGCACGAGCGTCGCGCCCGCGAAGTCCGCGTACGCCTCGTCGACGACGACGAGCCCCGGCGCGGCCGCGAGCACGCGCTCGACCGCCGCCGCGGGAATCGCGCGGCCCGTCGGGTTGTTCGGGCTCGCGAGCCAGACGAGCGCGGGCTTCCGGCGGGCGATCTCCGCGACGAGCGCCTCGACGTCGAGAGTGAAATCGGCATTCAGCGGCACGGACTCGTAGCGGACGTGCGCCTGCATCGCGTAGATCCGGTACATGACGAACGTGGGATCGGGCGCGAGCACGCACGCGCCCGGCCGCGCGATCGCCGCCGTGATCACCTGGATCAGCTCGTCGGAGCCGTTGCCCAGCACGAGCGCGGCGCCCTCGGGCAGCGGCAGCGCGCGCGCGATCGCCGCCTTCACGCCGTCGCCCGCCCCGTCCGGATAACGGTTGAGCGGCACGGCGGCCACCGCCGCGGCGAGCTTCGCGCGAACGTCGTCGGGCAGCGGCCACGGGTTCTCGTTGGCGTGCAGCTCGATCATGCCGGCCGACTTCGGCACCGGGTAGGCGGAGGTCGCGCGGATCTCGTCGCGGACCGTGCGCCGGACGACGTCGGCGACGTCGGCGTCGCTTGCACGCGGCGCGCTGCGGGGGCGGGAATCGTTCACGGCGTCGCCTCCACGGCATTCGGCGGCGAGGGCGCGAGCCGCGCTTCCGCCGAGCGCGCGTGCGCGGTCAGCCCTTCGCCGTGCGCGAGCGTCGCGGCGACCGGACCGAGCGCGCGGGCGGCGGCGGGCGAGATGCGCAGCACCGACGAGCGCTTCTGGAAATCGTAGACGCCCAGCGGCGAGGAGAACCGCGCCGTGCGCCCCGTCGGCAGCACGTGGTTGGGGCCGGCGCAATAGTCGCCGAGCGCCTCCGACGCGTGGTGGCCCATGAAGATCGCGCCGGCATGGCGGATCCGCGGAACCAGCCCGTCGGGGTCGGCGACCGCGAGCTCGAGGTGCTCGGGCGCGATGCGGTTCGCTATCTCGCAGGCCTCCGCGAGGTCGCGCACCTGCACGAGCGCACCGCGCTTCTCGAACGACGCCGTGATGATCGGCGCGCGCGGCATCGAGGCGAGAGCGCGGTGCATCGCCGCCTCGACCGCGTCGATCAGCGCAGCATCCGGCGAAAGCAGGATCGCCTGCGCCATCTCGTCGTGCTCGGCCTGCGAGAACAGGTCGATCGCGACCCAGTCCGGATTCGCCGACGCGTCCGCGATCACGAGGATCTCGGAGACGCCCGCGACCATGTCGATGCCGACGGTGCCGTACACGCGCCGCTTCGCCGCGGCGACGTAGGCGTTGCCCGGTCCGCAGATCTTGTCGACGCGCGGGATCGTTCCGGTGCCGTAGGCGAGCGCCGCGATCGCCTGCGCGCCGCCGATCGTGAACGCGCGCGACACGCCGGCGAGGTGCGCGGCCGCGAGCACCAGCGCGCTGCGCACGCCGCCGGGCGTCGGAACGACCATGACGATGTCGCGCACCCCGGCCACGTTCGCGGGAATCGCGTTCATCAGCACCGACGACGGATAGGCCGCCTTGCCGCCGGGAACGTAGAGGCCGACGCTGTCGAGCGGCGTGATGCGCTGGCCGAGCTCGGTGCCGTTGGGCTCGGTGACCTTGAACGCACCGCCGTGCGCCTTCTGCGCCTCGTGGAACGAGCGGATCCGCGCGGCGGCCGTCGCGAGCGCGTCGCGCTGGTCGTCGGGAAGCAGCTCGTACGCGCGGCGCATCTCGTCGGCGGAGATCTCCAGCGCCGCGGCCGACGGCACGTCGAGCCTGTCGAACCGCTTCGTGAGCTCGAGGAGCGCGTCGTCGCCGCGACTGCGCACCTCGGCGACGATCCGCGCGACCGCATCGTCGACGTCGGGATCCTGCGCGGCCTCGAACGCGATCAACGCCTCGAGCTCGGCGTCGAAGCCGGGGGCTGCGGACGACAGGCGGCGAAAGGCCGCTGCACTCACGCTGCGGCTCCCTGCGCGGCGGCGGCCGCCAGCGCATCCACGAGCGGCTTCACGGCCTCGCGCTTGAGTTTAAGCGCCGCCGGGTTCACGACGAGCCGTGCGGTGATCGGCATGATCGTCTCGACCTCGACCAGGTCGTTGGCCTTCAGCGTGTTGCCCGTCGACACGAGGTCGACGATCGCGTCGGCGAGCCCCGAAAGCGGCGCGAGTTCCATCGAGCCGTACAGCTTGATCAGGTCCACGTGCATGCCCTTCGCGGCGAAGTGCTCGCGCGCGATCTCGACGTACTTGGTCGCGACGCGGATTCGCGCGCCGCGCTGGACGGTGCCCGCCCAGTCGTAGCCGCGTTTCGTCGCGACCGACATCCGGCAGCGCGCGATGCCGAGGTCGACCGGCTGGTAGAGCCCGTGGCCGCCGTGTTCGAGCAGCACGTCCTTGCCCGCCACGCCGAGATCCGCGGCCCCCCACTGCACGTAGGTCGGAACGTCGGACGCGCGCACGATCATCAACGAGACGCCGGGCCGGCTCGTGGCGAGGATGAGCTTGCGCGAAGTCTCGGGATCCTCGGACGGCACGATGCCCGCCGTCGCGAGGAGCGGCAGCGTCTCGTCGAGGATGCGGCCCTTCGAGAGGGCGATCGTGAGCGTCACGGGATGGCCGGGAGGAATCCGGCGCGGAGCGGGCGACCGCCGTCGCGCCATCGAACCGTTCATTCTACCGGAGCCGGCCCGGGTCCCTTCGCCGGGCCCGCGCCCCCCCGCCCCGCCCATCCGGGGTCGGCGCGTTTCGACCGGCCCGCGCCGACCCGGATCGCCGGCTACTGCCGCACGTCGGGTGCGGAGCGGGCGCGCCAGGTCGTCTCGTTCGTGCGGAACGGGTTGATGTCGAGGCCGCCGCGGCGCGTGAACCGCGCCTCGACGGCGAGCTTGTTCGGGCGGCAGGCCGCGAGCAGGTCGACGAAGATCCGCTCGACGCAGCTCTCGTGGAAGCCCGGGTGGCGCCGGAATCCGGCCAGGTAGGCAAGGAGCGGCCCGCGCTCGATTCGCGGTCCGCGGTAGCGGACGATCACCGTCGCGTAGTCGGGCTGGCCGGTGACCGGGCACACCGAGCGGAACAGCGACGTGTGGAGCGTCTCGTCCCCGTCCCACGCGGTCGTCGTGAGGCGCGACGGGTCCGGTTCGTCCGGGATCGAAGCGAGCGGCGCCGCGTCGATGGAGGCGCCGTCGGCGCTCTCGCGCGCGAGCCCGCCGAACGCGGGCGGCAGCGCGAGCGCCACGCGCACGTCCGCCCCCGTCGCCTGCGACAGGTCGCGCGCGATCGTCGCCGCGTACGCCTCGCGCGACTCGAGCCGCTCGTGATTGAGCGACGCGAGGTAGAGCTTGACCGACTTCGACTCGACGATGCGCGGCGAGGCCGCCGGCACCTCGAAGCGCCCGACCGCGACCTGCGGGCGTCCCGACGCGTCGAGCCACGCGAGCTCCCACGCGGTCCACGCGTCGTGGCCCGAGAACGGCAGCGGCGCGACGACGCCGATGGCGGAACGCGCGTCGGCGCGATCGACCGGGAACAGGAGCGAGGGGTCGTAGCGTCCGGGCAGCGGAACCTCGCGGCCCAGCGGGGAATCCTCGATCGGACGCCGCGGCGGGTCGCTGCTCATCTGACCCGCGTGATCGAGGCCCCGAGCGCCGCGAGCTTCTCCTCGAGGCGCTCGTAGCCACGGTCCAGGTGGTAGATCCGATCGATCGTCGTCGCGCCGTCGGCCACGAGGCCGGCGATCACGAGGCACGCGGAGGCGCGCAGGTCGGTGGCCATCACGTTCGCGCCGGTGAGCCGCGGGACGCCGCGAACGATCGCCGTGCTGCCCTCCACCTCGATGTCGGCGCCGAGCCGCACCAGCTCCTGCACGTGCATCATGCGATTCTCGAAGATCGTCTCGGTGATCACCGACGTGCCCTCGGCGCGCGTCGCGAGCGCCATGAACTGCGCCTGCATGTCGGTCGGGAACGCGGGGTAGGGCGCCGTGCGGACGTTCGCCGCGACGAGCGGCCCGTCGCGCGACACGCGGATCGCATCCGCCGTCGCCTCGATCCGCGCGCCCGCCTCGACGAGCTTGTCGATCACCGCCTCCAGCGTATCGGCACGCGCGCCGGTGAGCGTCGCGCGTCCGCCCGTGGCTGCGACCGCCGCGAGGAACGTGCCGGTCTCGATGCGGTCCGGCATGACCCGGTGCGTCGCGCCACGGAGCCGGTCGACGCCCTCGACGACGATGCGATCGGTGCCCGCGCCCGCGATCTTCGCGCCCATGGCGAGCAGGCACTCGGCCAGATCGACGACCTCGGGCTCGCGCGCGGCGTTCTCGAGCACCGTCGTTCCCTCGGCGAGCGTCGCCGCCATCAGAAGGTTCTCGGTGCCGGTGACGGTCACGACGTCGAACACGAAGCGCGTCCCCTTCAGCCGCGTCGTGCGCGCGCCGATGTAGCCGTGCTCGAGGTCGATCTCCGCACCCATCGCCTGCAGGCCCTTGACGTGCTGGTCGACGGGCCGCAGGCCGATCGCGCAGCCGCCGGGCAGCGAGACGCGCGCCTCGCGGCTGCGCGCCAGCAGCGGTCCCAGCACGAGGATCGACGCGCGCATCGTCTTGACCAGCTCGTAGGGCGCGAGCGGCCACTCGATGCGCGACGCCTCCAGCACGACCTCGCCGGCCGAGCGCTCCTCGATCCGCACGCCCATCTGCGAGAGCAGCGTCCGCATCGTGCGCACGTCGTTCAGGTGCGGGACGTGCGTGAGGACCAGCGGCTCGGGCGTGAGCAGCGCGGCGCAGAGGATCGGCAATGCCGCGTTCTTGGCGCCGGAGACCGGGATCTCGCCTGCGAGCCGGCGGCCTCCTTCGATGACGAGCTTGTCCACGGCGGTATCGGTCGGGGCGTTGTCAGCCGGCGTCCCGCGTGAGCGGGCGACCGGACGTTCGAGGGCGAGGGCATCCATGCGCCGAGGATGGCGCGCGACGATGCCGCCGCGAAGGGCGCGATCGGGGCGCGCCGACGACGAATTCTGGCGTGGCGATGGCGATGTCGAAGCCAGTCATCCGGCGCTATTGCCCCTGCCCGGCCCGCCACTCGTCGGGCGTGAGCGTGCGCATCGACAACGCGTGGATCTCCTGCTTCATCCGGTCCCCGAGCGCGGCGTAGACGAGCTGGTGGCGGCGCACGCGGTTCAGGCCGTCGAACTCGCGCGAGACGATCAGCGCTTCGAAGTGGTGCCCGTCGCCGCGCACCTCGACGACGTCGCAATGGAGCCCTGCGGCGAGGGATGCGCGGATCGATTCGGGCGTGACGGGAGGCGTGTCGTGCATGGGCGGGCGCGTCGACGGGCGCAAAAGGCGCCGCGAGGGACGAAATGGTACCGCACTCGGCTCGGCCGTCCCGGCGACGCGGGACCTCTTCGTGCTAGCGCTTGCCCGAACCGGCGTCCTCCGCCGGCGGCGCCGCCGGCGGCAAATGCCAGTCTCCCGGCTTGACGACCTTGGGCTCGGCCGGATCAGTCTCGTACGCCGGGGTCATGATCTGCACGCCGTAGTCGTTGAACACGTCGAGCACGTTGCGCGAGAGCGCCGTGCGCACCTTCTCGATCCCGGAGGCGTCCTGCGCGTGCACGTTGAGCTCGTAGCTCACGCAGAAGTCGCCGAGCTCGCGGTGCCAGACGAACGGGGCAGGCTCGCGGGACACCCCCTCGGTGCGCCCCGCGGCCATGAGCAGCATCGCCTCGACCTGCCGCCACGGCGTTTCGTAGCCGATGCCGACCGTGACCGACGCAAGCGGCCCCGCGGTCCCGACGAGCGAGCTGTAGTTGACGATCGTCCCGCCCATGAGCTGCGCGTTCGGCAGGATCACCTCCTCGTTCTTCGCGGTCCTGAGGTGCGTGCTCTGCAGCCGCGAGCGCGTCACGATGCCGACGACGTCGCCGGCCCGGATGCGGTCGCCGGGCTTGAACGCTCCGCGATAGATGAGCGCGTAGCCGGCGACGATGTTCGAGATCGCGGTCGTCGACGCGAGCGAGAACGCAAAGCCCAGGAAGATCGATATGCCCTTGAACGCGTCGGTCTGCGACCCCGGGATGTACGGATACGCGACGACCAGCGAGAACACGACGACGACCAGGCGCAGGAGCTTGTACGTCGGGTCCGCCCACGAGGAATCGAACCCGTGCAGCGCCACCCGCCCCCCGCCGACGGCCTCGAAGAACAGGCGCATGAGCCGGAGCAGATAGCGCACGACGACGACGAGCACGACGAGGAACGCGACGTTGGGCAGATGCGCCACGAAGCCCTTGCCGATCGAGTGCAGCGGGTCGAGGATGAAGGAAAGGAGCTCGAGCCCGACGCGACGCGTCCACGGGAAGGACGACAGCGCGTAGTCGATCGCCGCGAACAGCACGACAGCCACGACGATCGTCCGGGCGATCGAGATCGCTCGGTGGATCGCGGCCCGTATCTGGTCCGCGTGCAGGATCTGAAACGACTGGATCCCGACCGTCTGGAGCCGGTGCTGGTAGCGCCGGTCGAGCGCCGCGTGCGCCCGGCGCGCCAGCCACAGCGCGAGCGCGACGAGGAAGGCCGCGACGACGAGCGCCGCGACGGCCGTCGCGGCGCCGGCACGCATGCGCTCGGGCGTCCGGTCGACGCGATACTCGCCGATCGCCTCGGCGATGCGCCGCTTGAACGCCTCGGCGCCGGTGTCGACGTCGATGCCGAGCAGGCCCGCGTCGGGGGCGGTCACGACGACGATCAGCTTCTCGCCGTAGAGGATGGGACGCGTCCCGCCGAACGGCTCGATGCGCAGCTTCGAGGGATCGACGGACGGATCGGCGGCGAGCTCCTCGATCCGCTCCGCGACCCGATCCGCGCGCTTCTGCGCCGGCATCGTCGCGGCGAGGCCGGCGACCTTGAAGAGCGGGCGCCCGTCGACCCACACGACCGCGACCTGGAGCTCCCCCGACTCGAGCGCCGCGGCTTCCGCGACGACGGAGGCCGCGTCACCGGCCGCGGGCGCCGCGTGCGCGAGCCCGAGCGCGGCGGCGAGGAGGACGATCCCGAGGCGGAAGGCGGCCATGTCGGACCCGGATTCTACGGACGCAGCTTCCATCCGCGCCCGATCAGCACGAGCGCGAGTGCCGCGAGCGCGAGCGCGAACGCGCCCACGACGGCGAGGCTCGTCGCCGGAGGCGCGTCGGCGAGGCCGAAGAAACCGTAGCGGAATCCGTCGATCATGTAGAAGAACGGATTGAAGTGCGACGCCGCCTGCCAGAACGGCGGCAGCGAGTGGATCGAGTAGAACACCCCCGACAGGAACGTGAGCGGCACGATGACGAAATTCTGGAACGCGGCCAGCTGGTCGAACTTGTCGGCCCAGATGCCGGCGACGAGGCCGAGGGTGCCCAGGATGGCGCTCCCCAGCAGCGCGAACGCGACCGCCCACAGCGGGTGCGCGGGCAGCGCGAGCGCCGGTGCGAAGAAGAGCGTGACGACGAACACGCCCGCGCCCACCGCGATCCCGCGCACCATCGCGCCGGCGACGTACGCGGCGAAGAGTTCGCGCGGCGACAGCGGCGCGAGCAGCACGAACACGAGGTTGCCCGTGATCTTCGACTGGATCAGCGACGAGGACGAGTTCGCGAAGCTGTTCTGGAGCACCGACATCATGACGAGGCCCGGCACGAGGAACTCGGCGTAGCGAACCCTGCCGTCGAAGACCGCGACGTGGGATTCGAGCACGTGCGAGAAGATCAGCAGGTAGAGGAGCGAGGTCAGCACCGGCGCCGCGACCGTCTGGAAGCTCACTTTCCAGAAGCGCAGCACCTCCTTGCGGAAGAGCGTCCACGCGCCGCCGCCGTGGGCGTCGGGGGCGGCGATCACCGCGCGGCCTCCGCGCCCGCCGCCCTCGCCGCAGGGGCTTGGGCCCCCGACTGCATGATGTGCAGGAACACCTGCTCGAGATCGGCCTCGTCGAGCGTCAGCTCGTCGACGGCGATGCCACCGACCCGCATCGCGCCGAGCAGCGACTCCAGGTCGGCGGGGCGGTCGATCGCGAGGTGCCAGACGTCGCCGGTCCGGCGCAGCAGCCGGTCCTGCCATGCCGGAGGCAGCTCGCGCGCGACGAGCCTCACGGTGAGGCCCGAGTAGCGCGACAGCAGCGCCTGCTTCGTGTCGAGCGCGACGACGCGCCCGGCCTTCAGCATCGCGATGCGCCCGCACAGCGCCTCGGCCTCCTCGAGGTAGTGCGTCGTCAGGATCACCGTGTGGCCGTCGGCGTTGAGCTTGCGGATGAACTGCCACAGGCTGCGGCGCAGCTCGACGTCGACCCCGGCGGTCGGCTCGTCCAGCACGATGACCGGCGGCCGGTGGACGAGCGCCTGCCCGACCAGGACGCGCCGCTTCATCCCGCCGGAGAGCGAGCGCATGTTCGCGTCGGCTTTCGACGCGAGGTCGAGGTGGTGCAGGATCTCGTCGATCCAGTCGTCGTTGTGGCGCAGGCCGAAGTAGCCGGACTGGATGCGCAGCGTCTCGCGCACCGAGAAGAACGGGTCGAAGACGAGCTCCTGCGGCACGACGCCGAGCGCGCGGCGCGCCGAGCGGTAGTCGGCGAGGACGTCGTGGCCCATCACGCGCACGCTCCCGGCATCGGCGCGCACGAGGCCCGCCAGCACCGAGATCAGGGTCGTCTTGCCCGCGCCGTTGGGTCCGAGCAGCCCGAAGAACTCGCCCTCGCGCACCGCGAGGTCGACGCCGTCCAGCGCCTGGACCCGGCCGTAGCGGCGCGACAGTCCGGCAATCTCGACGGCGGCGCGCACGTGGCGGTCAGACCCCGACGAGCGAGTCGATGCCGTAGACGCGGGCGAGCGACGCGATCGAGACGGGGACCGACTCGAACGCGAGCCTCGCGCCCTCGGCCGCGGCGCGCCGCTTGAGCGCGAGCAGCACCGCGAGCGCGGAGGAATCGGCGTGCGCGAGCCCGGACAGGTCCGCGACGCCGCTCGACGGGAGCGGCAGCGCGCCGGCGGACTCGAGCACGGCTTCCGCGTTCGCGAACGTGAGCACGCCCGCGTATGCCCAGCGCGCGCCGCCGTCCGCCGCGACGAACCCCCCGCTGCGCGCCTCCCCGTTCACTTCGCGGCGCCGCCCTTGTTGCGCGCCACGAGCGACGCGATCAGCCCGTCGACGCCGCCCTGGCGGATCTGCTCGTTGAACTCGTCGCGGTAGTTCGTCACGAGCGAGACGCCGCCGACGATCACGTCGTAGGCCTTCCAGCCGCCGCCGCCCCTGGCCATGCTGTAGTCGATCTGCACCGAGGCCTGCCCGGGCCGGACGACTTCCGTGCGCACGGTGACGTCGGCCGCGGCCGCGTCCGCGCGGAGCGGCTTGTACTCGATCGTCTGGTTGCGGTACTGCGAGAGCGAGCCCGAGTAGGTCCGCACGAGCAGCGACCGGAACTCGTCGGCGAGGCGCTTCTGCTGGTCGGGCGTCGCCTTGTTCCAGTTGCGCCCCATCGCCAGCGCGGTCATCCGGGTGAAGTCGAAGTAAGGCAGGAGCTTCGTCTCGACGACCTCGCGGATGCGCGCCATGTCGCCGGCCTGCACCTTGGGATCGGCCCTGATGATCTCCATCACTTCCTGCGATACGCGCTTCACCAGCGCGTCGGGCCCCTCCTGCGCCCGCGCCGGGCCCGAAGCGGCGAGCGCGAGGGCGGCGAGGAGGACCGCGCGGCGCGCGGCATCGAAACGTCGGCTCATTCGTCGTCTTCCTTCTTCGGCGGGTTGCCGTCGTGCACCAGGTACTCGCGCCGCTGCAGGTACGAGCGGCGGATGAACGTGTACTTGTCGATCGCGGCGCGGTCGACCATCGCCGAGGCGTCGAGCGCCTGCACGCGCAGGTCGAGGCCGCCCATGAACCACAGCACGTTGCGCAGCGGGATGTCGTTCATGTAGGTGGTGGGGCCGTACCAGAGGCGGATGGCGAGGCCGGTGCCGTCGCGCACCGTCGTCGGGCCGAGGATCGGCACGAACAGGAACGGCCCCTGCGGGATGCCCCAGTATCCGAACGTCTGGCCGAAGTCCTCGTCGCCCTTCGGGATGCCGGCCTCGGTCGCGATGTCGATCAGGCCGAAGCCCCACACGTTCACGGTGATCCGGCCGAGATCGTTGCCGGCCTTCTCCCACTTGCCCTGCAGCAGCCCGTTCAGCGCCGAGAAGCCGTCCTCGATGTTGCCGAAGAACGTGCGCACCGCGTGCTGGAGCGGCGAGGGCACGTAGTCGACCCATGCCTGCGCCATCGGGCGGACGATGTTGTCGTCGATCGGCTCGTGGATCGCGTACATCGCGCGGTTGAACGGCTCGAACGGGTCGGCCGCCGCCGTCGCGCCGCCGCCCTGCGTCGTCGCGCAACCGGACAGCGCCGCCGCGGCGACGAGGGCCGGCACCGTCCGCCACCACCGCCGCGTCGTCTTCATTTGCCGCCCCCTCCCTGCGCCGCCTTGTCGAACAGGAACTGGCTGATCAGCTTCTCGAGCACCACGGCGGACTGCGTCTTGCCGACGCGCCCGCCTTCCGCGACGAGCTGCGGGTCGCCGCCGGAGTCGAGCCCCACGTAGACCTCGCCCAGCAGGCCCGACGTCAGGATCGACGCGATCGTGTCCTTCGTGAACGCGTACTGCCGGTCGATCGACAGCGTGACGACCGCCTCGTAGGTCTTCGGGTCGAGCCGGATCGCCTCGACGCGTCCGACGGCGACGCCCGCCGCCTTCACCGGCGCCCGCACCTTGAGGCCGCCGATGTTGTCGAACGCCGCCTCGATCCGGTAGCCCTCGCTGTGCGACGTCGTCAGCAGGTTCCCGACCTTGAGCGACAGGAACAGGATCGCGCCCAGCCCGAGCGCGACGAAGATGCCGACCCACAGGTCGATGGTCGAACGGTTCATGGCGTCGGTGGCTCGTTGCGGTGGTTGGACATCGTTGTCGTTGGACGGTTCGCGCCGCCCGGCCGGTCAGGCGCCGACCCCGCGGAACATGAACACGGTCAGCACGAAGTCGGCCGCGAGGATCGAGAGCGACGACCCGACGACGGTCCGAGTCGTCGCGCTCGACACGCCCTCGGCGGTCGGCGCGGCGTCGTAGCCCTCGAACACCGCGAAGAGGCTGACGATCAGCCCGAACACGACGCTCTTGATGATGCCGTTGACGACGTCCTCGCGGAAATCGACGCCCGCCTGCATGTTGCCCCAGAACGCTCCCGCGTCGAGGCCGATCAGCTTCACGCCGACGAGGTACGCGCCGTAGACGCCCATCGTCGAGAACAGCGCGGCGAGCAGCGGCATCGAGATCACGCCGCCCCAGAAGCGCGGCGCGACGACGCGGGCGAGCGGGTCGACCGCCATCATCTCCATCGCCGAGAGCTGCTCGGTCGCCTTCATGAGGCCGATCTCCGCCGTGATCGCGCTGCCGGCGCGGCTCGCGAACAGGAGCCCCGCGACCACCGGACCGAGCTCGCGCAGCAGCGACAGCGCGACCATCACGCCGAGCGACTCCGAGGCGCCGTAGCGCTGCAGGATGTCGTAGCCCTGGAGGGCCAGCACCATGCCGACGAACAGCCCCGACACGAGGATGATGACGAGCGACAGCGCGCCGGCGAAGTAGATCTCGCGCAGCGTGAGCCTGACGCGCTTCAGGCCCTCGAGCGAATGCGCGAACACGGCCACCGTGAAGCGGGCCGCGAATCCGAGCCGCGTGACCGCGCGGCGCGTGCCCGCACCGACGCGACGCAGTCCGTCGGCGATCGCGCTAGCCGGCATGGACGGAGAACTCGTCGGAAAGCGGCGGCGCCTTGATGTGGAACGGCACCGGGCCGTCGGCCTCGCCGTCCACGAACTGGCGGACGAAAGGGTCGCTCGACGCGCGCACCTCGTCGGGCGTCCCCTGCGCGACGATGCGCCCGGCGGACACGAAGTACAGGTAGTCGACGATCTTGAGCGACTCGTAGACGTCGTGCGTGACGATGACCGACGAGATGCCGAGCGCGTCGTTGAGCTTCCGGATCAGCTGGCCGACGATGCCGAGCGAGATCGGGTCGAGGCCCGCGAACGGCTCGTCGTAGAGCGCGAGCATCGGGTCGAGCGCGATCGCCCGGGCAAGCGCGACGCGGCGCGCCATGCCCCCGGAGAGCGCCGACGGCACGAGCGCGGCCGCGCCGCGCAGCCCCACCGCGTTGAGCTTCATCAGCACGAGGTCGCGGATCATCTCCTCCGAGAGGTCGGTGTGCTCGCGCAGCGGGAACGCGATGTTCTCGAAGACCGTCATGTCGGTGAACAGCGCGCCGAACTGGAACAGCATGCCGATCTCGCGTCTCAGCGCGTAGAGCCCGTCCCGGTCGAGATCCGGAACCGACTGTCCCGCGACGACGACGCGCCCCTCGCTCGGGCGCAGCTGTCCGCCGATCAGCCGCAGGATCGTGGTCTTGCCGCATCCCGACCCTCCCATGATCGCGACGACCTGGCCGCGCGGGATCGACATCGTGATGCCGGACAGAACCTGCCGCGTCCGGTCGTAGCCGAACGTGACGTGGTCGAGCTCGATGGCGGTCGTGTGGCTGCGGTCGAAGCTGGCAGACGGGCGGACCGGCGGGGTTGGGGTCACGGAGAGCGCTCCCTGGGGAACCGGTGATTGTACGGGGGGCAGGACGCGGCAGCAATGACCCGCGGTCAGTTGGCGCCGGCCCGGCGCGAGCACGTCAGTCGTGCAGGAGGAGCCCCTCGGCGATCGCCAGGTTTTCGGGCCGTCCGAGCAGCACGACGACGTCGCCCGCCGCGAGGGTCCACTCCGGGGACGGGCGCGTCGAGCGCACGCCCGGCCTGCGGACCGCGTTCACCTCGACGAGCCGGTCGAGATCGAGCTCCGCGAGCGTGCGTCCGACCGCCGCCGCGCGCTCGGTCAGCAGCACCGACTTCAGGCGCGGCTGAAGGGCGTCGGCCGCGTCGGTCGCGTCGGTCGCGCCGCGGAAGAAGCCGCGGAACAGGCTGTAGCGCTCCTCGCGGATCGCCCGGATGCGGGCGAGCACGCGGTTCAGCGGAACGCCGAGCAGCAGGAGCGAATGGGAGGCGAGCATCAGGCTGCCCTCGAGCACTTCGGGCACCACCTCCGTCGCGCCGGCCTTGAGCAGGCGATCGAGCTCGGCGTCGTCGAGCGTGCGCACCACCACCGGGACGTCGGGCCGCAGGCGGTGCACCTGGTGCAGGATCTTCAGCGCGCGCGGGACGTCGGCGAACGTGATCACGAGCGCGCGCGCCTTCGCGAGCCCCGCCGCGGCGAGGGTCTCGCCCCGGCCCGCGTCGCCGTAGACCACGCTCGCGCCCGCCCCCGAGGCCTCGCGCACGCGGTCCGGGTCGTTGTCGAGCGCGACGAACGGGATGTTCTCGGCGTCGAGCAGTCGCGCCAGGTTCTGGCCGCTGCGGCCGTAGCCGCACACGATCACGTGCTCCTGCCGGGCCATCGCCTGCGATGCGATCGCCGTCACCTGCGCCGCGCGCGCGAGCCAGTCGTTCGCGGTGAACCGGCGCACGATCGGCTCGATGTTCTGGATCACGACCGGCGCCGCGAGCATCGACAGCACCATCGCCGCGAGGACCACCTGCTGGATCGGGCCGTCGAGGATCCGGTTCTGCACGGCGAGAGCGAGCATCGCCAGGGCGAGCTCGCCGGCCTGCGCGAGGTAGAGCCCGCTGCGCAGTGCCGTGGCGTTCGACGACCCGAACGCGCGCGCCAGCAGCACGATCAGCGCGAGCTTGGCGGCGACCGGGACGACGAGGAGCGCCACCACCCAGCCGATGTTGGCCGCCACGACCCCGAGGTCGAGCGACATGCCGACCGTCACGAAGAACAGCCCGAGCAGCACGTCCCGGAACGGCGCGATGTCCTCCTCGACCTGGTAGCGGAACTCGGTCTCCGCGATCAGCATCCCGGCGAGGAACGCTCCCAGCGCGAGCGACAGCCCGGCGGCCTCTGTGAGCGCCGCGAGTCCCAGCGACACGAGCAGCAGGTTGAGCATGAACAGCTCGTGCGACCGCTGCCGGGCCACGACGGCGAACCACCATCGCATGGGACGCTGTCCGGCGTAGAGGACGACGCCGAGCGCGAGGACGGCCTTCAGCGCCGCGAGCCCCAGCGCGAGGGCGAGCTCCTCCCCTTCGGCGTTGAGCGACGGGATCACGATCAGGAACGCGACGACCGCGAGGTCCTGGAACAGCAGGATGCCCATCACGTCGCGCCCGTGAGGCGTCGCGAGCTCGCCGCGCTCGGCCAGCATCTTCGAGACGATCGCGGTCGAGCTCATCGCGAGCGCGCCGCCCAGCACGAGGCCGAGCTGCCAGCCGAAGCCGGCGAGCTGCACGGTGAGGGTCGCCGCGGCCGCCGTGACCGCGACCTGCGCGAGGCCCAGCCCGAACACCGCCCGACGCATCGCATTCAGCTTGGCGAGCGAGAACTCGAGCCCGACCGAGAAGAGCAGGAACACGAGGCCGAACTCGGCGACGTAACGCGTCGAATGATCGTCGGGAACCCAGCCCAGCGCGCGCGGGCCGACCGTCGCGCCGACGATCAGGTAGCCCAGGACCGGCGGCAGCCGCACGAGGCGGCACAGCACCACGACGACGACCGCCGCGGCGAGCAGCACGAGAATGAGGGGCAGCGCATGCAGCATGGCGTGACGGACCGCACGAACCCGGTTTCGCCGGAGCCCGACGTTAGCACGCCGGCGCCGGGCGTCGGCGGTCGCGCGGTCGCGCGGGACGCGTCCGGAACC
>CALDKM010000389.1:0-13352 GCA_937898875.1 uncultured Pseudomonadota bacterium | reverse complement strand
ATGCACGACGACGAGCCAAACCGCCCCGGTGTCCCGAACCCCGAAAGTGCGATCGCCCGCGCGGCGCCGGCCGACTCGCGCACGGTTCCCGCACAGGCGCGCTGGCTCGGCGGCACCGGCGCAGTCCCGTTCTACGCGTTCGCGCTGGCGATCTGGTTCGCGCCGCCCGCGTTCCGCGACTGGGCGCGCAACGCGCTCGTCGCCTACGGGATGGTGATCCTCGCGTTCGTCGGCGCGCTGCACTGGGGCTTCACGATGAAGACTCCCGGGTTCGACGAGCGCGACCGCTGGACTTGGATGGGCTGGTCGGTGACGCCGGCCCTCGCCGCATGGACCGCATCGCTGTTTGCGTTCCGGCCTGCGGTTGCGATCCTCGCCGCGGCGTTCGTCGTCCACCTCGCGGTCGACCATGCGTTCGCATCGCGCTCGGGGCTGCCGCCGTGGTACCTGCGGATGCGCCGTGCCCTCACGGCGGCGGTCGTCCTGGGCCTCGCCATCGCCTTCGCGGCCCCCGCATGACCGGGCTGACCCCGGGGGGTTTTGACGCGTCGGGGAATTCGGCTATAATTCAGGGCTGTACGACGCGGGAATAGCTCAGTTGGTAGAGCGCAACCTTGCCAAGGTTGAGGTCGGGAGTTCGAGACTCCTTTCCCGCTCCATATTCTCAGAGGGAGAGCCGGTCGCGTCCTAGCCTGCTCTCCCTTTTCGTTTGACCCCGGCGCGGCTCGCAGCGCGGCGGGCCCACCCTTGGCGGGGTGGCAGAGTGGTCATGCAGCGGCCTGCAAAGCCGTCTACGCCGGTTCGATTCCGACCCCCGCCTCCAGCAATCCAACGGCGCCCCATTGAATCGCCGGGGGAAACGGGGATACTTTTCGGGACACCCCGAACCCTGGCCTGCCGTGCGCCGCGACCCCTGCCCCCCGATCGTTCCCGACGCGGGGGCGCTTCCGCCAGCCTGCCGCGATGCGTGACCCGGGCGTCACCGGCGCTCCGCAGCCGGATCAGGAACCCTTCGCCATCGCGCAGGCGCTGATCGAATCGCGCCAGAACATCTCGCCGAAGCACCTCGTCGAACCGGGTCCTTCGAAGGAACAACTCGACGCGATGCTGTCGCTGGCGGCCGCGGCGCCCGATCACGGCCAATTGACGCCCTGGCGGTTCGTCCTCGTGCCTTCGGAGCAGCGCCATCGCCTGGCCGACGTGTTCGCGCACGCACTCGTCGACCGCGATCCCGGCGCCACGGAAGCCCAAGTCGCGGATGCACGCGAGAAGGCGTACCGCGCCCCGCTGTTGATGGTGGCGATCGCATCGCTCGGCTCGCGCGAGCCGGACACGCCCGCGCACGAACGGATGGTGTCCATGGGCGCCGCCATCCAGAACCTGCTGCTGGGCGCCCACGCGATGGGCTTCGGCACCGGACTGACCAGCGGCCGCGCCATGACCTCGCCGCACATGCGGCGACTGTGCGGATTGAAGGACGGCGAAGTGGCCGTGTGCTGCGTCAACATCGGCACGGTCGCCAGACGCAAAGCCGCGTCGCGCGTCCGTCCGGCCGCTGCGGAGATCTTGAGCGTGCTGGACGCCGGTTCACCGCCTGCCGAAGCCTGATCGCCAGCCGGCTGCGGCCGTCGGTGGGCGTACCTGCGACGCCCACCGGACGGCATCTGCGCGGTCCCGGGTCACTCGGGCTTGATCCCGGCGTCGCGGACGATCTTGTGCCACTTGGCCGTCTCGCTCCTGATCATCGTGCCGAACGCCTCCGACGTCCCGCCGAGGTACGATTCCACGCCCTGCGCGATCAGCGCCTTCTGCACGTCGGGGTTCTGCATCACCTTGCCGAATTCCGCGTGGAGGCGCGCGACGACCGCGGGCGGCGTTCCGTTCGGCACCAGGATGCCGAGCCAGCCGACCGCCTCGAAGCCCGGGTAGCCCGACTCGGCGATCGTCGGCACGTCGGGCAGCGCGGGGCTGCGCTTGGTCGACGTCACGACCAGGCCGCGCACCTTGCCGGCCTTGATCTGCGGCATGCCGGAGGCGACCGACAACGCGGCCAGCGAGACGTGCCCGCCGAGCAGGTCGGTGATAGCGGGCGACGCGCCCTTGTAGGGCACTTCGACCCATGTGAAGCCGGCGGTCTGCATCAGGAGCTCGATCGCGAGCTGCGCGAACGTGCCGTGCCCGGCGGTGCCGTAGGTGACGGCTTTCGGGTCGGCCTTCGCCGCGGCGATCGCGTCGCCGAGCGTCCGGAACTTCGAGTCGGCTTGCGTCATGATCAGGTTCGGCGAGATCGCCAGCTGGATCACGGGCGTGAGGTCCTTCGCCGGATCGAGGCCCGGGTTCTTCATCGTCGCCGGCGCGATGATCATGTTGTCGGCCTGGCCGATCACCATGTCGTAGCCCTCGGCCGGCGCGCGCGACGCTTCGACGAGCCCGATCGTGCCGGCGGCCCCGGCCTTGTTCTCGACGACGACGGTCCAGCCGGTCTGCTTCGCGAGCTCGGTCGCCACCGTGCGCGCCACGAAGTCGGTGCCGCCGCCCGGCGGGAACGGCACGATCAGCCGGACCGGCTTGGTCGGATACGACTGCGCGTGCGCCGGCGCGGCGACCGCGAAGAGCGCCAGCACGGCGATAAGCAGGCGAAGCATGGGCATTCCTCCTTGGTGGTGAACGACTACCGTATCAGCCGACAGCCCGTCGTGCGGCATCCGGCGAATATCTGCGAAGGCGCACGCCCGCCTTCATGACCTGTCCCGGCAACGGTCGGCCGATCAGCACCTCGACGCCGCGCGCGACTTCGATCAGCGCGTCGAGGTCGACGCCGGTATCGAAGCCGGACTCCTCGAGCAGGTAGACGAGGTCCTCGGTGCAGACGTTGCCGGTCGCGCCCGGGGCGAACGGACAGCCGCCGAGGCCGGCGATCGACGCCTCGAACTCGCGGATGCCCAGCTCGAGGCCGACCATGACGTTCGCCAGGCCCACGCCACGGGTGTTGTGGAAGTGCAGCGCGACGCGCATCGTCGGGAAGCGCCCGGCGATCGCCTCCACGAGCCGCGCGACGGTCGGCGGCGTGGCCATGCCCGTCGTGTCGCCCAGCGTGAGGCGGTCGGTTCCGAGCGCCGCGTACGCGTCGACGATGCGCAACACCGCGTCGACCGGCACCTCGCCCTCGAACGGGCACCCGAACGCGCACGCGACTGCGCCGCGCAGCGGCGTCCGGCCCCGCGCGATCGACGCGACCTCGGCGACGCCTGCGAGCGACGCGGCGATCGGCGCGTTGAGGTTCGCCTGGTTGTGGGTCTCGCTCGCGGACACGAAGCACACCATCTCGTCGACGCCGGCCGCGAGCGCGCGCTCCGCCCCGCGGGCGTTGGGCACGAGCGCCGAGAGATGCGCGTCGGCGCGCCGCCGTATGCGGGCGATCAGGTCCTGCGCGTCGGCGAGCTGGGGCACGGCGCGCGGGCTGACGAACGACGTCGCCTCGATGTGCGTGAGCCCCGCGGCGATCATCGCATCGATGACCCCGGCCTTGGCGTCGGTCGGAATGAAGGTCCGCTCCGACTGGAAGCCGTCGCGCGTACCGACCTCGGTGACCGACACGCGCGGCCGCGGCGCCGGAGGATTGGCGTAGTTCGTCACGAATTCTCCTTCGTCGTCGCGCCGTGCACGGCGCCGTCGGGCGTCGGGTCGACGGATCGCGGCGCGCGTGTCATGCGGCACGCCTCGCACGAAGCGAGGCGATCTGTGCCGCATCGTAGCCGAGTTCGTTCAGGATCGCGTCGGTGTCCGCCCCCAGGTCGGGGGGCGGGCGATGGACGCGGCAGGGTTCGTCGGAGAACTTGATCGGGAAGCCGAGGACGTCGAGCGGCCCGTGATCCGGATGATCGATCGTGATCTTCATCTGCTGGTGGCGGACTTGCGGGTCGTCGAAGACCTCGGGCAGGCTCATCACGCGGCCGCAGGGGACGCCCGCCGCGTTCAGCACGTCGAGCCAGTGCGCGATCGGCCGCTTGCGGATCTCCGCGTTCACCAGCGCGTTGATCGCGCCGCGGCGCTCGAACCGGTCGCGGTTGGTCAGGAACTCGGGGTGCGTGCGCAGGTGCGCGAGGCCGAGCGCGTCGAGGAGCTTGTAGTAGACCTGGTCGTTGGACGGCGCGATCGCGACGTCGCCGTCGGCCGCCTCGAACAGGCCGTACGGCGCGACCAGCGCGTGATCGTTGCCGGTGCGCCGCGGCTGCTCGCCGGTCGCGAAGGTGTGGGTCGCGAGGAACGCCAGGTTGGCGATCATCGCGTCGGTGAGCGCGACGGCGACCTCCTCGCCCCGGCCGGTGCGCTCGCGTCGGACCAGCGCCGCGCAGACGCCCATCGCCGCATAGGCGCCCGCGATCAGGTCCGACAGCGGCGGTGCCGCGCGCGCCGGCGCCTCGCCCTCCGCACCGTTGACGCTCATGAAGCCGCTCATCGCCTGCGCGATGAAGTCGAACGACGGGCGGTCGCTATACGGCCCGTCCATGCCGAAACCGGTGATGTGGCAGCTGACGACGCCGGGCTTGATGCGCTCGAGCTCGGCGCGCGAGAGCCCGATCTTCTCCATCACGCCAGGACGGAAGTTGTCGAGCACGACGTCGGCCGTCGCGATCAGCCGGCGCAGCACCTCCTTGCCCTCCGCGCTGCGCAGGTCGAGCGTCAGCGAGCGCTTGTTCCGGTTGAACGACGCGAAGTAGAGGCTGAAGCCCTGGCGCAGGATCCCCTGGTGGCGCACCGGATCGCCGTCGTCGACGCCCTCGATCTTGATCACCTCGGCGCCCATGTCCGCGAGGAACATGGAGCAGAACGGTCCCGAGACGATGCGGGAGAGGTCGACGACGCGGATGCCTTGCAGTTGCATGGACAGGGAGAACGTAGGGTCAGAAAAAGTAGGGTCAGACCCTATTTTCGCGGAAACGAGGGTCTGACCCTACTTCCGGGGGGGGCGGAACCGCGCGGAAATGAGGGTCTGACCCTATTTTCGGGGAAGGGGTGTGGCGGGACACGCATCGGCTTGACAGCCCTCATGCCGCGAGCGGAACCGCGGGCGCGACCGGCTGGCGGAACGCGTTCATGAGCTCGGCCTCGCGGGCCTTCGCCGCATCGATGCTCTTCCGCTTCACGTGGCCGTAGCCGCGGATCGCCGCCGGAACCGCCGCCACCTCCGCGGCGAGCGCGACGTTGCCTGCGGAGAGCCCGCGCTCGAGCTCCGCGACGGTGCGCTCGTAGTCGGCGATCAGCTGCCGCTCGAGCCGCCGCTCTCCGGTGTGCCCGAACGGATCGAGCCACGTGCCGCGCAGCCCCTTGAGCCGGGCGAGCACCCCGAGCGCGTGGCGCATCCATCGGCCGTAGCTGCGCTTCACGGGCGCCCCGGTCACCGGGTCGGGCTTCACCCACAGCGGCGGTGCGAAGTGATAGCGCAGCGTGTAGTTCCCCTCGAACGCCGTCGCGACCTGGCGCTCGAACTCGCCGTCCGTGTAGAGGCGCGCGACCTCGTACTCGTCCTTGATCGCGAGGAGCTTCGCGTAGTTCCGCGCGACGGCCTCGGTGAATCGCGTGCCGGCGCTCCCGGTCACGCGCGACTCGGCCGCGCGCACCCGGTCCACGAGCGCGCGATACCGCTGCGCGAGCGCGGCGTCCTGGTACGCCGTGAGGTAATCGACCCGGCGCGCGATCGCCGCGTCGAGATCCTGCGCGATCACGCGGTCGCTGCCGACGTCTGCCCCGGCGGGGCGGGCCTGCCGCTCGACGCCCTCCGGATCGTGGCAGGCGAGACGGCCCCACTCGAACGCGCGGCGATTGGCTTCCACCGCGGCGCCGTTGAGCTCGATTGCGCGGTAGAGCGCCTCTCGCGAAACGGGAACGAGCCCGCTCTGGTAGGCGTAACCCAGCAGGAAGACGTTGGTCGACATCGCGTCGCCCAGCAGCGCCGTCGCGAGGCCCGTCGCGTCGAGGAAGCGGACCGCGTCCGCGCCGATGACCTCCCGCAGCCCGTCCTCCATCGCATCCCACGGGGTCCTCAGGTCCGGGTTGCGAATGAACGCGACCGTGGCCATCCGGTTGGTGTTGACGACCGCGCGCGTGATCCCGCGCTGCATGCGCGTGAGGATCGCGTTCTCGGCCGTCACCAGGATGTCGCTGCCGATCACCGCGTTCGCCTCGCCCGCGGCGATGCGGATCGTGTGCAGGTCCTGCGGGCGCGCGGCGATGCGAACGTAGGTCGTCACCGCGCCGCCCTTCTGCGCGACGCCGGTCATGTCGAGCACCGAGACGCCCTTCCCTTCCAGGTGCGCCGCCATCCCGAGCAGCGCGCCGATCGTGATGATCCCGGTGCCGCCGATGCCCGCGACGACCATCGAGTACGGCCTGTCGAGCGGCGGGAGCGCGGGCGCCGGGATCCGGGCGAAGCGCTCCTGATCCGCTTCCTGCGCCGCGCCGCGACGCAGACGGCCGCCCTCGACGCTGACGAAGCTCGGGCAGAAGCCGTTCTGGCAGGAGAAGTCCTTGTTGCACGACGACTGGTCGATCGCGCGCTTGCGGCCGAACTCGGTCTCGACCGGCGTCACGGACACGCAGTTCGACTTCGTGCTGCAGTCGCCGCAGCCCTCGCACACGCGCGTGTTGATGAACGAGCGGCGCGCGGGATCCGGAAACGTGCCGCGCTTGCGGCGCCGGCGCTTCTCCGCGGCGCAGGTCTGGTCGTAGACGAGGACCGTCACGCCGTCGACCTCGCGCAGCTCGCGCTGAACGGCGTCGAGGTGGTCGCGGTGGCGCACCGTCACGCCGCGTCCGAACGCCGCCTCCCTGCCGTACTTCTCCGGCTGGTCCGTCACGACGACGATGCGCGCGACGCCCTCCGCCTCGACCTGGCGCGTGAGCGCGGGGACGTTGAGCTGGCCGGGCAGCGGCTGGCCGCCGGTGGCCGCCGTCGCGTCGTTGTAGAGGATCTTGAACGTGATGCGGACGTTGGCCGACACCGCCGCCCGGATCGCGAGCAGGCCCGAGTGGTAGTAGGTCCCGTCGCCCATGTTGGCGAAGATGTGCGGCGTGTCCGTGAACGGCGCGTGCCCGACCCACGCCGCGCCTTCCGAGCCCATCGGCGAGAAGATCTTCGTGCCCGGGAAGATGTAGGTCGCCATGAAATGGCATCCGACGCCGGCGATCGCCTCGCTGCCCTCGGGGACGCGCGTCGAGCTGTTGTGCGGACAGCCCGAGCAGAAATACGGCACGCGTCCCGCGTCGCTGAGATACCCGCGCAGCTGCGGCGAGAGCGACGGCTTCGACAGCGCCTCCTCCTTCGCACGCAGCCACTCGGCGCGCTCCTCCCGCCGCGGATCGGCATGGAACCGGCGCAGCCGTCCGGCGATCGCCAGCGCCACCTGCTCGGCGCTGAGCTCGCCGGTCGGCGGGAACAGCCACTCGTTCGGGCCGCCGTCGCCGGCGTGCTTGCCCAAGACTCGCGGCCGGCGCGCATCGGGCCAGTGGTAGAGCAGCGCCCTGATCTGGTCTTCGATCACCGGCCGCTTCTCCTCGACGACGAGGATCTCCTCCAGGCCAAGCGCGAACGCGTGCAGCCCCTGCGGCTCGAGCGGCCAGGTGAGTCCCAGCTTGTAGACGCGGATGCCGATGTCCGCCGCGGCCTTCTCGTCGATGCCCAGGTGCTCGAGCGCCTGCCGCACGTCGAGATAGGACTTGCCCGCGGCGACGATGCCGAGCCGCGCGCGCGGGCTGTCGTGGACGACGTGGTTGAGGCGGTTCGCGCGCGCGTAGGCGAGCACGGCAGGCAGCCGCTGCTCGTGGATGCGGCGCTCCATCGTGAGCGGCTGGTCCGGCAGGCGCAGGCCGAGGCCTCCGGGCGGGAGCGTGAAGTCCTCGGGCAGCCGCACCTCGATGCGCGCGGGATCCACGCTCACCGACGCCGAGCACTCGACGGTGTCGTCGAGCGCCTTGAACGCCATCCACGATCCCGAGTAGCGCGACATCGCGTACGCGTGGATGCCGAGGTCCAGGTACTCCTGCACGCCCGACGGCGCGAGCACCGGGATCATCGGCGACGACAGCATCGTCTCGCTCTGCGTCGCCACCGTCGACGAGCGCGCCATGTGGTCGTCGCCGCAGACGAGCAGCACGCCGCCGTGGGGCGCCGCCCCCGCCGAGTTGCCGTGCAGCAGCGCGTCGCCGCAGCGCGCGAGGCCCGCCCACTTGCCGTACCACATCCCGAACACGCCCTTGTAGCGCGAACGCGGGTCGAGCGACACCTGCTGCGAGCCCCAGACGCCCATCGCCGCCAGTTCCTCGTTCTGCCCGGGCTGGAAGTGGATGTGGTGGCGCGCGAGGAGGTCGTGCGCCTCCCACAGCGTCTTGTCCATGTTGTTGAGCGGCGAGCCCTGGAAGCCCGACACGAATCCCGCCGTATCGAGTCCCGCGGCCGCGTCCCGCACCCGCTGCATGATGAGCAGCCGCGTGAGCGCCTGGATGCCGGTCAGGTAGACGCGGCCGCGCTCCAGCGTGTACTTGTCGTCGAGCCTGACGTCGGCGAGCTTCTGCTGCATGGCAGGGTTCCGTTTACGGTTGGCTGGAGTCGAGACGCGCGTCGACGCGGATGCGCCCCCTCACCCTGGCCCTCTCCCCGCAGGCGGGGAGAGGGAAAGTGCGTGCCGCGAGCGGAGCGTCCGGTGCGCGTCCGTGACGCCGTTCGCCGTAGCACTCCCTCTCCCGGAACGGGAAGACGGCTGGCGTGGGCCGAAACACTCCCTCTCCCCGGATCGGGGAGAGGGCTGGGGTGAGGGGGAGTCGATGCATCGCGTCGTCGCTCAGATCACTTTCCCCGGATTGAGCAGGTTCCCGGGGTCGAGCGTCGCCTTGAGCTCCCGCATCACCGCGACGGCGTCGCCAAACTCCTCGACCAGGAACTCGCGCTTGCCGAGCCCGATGCCGTGCTCGCCGGTGCAGGTCCCGTCCATCGCGAGCGCGCGGCGCACGAGCCGCGTGTTGAGCTCCCACGCCTCCTGCAGGTCGGACTCGCTGTCGGGGTCGACGAGGATCATCAGGTGGAAGTTGCCGTCGCCGACGTGGCCGAACAGCGGGATCGGCATCGTCGCGCGCGCGATGTCCTCCTGCGTTTCGGCGATGCACTCGGCGAGCCGCGAGATCGGCACGCACACGTCGGTGGCGATCATCCGGCTGCCCTTGCGCAGCTGCAGGCACGCGAAGTAGGCGTCGTGGCGCGCCTGCCACAGCCGCGAGCGCTCCTCGGGGCGCGTTGCCCACTCGAAGTCGAGGCCGCCGTGGGCGCGCGCGATCTCCTGCATCTGCGCGGCCTGCTCCTCCACGCCACGCGCGGTGCCGTGGAACTCGTACCAGAGCGTCGGCGCCTCGCGCAGCGAGAGCTTGCTGTAGCGGTTGACCGCGGACACCGTCAGCGCGTCGAGCAGCTCGACGCGGGCGATCGGGATGCCGCACTGGATCGCCTCGATCACCGAATCGACGGCCGCGGCGACGGTCGGGAACGCGCAGACGGCGGCCGACAGACCGTCGGGAATCGGGTGGAGTCGCAGCGTCAGCTCGGTGATGATGCCGAGCGTGCCCTCGGCGCCGACGAACAGCCGCGTGAGGTCGTAGCCGGCGGCCGACTTCCGCGCCCGTCCGCCGGTGCGGATCACGCGCCCGTCGGCAAGCACGACCGTCGCCCCCAGCACGTTCTCGCGCATCGTGCCGTAGCGGACCGCGTTGGTGCCCGACGCTCGGGTGGACGCCATCCCGCCCAGCGTCGCGTCGGCACCGGGGTCGATCGGGAAGAACAGGCCGGTGTCGTGCAGGTGCGCGTTCAGCTGCTTGCGCGTGACGCCGGGCTCGACGCGCACGTCGAGGTCGCTCGCGTTGACCTCGAGGACGCGGTTCATCTGCGACAGGTCGATGCAGACGCCGCCGTGCGTGGCGAGGACGTGTCCCTCGACCGACGTGCCGACGCCGAACGGGATCATCGGCGTCCCGTGACGTGCGCACAGTCCGACGATCGCGACGACCTCCTCGGTGCTGCGCGGGAACGTCACCGCGTCGGGCGGCGTGACGGGATACGACGAGATGTCGGTGCCGTGGTGCTCGCGGACCGGCCGGGTCGTCGTAACGCGATCGCCCAGCAGCGCCCCGAGCGCTTCGACCAGCGGCGCGGCGAGCGTGCGACCGGCGTGCGCGAGCCCGCGCAGTTCCGCGAAGTGGGCGGCGGGTCGGGTTTCGGCCTCCATCGTTCCTCCTCCTCGGCACCGCTGCGGGCGGATGCGCCACCTCGCGCCCCGTCGGCGGCGGATGCGGTTGCGCGCGCCCCGGCGCCGTCGCACCGGGTTCGTTTCCCCTCGGGCGGTGCGGGAATTGACACCGGACCTCTGGTGCGGCATCCTACCAAACAACTGTTTGTTTTGGGAAGAGCGATGTCCGGCCCCGCACGCCACGCCTCGACCGCCGCCGCGCCCCGCGCCGACAACCGCCTGCCGCTGATCCTCGACGCGGCCGCAAGGTTCTTCGCGGAGAAGGGCTACGGCTACACGTCGATGCGCGACATCGCCGGCGCCGCGGGCATGCTGCCCGGCTCGCTCTACTACCACTTCGCGTCCAAGGAGGAACTGCTCGTCGCCGTGTACGCGGAGGGCGTCCGCCGGATCAAGGCCGCGCTGGCGCCCGCGCTCGCGCCGGACGTCGACCCGTGGCAGCGCCTCGAGAACGTCTGCGCGGCGCACCTCACCGGCCTGCTCGAGGACAGCGACTACGGGCAGGTCGTGATCCGCGTCCGGCCCGACGATGCGCCCGAGGTCGCGGAGCGCCTCGTCGCGCTGCGCGACGACTACGAGCAGACGTTCGCCCGGGCGATCCAGGCGCTGCCGCTTCCTCCGCGCACCGATCGCCGCGCGCTCCGCCTGATGCTGCTGGGCGCCCTCAACTGGTCGCAGACCTGGTACCGCTCCGGCCGGGATTCGCCGGCCGTGCTCGCCCGCCGCTTCGTCCGGCTGTTGCGTGACCCGCTCGAGCGCTAGGCCGCAGGTACCCGCTCTCCCCTGCCCCGACACCCATCCCAGAAAGCCACGCATGGACATCCGGCCCAAGGTTCTCGTCACCAAGATCGGCCTCGACGGCCACGACCGCGGCAGCCGCATCGTCGCCGCGCACCTGCGCGACGCGGGGATGGAAGTCGTCTACACGCCGCCCTGGCAGGAGATCCGGACGGTCGTGAAGCTCGCCCTCGAGGAGGACGTCGACGTGATCGGCGTGTCGTCGCTCGCGACCGACCACCTGATCGTGCCGAAGCTGATGTCCGCACTGGCGGACGCCGGGCTCAAGGACGTGGCGGTGATCGTCGGCGGCATCGTGCCCGACGAGGACGAGCAGACGCTGCTCGACGCGGGGGTGGCCCGCGTGTTCCACCCAGGGACGCCGCTGGAGGAGATCTCCGCGTTCGTCGTCGACGCCACCGCCCGCGTGCGCGCCGCCCGATTTCCCGCCTGACAGGCCGACTCCATGAACAAGCCCCTGCCCCACCCCGTTCCCGCATCGACCGAAGAGGCGCAGGTACGCTGGGCCGCCGAGTATGCCGCCCAGATCGGCACCGACAGGGACGTCCGCAACCGCTCGGGGATCGCGATCAGGCCGCTCTACACGCCTCTCGACGTCGACCCGGGCCGCTTCGACGCGGACGTCGGCTTCCCGGGCCAGCCGCCGTACACCCGCGGCATCTACGCGACGATGCACCGCGGCCGCACGTGGACGCAGCGGCAGCTGATCGGGCTCGGAACGCCCGCCGCGTACAACGAGCGCCTGCGCGACATCCTCGGCCAGGGCGCCACCGCCATCTCGCTCATCCCGTGCAACTCGGTGTTCCGCGGCTACGACATGGACGAGGTCGACGAGGAACTGCTCGGCACCTGCGGCGTCGTCGTCGACAGCGCCGACCACATGGCGACGTGCCTCGACGGCGTCGACCTCGCGACGACCTCGTGCGCGATGAACGACCCTTCGCCGTTCACGCTGCTCGCGTTCATGCTCGCGGCGGCGCGCCGGCAGGGCGTCGACTGGCGGTCGATCTCCGGAACGTCGAACCAGAGCGACTGCCTGTCGCACTTCGTCGCGAACCACATGTTCTTCCGCCTGGCGCTGCCCGGCGCGAGGCGCGTGCTGACCGACCACATCGCCTGGTGCGGAGAGCACCTTCCGCGATGGAATCCGCTGTCGGTCGTCGGCCAGCACATGCAGCAGGCGGGCGCGACGCCGGCGGAGGCGATGGCGTTCACGCTCGCGTCCGCGCTGCAGTACGCGGACGACTGCGTCGCCGCCGGCATGTCGCCCGACGCGTTCCTGCCGCGCTTCACGTTCTTCTTCGACATCTCGATCTCGTTCTTCGAGGAGATCGCGAAGTTCCGCGCCGGCCGGCGCATCTGGGCGCGCGTCACGCGCGATCGCTACGGCGCGCGCGATCCGCGCTCGTGGCGATTCAAGTTCCACGGCCAGACCTCGGGCGTCGACCTGACGCGGCAGCAGCCGCTCAACAACATCGCGCGCGTGACGGCGCAGGCGATCGCCGGCATCTTCGGCGGCCTGCAGTCGATGCACACCGACGCCTACGACGAGGTGCTGTCGTGCCCGACGCAGTTCGGCGCGCGAATCGCGGTGGCCACGCAGAACATCCTGCGCGAGGAAGCGCACCTGACCGACGTGATCGACCCGCTCGGCGGTTCCTGGTACGTCGAGGCGCTGACCGACGAGATGGAGGCGAAGGTGCTCGAAATCATGGCCGAGGTCGAGGCCGCCGGCGGCATGTACAAGGCGGTCGAGTCGGGGCTCGTTCAGCGGCGCATCGGCGAGTCGGCGCGCCTCCACCAGGAACGCATCGACAGCGGCTCGCAGACGGTCGTGGGCGTGAACGCGTATCGGGTCGACGAGGAGGCCGGCGCCCGTCCGGCGCTCGCCCGGCCCGATGCGGCGGAGATGCGTGCGCACCTCGCGAGCTTCGCCGCGTGGAAGGCGCATCGGTCGTCGGAGTCCGTGTCGAAGGCCCTCTCCGCGCTCGCGCGCAGTGCGCAGGGCGACGGGACGAATCTCTTCGGGCAGGTCGTGGCGGCCGCCGACGTCGGCTGCACGCACGGCGAGATCTGCGGGACGCTGCGGCGCGAGCTCGGCTTCGGCCACCCGCTCGTCGTGGTCTGACGCGAGTCGCCGATGAAACGCACCGATACCGGAGACCCGGCGGTCGAGCCGTCGCCGGCCGCGGCGCTCGAAAGCCGACGCCCTCCCGCAGGCGGCAAGGCCCGCACCGGAGCAGACGACCGGAGCGCCGCGATCCG
>CALDKM010000388.1:0-4202 GCA_937898875.1 uncultured Pseudomonadota bacterium | reverse complement strand
TGCGACCCACGACGGTCGTCGCCTCGACGCGTGGTTCGCCTATCCCGGCGACCGCGCGGCGTTCGTCGCGCTGCTGCGGAGCTTGGGCGTCGCCTGGATGCACTTCCACCACGTCGACGGCCTTCCGCGCGACGTGCTCGAGCTCGCTTCCGACGTCGGCGTGCCGTTCGACGTCACGCTGCACGACGCCTATCCGTACTGTCCGCGCTATCACCTCGACCGCGGCGAAGGCCGCTATTGCGGCGAGCCCGACGAGGCGGGCTGCAACGCCTGCCTCGCGCGCCGCCCGGCGCAGTGGCCGCTCGACATCGCGGGATGGCGCGCCACGTTCGGCACGTGGCTCGCGAAGGCCTCGCGCATCGTCGCGCCGAGCGCCGACACCGCCGAGCGGTTCCGGCGCCATTTCCCGGCGCTGCGCGTCGACGTCCGTCCGCATCCCGAGCCCCGCGTCGACTTCGCCGCGACGGCGATCCGCGTCGGCCTGCTGGGCAAGCTCACCCCGGACAAGGGATTCGACGTCGCGGTGGCGTGCGCGCGCGACGCGGAGGCGAGGGGGCTGCCGCTCGCCTTCCGCATTCTCGGACCGACCGGCGCGCCGCTGCCGCCGATGCATGCGGGCAGGATCTCGATGACCGGCGCCTACGACGACGCCGAGTTGCCCTCGCTCGTCGCGGCCGAATCTCCCGACGTGTGGCTGTTCCCCGCGCAGTGGCCCGAGACGTGGTCGTACACGCTGTCGGCTGCGCTCGCGACGGGCAGGCCGATCGTCGCGTCGTCCCTGGGCGCGTTACGCGAGCGGCTGGAGGGCGTCGAGCGTGCGCGCATCGTCGCGTGGGACGCGCCGGCGAGCGCGTGGAACGACGCGCTGCTCGCGGCCGTTCCGCGTTCTCCGCGCCCGGCGGCCGATCCGCCTGCGCCCTCGGCGTGGCGCGACTACGTCGACGCGCTCGTGGGCGACCGGCGCGCGGTTGCGAGGGCGGGTTCGCCGCTGCCGGCCCTTGCCCCGCGTCACTTCGTCCCGCCGCCGCCGCCGCCCGCGCTGCCGCTTTCCGCGCTGGTGCGGGCGGGAGCGCTGTGCGGCGAGCGCGAAGCGCTGAACGAGCTCGTCGCGCGCGCCGCGCAGACCGACGGCCTGCGTGCCGCGCAGGGCAACGATCGCGAGCTCGCGATCGCCCGCGAACGCATCGCCGAACTGGAGTCGTCGACGAGGTGGAGGATCACCGCGCCGCTGCGCCGCGCGTTGCTCCACGCGCGAATCGCGGGCACCCGCTTCTCGACGGTGCCGACCGCGGTGCGTCAGTTGCCGCGGCAGGGCGCCACGGCGCTCGCGGTGTTGCGCGAGCAGGGACCGGCGGCGCTCGCGAGGCGCGTCCGCGACAAGCTGCGCGGGCGGGGCTACGTCCCGTCGTCGAGCCGCCGGACGTGGAAGGCCGAGACGTCGATCGCACCGCTCGCGTTCGGCGAAGCGGCGTCGCCGCGCGTGTCGATCGTCATCCCGGCCTACGGTCAGGCGCTCGCGACCTACACGTGCCTGAAGAGCGTCCACGCCACGGTGCGGCACGACGAGACCGAGGTGATCGTCGTCGACGACGCATCCCCCGAGCCGCTCGCGCAGGCGCTGGCCGTCGTGAGCGGCGTCCGGTTCGAGCGCCCGGAGAAGAACGGCGGGTTCATCGCGGCCTGCAATCTCGGCGCGGCCCGTGCGCGCGGCGCGGCCCTCGTGTTCCTCAACAACGACACGATCGTGACGCCCGGCTGGCTCGACGCGATGCTCGGCGTGTTCGACCGCCGTCCCGATGCGGGGCTCGTCGGCGCGAAGCTCGTCTATCCGGACGGGCGGCTTCAGGAGGCCGGCGGCATCGTGTGGCGCGACGGCTCGGCGTGGAACCTCGGGCGCGGCGACGACCCCGACCGGCCCGAATTCAACTACCTGCGTCGCGTCGACTACTGCTCGGGCGCCTGCCTCGCGATCCCGCGCGAGCTGTTCGCCTCGCTCGGCGGCTTCGACCGGCGCTACTCGCCCGCCTACTACGAGGACACCGATCTCGCGTTCGCGGTGCGCGCGGCGGGACGGTCGGTCTGGTACCAGCCTGCGGCAATGGTCGTGCACTTCGAGGGCGTCACGTCGGGCACGGACGAGACGGCGGGCATCAAGCGCCACCAGGCGGTCAACCGCGGGACGTTCGCGCGGCGCTGGGCGGTCGAGCTCGCGTCGCACCGGTCGAACGGCGACTCGCCTGCGCTCGAGGCGGATCGCGCGGCGCGTCCGCGCGTCCTCGTCGTCGACGCGTGCATGCTCACGCCCGACCGCGACTCCGGCTCGATGCGCATGCAGGCGATCCTCGAGCTCGTGGGCGAGCTGGGAGGCAAGGCGACGTTCGTCGCGGACAACCTCGAGCACCGCGAACCGTACGTCGGAGAGCTGCAGCAGCGCGGCGTGGAGGTCCTGTATCGCCCCTTTCTCAAGTCGATCGCGAGCCTGTTCGCGACGCGCGGGCGCGAGTTCGACGTCGTGATGCTCTCGCGCCACTACGTCGCCGCTAAGCACCTGGACGCGGTGCGCCGCTTCGCGCCGCAGGCGCGCGTGGTGTTCGACACGGTCGACCTCCATTTCCTGCGCGCCGAACGGCAGGCGACGCTCGCGGGCGGCCCGCCCGCCGCCGTCGACCGCGAGCGCCAGCAGGAGCTCGACCTGGTGCGAGGCGCCGACGTGACGCTCGTCGTGTCGCCGGTCGAGCGCGAGCTGCTCGCGCAACTCGTGCCCGGCTCCCGCGTCGACGTGCTCTCGAACATCCACGAGCCGATGCCGCGTGGCCTACCGTACCGCGAGCGCGCCGGCATCGTGTTCATCGGCGGCTTCCGGCATCCGCCGAATGCCGACGCCGTCGTCTGGTACGCGCGCGAGGTCCTTCCGCTCGTGCGCGCGCGCCTGCCGGGTGTCGTCACGACGATCGTCGGCGCCGAGCCGCCGGCTTCCGTGCGCGCGCTCGAGTGCCGCGAGCTCGTCGTCGCCGGCCACGTCGAGGACATCGATCCGGTCTTCACCGCCGCGCGCGTGTCGATCGCACCGCTGCGCTACGGCGCGGGCGTCAAGGGGAAGGTCAACCTGGCGATGAGCTACGGCGTCCCGGTCGTCGCGACGTCGGCGGCGGTCGAGGGCATGCACCTCGTTGCCGGTACCGACGTGCTGGTCGCCGACCACCCGCAGGCGTTCGCGGATGCGGTCGTGCGCGTCTACTCGGACGAGGTGGTGTGGAACCGGCTCTCGGAGGCGGGCGTCGACAACGTCCGGCGGCACTTCTCGCGCGAGGCCGCGAAGCGCGCGCTCGCGGTCGTCCTCGGCCTGGACCTGCGTCACTGATCCTGGGTGTGTCCCTTCGAGGGTGCTCGCGAAGCGGGCGCAGGCGGGAAGAGATCCTCCCGTAGAGGCCGGTCATCCCCAGGTCTGGCTGTGACTTTCGACGTTGAATCCGTCATCCGCACGCTCCGCGCGCGATCCCGCGTCCGCATGTTGGCGGCGTGCCCGCTTCCGGCCAACACCTGCCTGTCGGCGGCGACCCTGAATCGCCGGTAAGCGGGCATTGCGGCTCGCGTACCCACGCATCTTGCGCGCTGGCGCCGACGGTTCCTTCCGCTTACTATCTCCGCCGATCAAGGAACCGCCTGCGCGCTTGGGCGGCGTGATTGAGCAACGTCAACGGCTCTGCACGACTTCACCGGACGAACGAGTTCAACAAATTGGGAGTTTTGACATGCGAACGGCAATGACGATCCTCGGGCTTGGCATCGTTACCGCGGCGTTGCTCGCCGGATGCGGGAAGAAGGAAGACCCTATCGCGCAGGCGGCGAAGCAGGAGGCGCCCAAGGGCGTAGCCGCTCCGGGTATCGTGGAGGTCAAGACCATCGCCGAGGAAGGGTTCATCTACGGCCTGCCCATCGTGATGAACTACGCGGTCATGTACGAATACGTGATCGACAAGAATTCCGGGCAGTACAAGGCGCCCTTCAACACGATTCACAACGAGGCCCGCGTCTTCACCTACGAGGACACGGCGATCATCACGCCCAACAGCGACACGCCCTATTCCCTCTTGTGGATGGACCTGCGCGCCGAGCCGATGGTGCTCTCGGTGCCGGCAGTGGACAGGAAGCGCTACTACTCGGTGATGCTCAACGACGGCAACACCTTCAACTACGGCTAC
>CALDKM010000387.1:0-3360 GCA_937898875.1 uncultured Pseudomonadota bacterium | reverse complement strand
GCCTCGGCGACTACCGGTTCCCGCGCTCCCCCGACGAGCCGATGGTGCTGCACCTCGTGCACGTGCCGACCGTGAGCGTGCCGGGGCTCGACCTGCGCTCGCGGCTGCGCGCGGCGCGCGCGAAGCTCTACGACACGCCGTTCGACACGTTCGAGCGCCACGCACGCGACGAGCTGACGCGCATGCTGGGCCCGGGCGGCTTCGACGCGGATCGCGACATCGCGGCGATCTCGGTCAACCGCTGGGGCCACGGCTACTCGTATTCGGGCTCGACGCTCTTCGACCGGGAGGGCGACGACGAGCGGATCCCGGAAGCGGCGCGCAAGCGCGCCGGGCGCGTCGCGTTCGCGAACGCGGACAGCGCGTGGGACCCGTACGCGCACGCGGCGATCGACGAGGCGCGGCGCGCGGTGGACGAGCTCGCCGGGAAGCCGAAGTCGGGCGGCAAGGCGTCGGGCTGAGGCCCGACCCACGGAACGCTCGTCGTGGGTCGGACTTCAGTCCGGCGACGTAAGCGACACGACCCCGAAGTGCATCCCGGCGCCGCCTTCGGCGCCGATGGCACCCAGCCAGCGTCGCACCGCCCGTGCATTCGAACGCTGTGTCCGCGGCGCGATTGGCACGCTACCACGGCGAACACATGGCGACCCGATTGTCTCCGTAGCCTTCAGGCTGCCATCCCGCCCTGATCATCTCGAATTGGGTCGTTGCATCGGCGACCAGCCGATGGGCGGGCGCGCCGCCCTGACCATTGTTGTACAGGCGGTAGATGCGCGATGTCCCGTCGCGGCAGTTCCCGTTGCCGTCGGGAAGCGGACTGCGGAAGGCCACGCCTTCGAAGGTCCATGCGGGATAGGATTTCACCGCTTCGCATTCGACGGCATTCGCCGTGAACAGATGCGAGCTCTTGGGGGCGAACGCCGCGCTGAAGAAGCGGCAGACGTCCGCGCCGTCCCCCGGCGCGTTGGCGTAGGCGTTGAACGTCAGGCCGGTCCTCGTCCAGCCGCCGACGACGCCCCGGTCCAGAAGCGCGATCTCCTGCGGATTCGCGGTGTAGAAATAGTGATCGAATCCCGCGTGATGGAACTCGGTCACGGGCGAGCGCGAGGGATCCGCCTCGGCGCGGAAGCGCAGGACGTGCAATGCCGTATTGCCTTTCGTCGTTCCGGTGCTGGAATTCGTCGCGAGGAGCCACTGGCCGGAAGCGAGTGGCAGGAGCGTCATCGCCTCGAAAGGAGGCAGCCCCCCCTGGACGTACGTGAAGACAGGAGCTTCCATGACCCCGTGGTCGCCGAACGATTCGTCGAGCGCATGGTTCGCGTCGAAGCGCACGACGATCGGGCGATAGAGGGTCGACCAGGGACCGTCCGAGCCACGCCAATCCGCCCCCAACAGCGTGGTGCGACCTGCGGCATCGAGCCGGAAGTCCTGAAGCGTCAGCGCGTAGGGGGTCGGATTCGCCAGGACTCCGCGGTCGCCGAACGTCGCGTCGATCGCCCCGTTCGGCATCAGCCGCACGAGGCTGAAGCCGGCGCCGCCCGCGAGGACCCTTCCGTCCTGAAGCTCGACGGGCGGAACTCTCGCGAACGCGCCGAAGACGAGCCCGCCCTGCCCGAATGCAGTGTCGAGACGGCCCGACGCATCCAGCCTCGCGAGGAACGCCCCCGCGGTGAGCAGATCGTAGGCCCCCAGCAGCCAGACGCCCCCGCTCCGCGAAGGTGCGATCCGCACGACGCAGCCCGGAAACGCCGCCTGCACGATGCCTCCGCTCCCGAACGACGCGTCGAGGGCGCCGTCGACCGCGTAGCGCACGACGAACGCGTTGCCGTCGCAGATGACGCCGCTGCCCCAGCTGCCCGCCATGCCCGCCGCCACGACCTTGCCGTCGGGCATCGCTGCGAGATCCATCACGCGCACGACGGTCGGCCGCTCCGGGGTTTCCGCCTCCTCCCGCAGCAGCGCCGACTCGACGACCGAGCGCGGCATCTCCACGCCGTCCGGGCCGAAGCGGCGCATCGTGAACTTGTCGCGCGAGCCGGCCTCCGACGACGTGCCCGCGATCCAGATCACGTCGTTGGCGCCGACGGCCATTCTCGGGTAGAACCCCGACTCGGGCTGGGTGACCGCAATCTCCGGCGGGAACGCGCCGTCGACGGCGCCGGCATCGTCGAGACGCGCGAAAGGTACACCCGGGACGAGATTCGCCCGGAAGATCACCGCGCCGCTGCGCTGCGCCGCCACGACCGAGGCGTTCGTGAAGCCACCCGGCAGTTGCGCGATCCCGTCACTCCCGAACGACCGGTCGAGCGTGCCCGCGCCGGATCGCTCGAGCGCATCGGGGCGCTCGCCGACGATGATCCGGCGCGTCTGGACGAGCGTCCGCGCGCCAATCGGCACGCCGTCGTACGACTGCCGGTAATAGCGGACCTCGTAGACGCCGGGCGCCGGCGCGGGCAGATCGGCTCGCCACCCGAAAGCGGGGGGCGTGCTGAAGCACCCGACACTGAATGCCAGCGTGAATTCGATGACCGAACCGTTCGCGGCCGGCGGTGCGTCGTACTGCGTCGGCCTGCACCCGCTCCCGGAGACGGTGAATCGGATCGTGTCCGAGGGTCCCACCCGAATCCCCATCGCATCCGGATGGGTGAGCTGGACGTAGGTGACCGGCGCGGCCCCGACCGCGCCCGCATGCAGGGCACTCCACAGCATCGCGGCGAATGCGAGAAGTCCGTACGCGCTTCCAGACGACGGGGTCGGAGGCCGGCGACGCATCAGGAAATTATACGCGCCCGGCGAGGGCCCAAGCCGACCTGGACCGGATTTCGTGGCGCCCGCATTCCGGTCGGGTGGGCGCCTGCCCGCGGGCGAACGGCCAGGTTCGCTGTCGCAGGTCTCTCGTGCCCATTTCGGGGTTCCGGCAACATACGTGTGCCGATGCCCGGCGGATCCGAACGAACGGGTGCCTCCTGGACGTAGAATTCTTCGCGGCGCTCGACAACGCGGAACGACCCCGTCGCCGCAGCCGTCGCTTCCTCCGATATTGATCCACGATGGCCAACCTGCGCCCCGGCGAAATGTCGCCCGACCCAGTTAGCACACCCGAAGGCTCCATGACTCTCGCGACCGGCGACGGCCAGCCCGTCGCTCCCGACGACGTCGCGCCCCCGACCGACGCGTCGTCGAGCGACGACGTCGCGGCGTTCCGCAACGTCGTCCTGAACAAGCTCGTCTACATGGTCGGCAAGGACCCGGGCCACGCGCAGGATCACGACTGGTTCGTCGCGACGGCGCTCGCGACGCGCGACCAGGTCGTCGACCGATGGATGGACGCCACGCGCCGCACCTACCGGGACGGCCGGA
>CALDKM010000386.1:0-12143 GCA_937898875.1 uncultured Pseudomonadota bacterium | reverse complement strand
CGTCCTTGATCGCGACGCGGCAGGGCTCGATCGTGCGCTCGATCAGGTCCTCGACGAGCGCCTCGAACTTGGCGCGCGTGATCTTCAGCGACAGATGCTTCGGACCGGACTTGTCGGCCGTGATGTACGGCAGGTTGATCTCGGTCTGCTGCGAGGAGGAGAGCTCGATCTTCGCCTTCTCGGCGGCTTCCTTGAGCCGCTGCAGCGCCAGCACGTCGTTCTTGAGGTCGACGCCCTGCTCCTTCTTGAACTCGGTGACGATGTAGTCGATGACGCGCTGGTCGAAGTCCTCGCCGCCGAGGAACGTGTCGCCGTTGGTCGACAGCACCTCGAACTGGTGCTCGCCGTCGACTTCCGCGATCTCGATGATCGAGATGTCGAACGTGCCGCCGCCGAGGTCGTAGACCGCGATCTTGCGGTCGCCCTCCCTCTTGTCGAGCCCGAACGCGAGCGCGGCCGCCGTGGGCTCGTTGATGATGCGCTTGACCTCGAGACCCGCGATCTTCCCCGCGTCCTTGGTCGCCTGGCGCTGCGAGTCGTTGAAGTAGGCCGGGACCGTGATGACGGCCTCGGTGACTTCCTCGCCGAGGTAGTCCTCGGCGGTCTTCTTCATCTTGCGAAGGATCTCGGCGGACACCTGCTGCGACGCGATCTTCTTGCCGCGCACCTCGACCCACGCGTCGCCGTTGTCCGCCTTGACGATCCTGTAGGGCATGAGCCCGATGTCCTTCTGGACTTCCTTCTCCTCGAACCGGCGGCCGATCAGGCGCTTCACCGCGAAGACCGTGTTGCGCGCGTTCGTGACCGCCTGGCGCTTGGCCGGCGCGCCGACGAGGATCTCGCCGTCGTCCGCGTAGGCGACGACCGAGGGCGTCGTGCGCGCGCCTTCCGAGTTCTCGATCACCTTCGTCTGGCCGCCTTCCACGATGGCGACGCAGCTGTTGGTGGTTCCGAGGTCGATTCCGATCATCTTGGCCATGGGTGGCTCCGTGCTTGAAATGCTCTTGTCGTGAAAGTGGGGGTAGGGGCCGTCAACTCAAGCCGCGTCGCTGCCTTCGGCGGCGGCGCCGTGGGTCTCGCCGGGGCCGCTCGACACCGCGACGAGGGCGGGCCGCAGGACGCGATCGTGGAGCAGGTAGCCCTTCTGGAACACCTGCACGACGGTCTGGGCCGGCTTCGACGACGGGATCATCGCCATGGCCTGGTGCCGGTTCGGGTCGAACTTCTCGCCCGCCGGATCGAGCGGCGCGATGGAGGTCCTGTCGAAGGCCGCCACGAGCGCCTTGAGCGTCAGCTCGACACCTTCGCGCAGCTGCTCGGGGGTGGCGTGGCCGGTCGAGAGCGTCTGCTCGAGCGCGTCGCGGACCGCGAGGAGCTCGGACGCGAATCGCTCCACCGCGAACTTGTGCGCGCGGGCGACGTCGGATTGGCCCATGCGGCGGACGTTCTCGGTTTCGGCCTTGGCCCGAAGCCACGCGTCCTTCAGGTCGGCGACCTCGGTCTCGGCCTTCTTCAGGATCTGGGCCAGATCCGGCGCGGGGTCGGCCGGGGCGGCGTCGGTGACCCGGTCGATGCCGGGCTGCTCGCCGGCGGGGTTCGGGGTGTCGGTTCCAGTCATGCGTCGTCAGGTCTCGGATTGCAAAGACAATCCAAGAATCATGGGGACGAACGACGGGGATTCAACCCCCGGGGCGTGCCGCGCGCGTCGGGCGGTCGGGGTCGCCCCGCGGGCGGAGGCCGGTCGCGATTCAGCGCGCCGGCGCGGTCGGAAGCGCAGACGCCAGCACTCGGATCGCGTGGACCGCCTCCCGTCCGGCCCCGCCGGTCCGCGTCCCGTCCGCGATCTGGTGGCGGCAGCTCGTGCCGTCGGCCACGATCAGCGTGTCGGCGTCCGCCCCCCGCACCGCGGGCAGGAGCGAGAGCTCGGCCATCCGCATCGACAGCTCGTGGTGCTCGGCCTCGAAGCCGAAGCTGCCGGCCATGCCGCAGCAGCTCGACTCGACGACGTCCACCGCGAGCCCCGGGACGAGCTTCAGCATCGCGACGGTCGGCGACAGCGCATCGAACGCCTTCTGGTGGCAATGGCCGTGCACCAGCGCGCGACTCTGCGGGATCGACCCGAGCGGCAGGCGCAGGCGGCCGGCGGCGTGCTCGCGTGCGAGGAATTCCTCGACCAACATCGCCCGGTCGGCGAGCCGCGCCGCCGCGTCGCCGAACCCCATCGCGAGGAACTCGTCGCGCAGCGACAGGAGGCAGGACGGCTCGAGACCGACGATCGCTGCGCCCTTCGCCACGTGCGGCGAGAGCGCGTCGACCATGCGCCGCGCCTCGCCCTTCGCCTCGTCGACGAGCCCCGCGCCGAGAAAGGTCCGGCCGCAGCACAACGGACGCGACGGCTCCGCATCGCCCTCCGCCGCGCGGGCGATCGCCACGCGACGGCCCGCCGCCCGCAGCACCGCGAGCGCGGCGTGCGCGTTCTCCGGCTCGAAGCGGTCGGTGAACGTGTCGACGAACAGCACGACGTCGGGACGCTCGTCGTCGCGCGCCGCAGCCGAAGCGAGGAAGGTATCGCGCCGCCAGCGCGGCAGCGTGCGCTTCGCCGAGATTCCGGCGATCCGCTCCGACAGCCACGCCCCGCCGGGAATCGTGTCGCGCAGGTTCGCGAGCCACGGCAGGCGCGACGCCCACGGCGCCCAGCGCGGAAGCGACGCGATAACCCGGTCGCGCAGCGCGAGCCCGTGTCTGCGCTGCCAATGGTGCCGGAACTCGACCTTCATCCGGGCCATGTCGACGCCGGTCGGACATTCGCGGCGGCAGCCCTTGCAGCTCACGCACAGGTCGAGCGCCTCGCGCACCTCGGTCGACGCGACGTCCGGGCCGAACCGGCCCGCGAGCGCGAGGCGCAGCGTGTTCGCGCGACCCCGGGTCAGGTGCCGCTCTTCGCGCGTGACGCGGAAGCTGGGACACATCGTGCCCGCGTCGAACTTGCGGCAGTGGCCGTTGTTGTTGCACATCTCGACGGCCTTGGCGAAGCCGCGCGCCGGGTCGCCTCCGGTGCCGGGCGCCGTCTGCGCGCCGGTCGCCGCGTCGCCGTGCACGTCCCAGGCCGACCAGTCGAGGCCGGTGGCGACCGGCAGCGTCGCGTGTCCCGGCGGAAAGCGGAACAGCGACGCGTCGTCCATCTTCGTCGGGCGCACGATCTTGCCCGGATTCATGAGCCCGTCCGGGTCGAACAGCGCCTTCACCTCCTCGAACGCGCGCACGAGGCGCGGCCCGAACTGCCACGCGACCCACTCGCTGCGAACGAGCCCGTCGCCGTGCTCGCCCGAGTACGCGCCCTTGTACTCGCGCACCATCGCGGAGGCTTCCTCCGCGATCGCGCGCATCTTCGCCGCGCCGTCGCGGCGCATGTCGAGGATCGGCCGCACGTGCAGCGTGCCGACCGAGGCGTGCGCGTACCAGGTCCCTCGCGTGCCGTGCTTCTCGAACACGCGCGTCAGCCGGTCGACGTACTCGGCGAGATGCGGAAGCGGCACGGCGCAGTCCTCGATGAACGAGACCGGCTTGCCGTCGCCCTTCATGCTCATCATGATGTTGAGGCCGGCCTTGCGCACCTCCCACAGCGCCTTCTGCGCCGACGCGTCGGTCATGCGCACGACCGACCCCGGCAGGCCGAGGTCGCCCATCGCCTCGGCCAGGCGATCGAGCCGGCGGCGCGGCCCGTCGGCCTCGTCGCCGAGGAACTCGACCAGGAGGATCGCGTCGGGCTCGCCGATGAGCGCCGCGTCGATCACCGGGCGGAACGCCGGGTTGCCCCGCGCGAGCCCGATCATCGTCCGGTCGACGAGTTCGACGGCCGCAGGCGCGAGCTTTGCGATGTGCTGCGCGGACTCCATCGCCCGGTAGAGCGACGGGAAATTCACGACGCCGAGCGCCCGGTGCGCGGGCAGCGGCGCGAGCTTGAGCGTGATCGTGCGCGTCCACGCGAGCGTGCCCTCGCTGCCGACCAGCAGGTGCGCGTAGTTGACGCTTCCGTCCTCCGTGTACGGCCGTTCGCTCCGCGGATGGAAGATGTCGAGGTTGTAGCCGCCGACCCGCCTGAGGACGCGGGGCACCTTCGCCGCGATCTCGTCGCGCTCGCGTTCGCCGATCGCGCGCAGGCGCTCGACGAGCGTCTGCACGCGAGGCGGCGCGCCGTGCATCGCCGCCCCGTTCCCGAAGGTCGCCTCGGTGCCGTCGGCGAGCAGCGCGTCGATCGCGAGCACGTTGTGCACCATGTTGCCGAACGCGATCGACCGCGAGCCGCAGGAATTGTTGCCGGCCATGCCGCCCAGCGTGCACTGCGCCGACGTGCTGACGTCGACCGGGAACCAGAGCCCGTGCGGCTTGAGCCATGCGTTGAGCGCATCGAGGACGATGCCCGGCTCGACGGTGACCGTGAGCGCCTCCTTGTCGAAGGCCACGACGCCTGCGAGCGACTTGCTGTGGTCGACGACGAGCGCCCGGCCCACGGTCTGGCCGCACTGCGAGCTGCCGGCGCCGCGCGGCAACATCGGGATGCGGAGCTCGCGGCAGACGTCGAACGCGGCGCGCACGTCCTCGTGCGACGCGGGGACGAGCACGCCGACCGGCTCGACCTGGTAGATCGACGCGTCGGTCGAGTAGCGCCCGCGCGACGCTCGGTCGAAGAGGACCTCGCCGCGGACCGCGCCGCGCAGCCTGCGCTCGAGGTCGCCGCCCCCGCCGGAACCATGCAGCACGACCGGCTGCGGCAGCGGCGCGTTCATGCGCTCGCGCCCTCGCCGCCGAGGCCTTCGAGCACGGCGTCGCACTTGCGGGCGAGGTGACCGCGCAGCAGGACCGCGAGCCCCACGCCGTCGCGCCGTTCGAGCAGCTCCACCATCTCGACGTGCTCGCGCGCCGCGAGATCCCATTTCGCGCGGTCGAAGTTCGACCGGAAGCGCAGGTTCTGGATGCGAGCGTTGAGCGACTGGTAGGTCCGGCGCAGCATCCCGTTGTCCGCGGCGAGCGCGATGCGGTCGTGGATCGCGCGGTTGATCCGGTAGTACGCGGGCAGGTCGCTCCGCGCGTGGCAGGCGAGCATCTCGAACGTGAGCGCCTTCAGCTCCGCGACTTCGGCATCGCCGATGCGACGGCAGGCGAGCTCGCCGGCGAGGGCCTCGAGCGTCCCCATCACCTCGAAGAGTTCGCGGATGTCCCGCACCGACAGCGCGACGACGCGCGCGCCCCGGTTGGGCTCGAGCTCGACGAGCCCATCGGCCGCGAGCAGCCGGAACGCTTCGCGCAGCGGCGTACGCGACGCGCCGAGCCGTTCGCAGAGCGCGCGCTCGTTGAGCCGCGCGCCGGGGCCGACGACGCCTTCCGTGATCAACTCGCGCAGGCGCGCAGCGATCGCCCGCGGCAGCGTCGCCGGACGGCGCGCCGGGGCGTCTTCCCGGTCCCCTGCGGCGACCCGGCGATCAGGCGTTGCATCGAGGGGGAGATCGTCGAACTCGTTCATTGGTATACAAACCTTCGATGCCGTCCGAGGTGTCCCGGCAACCCGCGGAAGGCTCTCCCTCCCACATGGGAAACGCCAGGCCCTGCTCGCTGCAGGGGCCCGTTGCGCGCCGGGTAAGCGTTCGGTAGCATGCGATTTGTATACCATCTCGTGCACGCTGTCATCCGATCGCGTCACGACCGCGCCAGGGATCGCTTCCATGCCCACTGCCGTCCCCCGTCCGTCCGGCCGCCACTTCCTGCAGATCCCGGGGCCGACGAACGTTCCCGACCGTGTGCTGCGCGCGATCGACCGACCGACGATCGACCATCGCGGTCCCGAATTCGGCGAGCTGGGCAGGACCGTGCTTGCGGGCATGAAGCGCGTGTTCGCGACCGAGGCCAACGTCGTCATCTACCCGGCATCCGGGACCGGCGCGTGGGAAGCCGCGCTCGTCAACACGCTCTCGCCCGGCGACCGCGTCCTGATGGCCGAGACCGGCCACTTCGCGATGCTGTGGAAAAGGCTCGCCGAGCGGCTGTCGCTCGCCGTCGACATCGTGCCCGGCGACTGGCGCCGGGGCGCGGACGTGCCCGCGCTCGAAGCGCGCCTCGCCGCGGACAGGGCGCAGGCGATCAAGGCCGTCTGCGTCGTCCACAACGAGACCGCGACCGGAACGGTGACCCACGTCCCGGCGGTACGCGCGGCGATCGACCGCACCGGACATCCGGCCCTCCTGATGGTCGACACGATCAGCTCGCTGGGGTCGCTCGACTACCGCCACGACGAGTGGGGCGTCGACGTCTCGATCGGCGGTTCGCAGAAGGGGCTGATGTTGCCGCCGGGGCTTTCGTTCAACGCGTTCTCGGCGAAGGCGCTCGCCGCCGCCGGGCACGCGAGGATGCCGCGGTCGTACTGGGACTGGCGCGAGATGCTCGCGATCAACGCGAGCGGGTATTTCCCGTACACGCCGGCGACCAACCTGCTCTACGGGCTGGCCGAGGCGCTCGCGATGCTGTTCGAGGAAGGCCTGCCCAACGTGTACGCGCGCCACGACCGCCACGGCGAGGCGACGCGGCGCGCCGTGCGCGCCTGGGGGCTCGAGATCCAGTGCGCGGAGGCCGCCGACTACAGCTCGGTGCTGACCGGCGTCGTGATGCCGGAAGGCCACAGCGCCGACGCGTTCCGCCGAATCGTGCTCGAACGCTACGACATGTCGCTCGGCCAGGGGCTGGGCAAGCTCTCGGGCAAGGTGTTCCGCATCGGACACCTGGGCTGGTTCAACGACCTGATGCTGTGCGGCACGCTCGCCGGCGTCGAGATGGGCCTCGCGCTCGCCGGCGTGCCGCACCGCAAGGGCGGCGTCGACGCCGCGACGGGCTACCTGGTCGACGCGGCGCGCCACGCGCTGCCGCGGGCGGCGTGACACCGAAGACGCAGCAACGCCGCGAGCGCGCCGCAGAGCGCACCGCGGACCGAATGCAACGACACTTCCCAGGAGGAGCCTCATGAACGTCCCGACCCGCGCGACACCCCGCCGCACCGTCCTCCGCACGCTCGCGACGCTCGCCGCCGGCCTCGCCTTCGCCGGCGCGGCGCACGCGCAGGTCGAGATCAAGCTCGGCCACGTCGGCGAGCCCGGCTCGCTGTTCCAGGCCTCCGCCGACGAGTTCGCGAAGCGCGCCAACGCGAAGCTCGGCAGCAAGGCGAAGGTCGTCGTCTTCGGCTCCAGCCAGCTCGGCGGCGACAAGGAGATGATCCAGAAGCTCAAGCTCGGGACGCTCGACATGGCGGTACCCTCGACCGTCATGAGCTCCGAGGTCGACCTGTTCGGCATCTTCGAGATGCCCTACATCGTCAAGGACCGCCAGCACATGGGCCGCATCGAGCGCGAGATCTTCTGGCCCAAGCTCGCACCCGAGGCGAACAGGAAGGGCCTGACGGTGCTCGCCGTCTGGGAGAACGGCGTGCGCCACATCACGAACAGCAAGCGCCCGATCCGCGTGCCCGCCGACCTGCAGGGCATCAAGCTGCGCGTCCCCGAGGGCAAGTGGCGCGTCAAGATGTTCCAGGCCTACGGCGCGAACCCGAGTCCGATGAAGTTCTCCGAGCTCTTCACCGCGCTGCAGACCGGCGTGATGGACGGCCAGGAGAACCCGTTCACGCAGATCTACTCGGCGAAGCTGCAGGAAGTGCAGAAGTACCTGTCGCTGTCCGGCCACGTCTACACGCCCGCGTACCTGACGGTCGGCACGAAGAAGTGGGAGTCGCTGCCCGCCGACGTGCGCAAGGTCCTCGAGGAGACGGCGAAGGAGACGCAGGCGTTCGTCTACCAGACCGCGGCGAAGGAGGAGAACGACCTCCTCGGGAAGCTCAAGGCCGCCGGCATGCAGGCGAACGACGTCGACAAGACCGCGTTCGTCGCCGCGAGCAAACCGATCTACGAGGAGTTCGGCAAGGAAGTCCCGGGCGCGAAGGAGCTGATCGACCGCGCCGTCGCGCTCGGCCAGTAGGCGCGCCGGCATGACGGCTCCCGCAGGGCAGGGCCCTCGCCCGTCGAGGGTCCAGCGGCATCTCGACCGCTACGGCCGCGCGCTCGAGGTCCTCGTCGGCGCGCTGATGGTGGTGATGGCCGCCGAGGTCACGCTCGGCGTGGTGTTCCGCAGCATCGGCCACTCGCTCATCTGGTACGACGAGGTCGCGAGCGTGCTTCTCGCGTGGCTCACGTTCTACGGCGCCGCGCTCGCGTCGGTCAAGCGCGCGCACATCGGCTGTCCCGAAGTGATCGACGCGATGCCGTGGCGCGCGCGCCGCGCGTTCGCGATCGCGGCGCAGCTCGTCGTGATCGCGTTCTTCGCGCTCCTGTGCTGGGTCGGCGCGAGCATCCTGCCGGTCCTCGCCACCGACGCGCTGGTGAGCCTGCCGTGGATCCCGATGAGCATCGTGCAGTCGGTGATCCCGGTGTCGTCGGCGCTGATCGTCGTCGCCGAGGTGCTGCATCTCGTCGACCTCGTCGGCGCGCGCGAGCCTCCCGCGGCGCCGGGCGGCCTCTCGCTGGCCGACGGCACGCACTAGGACACGGCCGTGGCGACGATGCTCCTGCTCTTCGCGGCCGTGCTCGCGCTCGTGCTGCTGAACGTCCCGATCGCCGTGTCGCTCGGCGTCGTCGCGGTCGTCGCGATGCTCGCAACGCACGGGCTCGAGAGCCTGCCCAACCTGCCGATCGTCGCCTACAACGGCGCGACGAACTTCCCGCTGCTCGCGATCCCGCTGTTCATCCTCGCCGGCGCGATCATGAACGCGTCGGGCATCTCGCAGCGGCTGATCGCGTTCGCGTCGGCGCTGTTCGGCTGGATCCGAGGCGGCCTCTCGCACGTGTCGATCGGCGCGTCGCTGTTCTTCGCCGAGATCTCCGGCTCGGCCGTCGCGGACGTCGCCGCGCTCGGCTCGATCCTGATCCCCGGCATGAAGTCGAAGGGCTACCCGGCGCCGTTCGCCGCCGCCGTGATGTCGTCGGCGGCGACGCTCGCGGTCATCATCCCGCCGTCGATCCCGATGATCCTCTACGCGGTGATGGCGGAGACCTCGGTCGTGCAGCTCTTCGTCGCGGGCATCGTGCCGGGCATCCTGGGCGGGCTGGGCCTGATGGCGATGGCGTCGTGGTTCGCGCGCCGCTACGACCTCCCGCGCGAGGCGGCGTTCTCGTGGGGGCGCGTTGGCAGGACGGCCCGCGAGGCGCTCTGGGCGTTCCTGCTGCCGATCATCATCCTGGGCGGCATCTTCGGCGGTTTCGTCACGGCGACCGAGGGCGCGGCGCTCGCGGTCGTCGCCGCGCTCGTCGTCGGGCTGGTCGTCTACCGGGAGCTCGACCTGCGCGCGCTGCGGAAGGCGATCGTCGAGGGAGGCGTGCAGACGGCGGTCGTCATGCTGCTCGTCGCGACCAGCGCGCTGCTCGGCACCTACCTCACCGAGGTGCAGGCGCCGCAGCAGCTCGCGAAAGCCGCGGCCGAGCTCACGAGCAACAAGTGGGTGGTGCTCGCGCTGCTGAACCTCCTGTTCCTGCTGCTCGGCATGTTCCTGCACTCGGCCGCGGCGATCATCCTCGTCGTGCCGGTCGTGATGCCGCTCGTGCGCGCGGTCGGCATCGACCCGGTCCACTTCGGCCTGATCGTCACGATCAACCTCGGCATCGGCCAGCAGACGCCGCCGGTCGCGAGCGTGCTGATGGTCGCCAGCTCGATCGCGAAGGAGTCGGTCTGGGCGGTGACGCGCGTGAACGTCTGGTTCATCGCGGTGCTCGTGGCCGTGCTGCTGCTCGTGACCTACGTCCCCGTGACGGGCATGGGCCTCGTCAACTACTTCTACCGGTAGCCCCGATGAACGAGCTCGTTCGCGTCGACCGTGAAGGCACGATCGCCACCGTCGTTCTGAACCGCCCCGACAAGCTCAACGCGATGACGCGCCCGATGTGGGGGATGCTCGGCGACGCGATCGCGGCGCTGTCGGCCGACGACGACGTGCGCTGCATCGTCGTGCGCGGGGCGGGCGAGCGCGCGTTCTCGCCGGGCAACGACATCGCCGAGTTCGCGACGGAGCGCGCGAACAAGGCGCAGGCGGTCGAGTACGGCCAGGTGATGCACCGGACCGCCGAGGCGTTCGTGCAGTGCCGTCATCCGCTGGTCGCGCAGATCCACGGAATCTGCGTGGGCGGCGGGCTCGAGATCGTCGCGCTGTGCGACCTGCGCATCTGCGGCACGTCGAGCCGCTTCGGCGCGCCGATCAAGAATCTGGGCCTGGTAATGGCCTACCCGGAGATGGCGCCGATCGTGCGGCTCGTCGGTCCGGTCGTCGCGCTCGAGATCCTGCTCGAAGGCCGGATCTTCGACGCCGCCGAAGCGAGGGAGAAGGGGCTCGTCACGCGCGTCGTCGCGGACGCCGAGGTCGCGGCCGAGGCGATGGCGACCGCGCGGCGCATCGCGGAGGGCGCACCGCTCGTCGCCCGCTGGCACAAGCAGTTCGCGCGCCGCCTGGCGCAGGGCACGCCGATCGCGCCCCACGAGTACGACGAGTGCTTCGACTGCTTCGACACCGAGGACTTCCGCATCGGCTACGCGGCGTTCCTCGCGAAGACGAAACCGGACTTCAAGGGCCGCTGATGACGCCGCCGAACAAGGGCGGGGCAGGGCCGCTCGCGGGCATGCGCGTGCTCGAGCTCGCGCAGATCATGGCGGGTCCGACCGCCGGCATGATGCTCGCCGACATGGGGGCCGACGTCGTCAAGGTCGAGAAGCTGCCCGGCGGCGACGATTCCCGCGGCTACCGCGAACCGCGGGTCAACGGCGTTTCCGCGCCGTTCCTGATCCTGAACCGCAACAAGCGGGGGATCGCGCTCAACCTCAAGCACGCGCAGGGACGCGAGATCCTGCTCCGCCTGGTCCGCGATGCGGACGTGCTCACCGAGAACTACCGCCGCGGCACGCTCGAGAAGCTGGGGCTGGGCTACGACGTTCTCGCCGCCGCGAATCCCGGCTTGATCTACTGCGCGATCTCGGGCTACGGCCGCGACGGACCCTATGCCGACAAGGGCGGCTTCGACCTGATCGCGCAGGGCGTGTCGGGCCTGATGTCGATCACCGGCGAGCCGGGCGGGCCGCCGGTCAAGACCGGCAACCCGGTCGCCGACATCAACGCCGGCATCCTCGCGGTGACGGGCATCCTCGCCGCGTGGGCCCACAGGCTCCGGACCGGCGAGGGTCAGATCGTCGACACGTCGCTGATGGAAGCGGCGCTGCAGCAGACCTACTGGCAGGCGGCGATCCACTTCGCCACCGGCGAGTCGCCGGGGCCGACGGGCTCGGCGCACATCCTGACGGCGCCCTACCAGGCGTTCCCCGCCAAGGACGGCTGGATCAACATCGGCGGCGCGAACCAGGCGAACTGGGAGCGCATCGCCGAGGTGCTCGGCCATCCCGAGTGGCGCGACGACGCGCGCTTCCGCACGAACTCGGAGCGCATGGCGCACCTGCCTGCGCTCACGACGCTGATGAGCGCCGTGCTCGCGACGCGTACGAAGGCCGAGTGGATCGACGCGTTCGACGCGGCCGGCGTGCCGGCGGGGCCGGTCAACTCGATCGGCGAAGCGCTCTCGCATCCGCAGACGCTCGCGCGCGGCATGGTCGTCGACCTCGTGCACCCGCAGGCGGGCCCGACGAAGGCGCTCGGATGCCCCGTGCATTTCTCCGCGACGCCGACCTCGGTGACACGGCCGGCGCCGATGCTGGGCGAGCACACGCGCGAGGTGCTGGCGGAGTGCGGCTACTCGGACGCGGAGATCGACGCGTTCGTCGCCGAGGGCATCGTCGCGACGCCGCCGGACGCCGCGTAGCGAATCGCTGCGCGCCCCTCCGGCGCGCGAACGGCATCACCCGACGAGGCGACACCTACCTGCGCGGATTGTTCGTGCAGGGCGCGCGCTCGGCGCTGCAGGCGGCCATGCGCATGGCACCGGAGCGGCGCTCCCGGCTGGCCGCCTGGATGGTCGCCATCCACCTGCGCATCGGGTACCACAAGACCCTGATCGCGATCGCCAACAAACACGCTCGCCTGATCTGGATGCTGCTGACCCGCGACGAGCCGTTGCAGG
>CALDKM010000385.1:0-5046 GCA_937898875.1 uncultured Pseudomonadota bacterium | reverse complement strand
GGGTCTGACCCTACTTCCTGGAAGGGGTGCGACCCGAATGCCGGTTCGGGCGAACGCTGGCGCCTCGACCCCGATTTCACTTTCCCTCGCGCAGCAGCGCCCGGAGGTCGTGCGCGAGCACGTCGGGCGGCTGGCCGTGGCCTTCGTATACGCGCAGGCGGCCGGCGGGATCGAACACGAAGATGCCCGCCGAGTGGTCCACGGTGTAGGTCTCGGGCGTTCGGCCCGGCACCTTCTGGAAGATGATCCGGAACTCCTTCGCGACGGCCTCGGTCTGCGCCGCGTCGCCGCGCAGGCCCACGAAGCGCGGATCGAACGCGGGCACGTACTGCTTCAGGAGCTCCGCGGTGTCGCGCTCCGGGTCGACCGTCACGAACAGCGCCTGCACGCGGTCCGCGTCGGGTCCGAGCTGCTTCATCGCTTCGGCGAGCGTCGAGAGCGTCGTCGGGCAGACGTCCGGGCACTGCGTGTAGCCGAAGAACAGTACGACCGCCTTGCCGCGGTAGTCGGCGAGGGTGCGCGGCCTGCCTTCGAAGTCGACGAGCGCGAAGTCGCGCCCGAACGCGCTGCCGGTGACGTCCGATCCCTTGAACTTCGGCGCTTCCGGGCCGCAGCCGGAAAGCGCCAGCGCGGCGGCGACCAGCGCGAGAAGGACGCGGACCGCCCGGAACGGCGCGAGGCGCGCCGGAAGGAGAGGCAGCGCGCTCGCGGGCAGGGACGGCACTCCGCTCGCCCCTAGCGCCAGTAGTGATCGACCAGCAGCGCGGAGAACAGCGCGGCCAGGTAGGCGATCGAATAGGCGAACGTCCTGCGCGCCAGCGCATCGGAGTAGCGGACGTGGAGCGCGATCGCGTAGGCGAGGAACACGCCGCCCAGGACCAGCGCGCTCGCAAGGTAGAGGAGGCCGCTCATGCGGATCGCGTAGGGCAGGAGCGTCACCGCGACCAGCGCGAACGTGTAGAGCACGATCATCAGGCGGGTGTAGCGCGATCCGTGCGTGACCGGCAGCATCGGCAGGCCGGCGCGCGCGTAGTCGGCCGTGCGGTAGAGCGCGAGCGACCAGAAGTGCGGCGGCGTCCAGACGAAGATGATCAGGAACAGGATCAGCGCCTCGGGCGCGACCTCGTTGGTGACCGCCGCCCAGCCCAGCACCGGCGGCATCGCGCCGGAGGCGCCGCCGATCACGATGTTCTGCGGCGTGGCGGGCTTGAGCAGCACCGTGTAGATGATCGCGTAACCGATGAACGTCGCCAGCGTGAGCCACATCGTCAGCGGATTGACCCACCGGCCGAGAATCAGGAGGCCCGCTCCGCCGACGAGCGACGCGAAGAGCAGCGTCTGCCGGGACGTCAGTTCGCCGGCGGGCAGCGGCCGCGCGCGGGTGCGCTGCATCTTCGCGTCGATCTTCTGCTCGACGAGGCAGTTGATCGCGGCTGCCGCGCCCCCGACGAGCGCGATGCCGACGGTCGCGGCGAAGACGACGGCCGGGTTCGGAAGGCCGGGCACCGCGAGGAACATCCCGATCACGGCGCAGAAGACGATGAGCGACACCACCCGCGGCTTGGCGAGCGCGAGGAATTGCTTCAGCCGGGTCTCGGCGAGGGCGAGGGCGGTCATCGTGGGTTCCGGCGGGACCGTGATTTTACCGCGTCGACGCGGCGCGCGTCCCGGCCGGCCCTTCCGGCGACAGGGGAATCGGGCTCATCCGATGCGCGACGCCTTGAGCAGGCGCGAAAGGTCGCGCGCGACGCCCCGGACGTCGGGATTCGCGGGCCAGGCGAGCACCTGGTTGCCGAGCGGGTCGACGAGGTAGATCGCGTCGGCGCCTCGCGGAAGGCGCTCGAGCACGCGCGGATCCGCGCGGACGACGGCAACGTCCGGGTGTTCCGCGGTCCGCGCGGCGGAAGGCGCGCCGTCGCCGGTCACGAGCCAGATCCGCGCGAGCCGCTCCTGCTCGCGCCCCTGCATCGTCCGCGCCTGGCGCGTCGCGTACAGCCGCGCAGCACACGGGTCGTCGCACTCGGCCGGCGCCACGACCACGATCGTCCAGTGGCCCTTCTCGCCGTCGAGCGTCCACCCGGAGCCGTCGGTGCGCGTTCCCGCGAGCGGGGGCGCCGGCTGCGTCGGCAGGAGCTCGCCGTAGTTGACCGACTGGCGGGCCGGCATCAGGTAGTAGGCGGTGTACGACGCGACGAGCGGCGCCGCGCACACCGCGAGGATGAGCCACAGCGTGCGCGTGCTCCGCTTTCCCGGCGCGGCCATCAGCGCCGTCCCCGCCCGCGCAGCCGGCGCCGCACCGCGAAGCCGATCCACAACCCGCCTGCGAGGGCGGCGAATGCGTACCACTGCATCATGTAGACGCGGTGCGTGTCCACGCCGGTGTCCGGCGCGGGCCAGGCGCGCGCGAGGCCGTCCGCCGGCGCGCCGGCCGCCTCCTGCTCGATCACGACGGGCATCAGCGGCAGCCCGCTGGCCGCCGCAAGGCGGGCCGGATCGAGGTTCTGCCACACGCGGCCGGCGCTCGCGCCCTCGCCCAGCTCGACGTAGCGCGTCGACGGCAGGGCTATCCGGCCGGTGACCGTCGCGGCGCCGGACGGCGCCGACACGTCGGGAACGCGCGACGCACCGGTGGCGGCGGCGATCCAGCCGCGGTCGACCAGCACGACACGGCCGTCGTCGAGCGCGAGCGGCGTGACTACGTGGAATCCCGCGCGCCCGCCCTGCACCTTGTTGTCGATCAGCACCTGGGCGTCGCCGCGCCATTCGCCCGAAAGCGTTACGCGGCGGTAGCGCCACTGCGACCAGTCGTCGACGCGCGGCAACGGCACGGCGGAAAGCCCCGCCGCGGCGTCGAGCTCGGCGCGCGCGGCCTCCTTCGCGTGCATCCGGTCTCGCTGCCAGTTGCCGGCCGAGACGAACAGCGCGATCGCCGCCGCGGTCACGATCGCGACGACCGCGCGCCACGCGGGCGATGCGCGCCGGTCGTCCGGGGCCTCGCGCGTCGGGAGGGCCGCCATCATCGGGAGTGCTAGACTGGTTTCGCGGCGCCCTCGCGCCCGCGCAGCATCATGAAGATCATCGTCATCCTCGGCCTCGTCGCCGTCGTCGTCGCGCTGTTCTCGGCGCTCGTCTTCCTCTACCGCGACCGCGGCGTCGGCCACCGCGTCGTCACCGCGCTCGCGATCCGCGTCGGTCTGTCGATCTCGCTCGTCGCGTTCCTGCTCGTCTCGTACTGGATGGGCTGGATCAGCCCGGGCGGCCTCCGTTAGCGCGCTCCCCGGCGGCCCCTTCGCCGCCGCGCCCGCGGCCCGTCGCAGCCACGAAGCAAAAGGCCGCACGGTCGTCCCGTGCGGCCTCCGCTCGCGACGGGACCCGCGCTACATCCAGTACACCAGCACGAACAGCAGCAGCCACACCACGTCGACGAAGTGCCAGTACCAGGCGGAAGCCTCGAACGCGAAGTGGTGCTGCGCGTCGAAGTGGCCTTTCAGCACGCGGACGAGCATCACGGTCAGCATGATGGCGCCGATCGTCACGTGCGCGCCGTGGAAGCCGGTCAGCATGAAGAACGTCGAGCCGTAGACGCCGCTGGTGAGCTTCAGGTTGAGCTCGTGGTACGCGTGGACGTACTCGTAGATCTGGAAGCCGAGGAAGGTGAAGCCCAGGCAGATCGTGAGGAACAGCCACAGCGTGAGCACGCCCCGGTTGCCCGCCTTGAGACCGTGGTGCGCGATCGTCAGCGTGACGCCCGACGTGAGCAGGATGATCGTGTTGAGGAGCGGGATCCCGATCGCGCCCATCGGCGTGAACTTCTCGGCCACGTAGGGGCCGGCGGTCGGCCACTGGGACGCGAAGTCGGGCCAGAGCGTGTTGCCGGTGATCGATCCGGCGCCCAGATCCGGGACCGAGAGATTCCTGATGTAGAACAGCGCGCCGAAGAACGCCGCGAAGAACATCACCTCGCTGAAGATGAACCAGCTCATGCTCCAGCGGAACGACAGGTCGACGCGCCTGCTGTAGAGCCGCGCCTCGGATTCGCCGATGACCGTGCCGAACCAGCCGAACAGCATCACCACGAGGGTCACGAAGCCGGCCCCGACCATCCACGGGCCGGCGCCGACGCCGTTGAACCAGAACGCCGCGCCCATTCCCATGAGCAGCAGCGCCACCGACCCGGTGATCGGCCAGTGGGACGGCTGCGGGATGTAGTAGGCGGGCTGGCCGCCAGTCGTCGTCGAACCCATCGTCTCGCTCCCTGTGACTCGCCTGTTGCCTGTCGTTTCCGCGCCGCGCCCGGGTCAGGACCCGCGTGCCGCGCTCCCCTTCCGGTCGCCCGTCCCCGCGCCTTCGACCTCGAAGAACGTGTAGGACAGCGTGATCGTGTGCACGTCCGACGGCAGTTCGCGGTCGAGGACGAACACGACGGGCATGCGCCGCCGCTCGCCGGGCTGCAGCGTCTGCTTGGTGAAGCAGAAGCAGTCGAGCTTGCGGAAATGCTCGGCGGCGTTGCGCGGAGCGTAGCTCGGGATCGCCTGTCCCGTCACCGCACGCCCCGTCTCGTTGACGATCTCGTACTCGACCTGGTTCAGCGCGCCCGGATGGACGTCGATCGACGCCGCGAGCGGCCTGAAGCGCCACGGCAGCCCGCGCGTGTTGGCGTCGAGCTCGATGCGCACGTTGCGCGTCGCGTCGACCTGCGTGTTGCGCACCTCGTCCGGCCGGTCGATGTCGCGCAGCCCGGTCACGCGGCAGATCTGGTCGTAGAACGGGACGAGCGCGTAGCCGAATGCGAACATGAACGCGGCGATGACCGTGAGCCTGACGAGCAGGCTCCGGTTGTCGGCGCGGATCGACGTGTGGGCCGTGCTCATGCGCTCAGGCTCGCTCGCGCCTTCTCACTTGCGCCGCAGGTGCCGCCCGATCCCGAGCAGCAGGAACAGGAACACCGCGGCACCGACGACCGTCATGCCGAGGCTCTGGTCGCCGAACGCCCGCGACAGGAACACGCCGGCGAAGAACACCACCGCGATCGACGCGAGGATGATC
>CALDKM010000384.1:0-3495 GCA_937898875.1 uncultured Pseudomonadota bacterium | reverse complement strand
CCAGTCTACTGGAGGAACGGGTGCCGGACGAGGATCGTCTCGTCGCGGTCCGGCCCGGTCGACACCATCGCGATCGGCACGCCGGTCATCGCCTCGATTCGCCTGAGGTAGGCGCGCGCGTTCGCGGGCAGCGCGTCGAACGACCTCGCGCCGACCGTGCTCTCGCGCCATCCCGGCATCGACTCGTAGACCGGCACGCAGCGCGCGACTGCGTCTGCGCCGGTCGGCACGAGTTCCGCCGGCTTCCCGTCCACCGTGTAGCCGGTGCACACGCCGATGCGGTCGAGGCCGTCGAGAACGTCGAGCTTCGTGACGCACAGCCCGTTCACGCCCGACAGCTGCAGCGAGCGGCGAAGCATCGGGATGTCGATCCAGCCGCAACGCCGCGGTCGCCCGGTCACCGAGCCGAACTCGTTGCCGCGCTTCGCGAGCCGGGCGCCGATCTCGTCGGTGAGCTCGGTGGGGAAGGGACCGCCGCCGACGCGTGTCGTGTACGCCTTCACGATCCCGAGCACGTAGTCGATCACGCCGGGGCCCACGCCGCTTCCCGGCGCGGCCGCGCCGGCGATGCAGTTCGAGCTCGTGACGAACGGGTAGGTGCCGTGGTCGATGTCGAGCAGCGCGCCCTGCGCGCCCTCGAACAGCAGCGACTCGCCGCGTGCGCGGGCCGCGTGCAGCAGCGCCGCGACGTCCGCGACCATCGGCGCGATCTCGCTCGCGTGCGCGAGCGCCTCGTCGCGCGTGCGCCCGAACGGCACCGGGTCGACCTTGTGGTAGTGCGTCAGCACGAAATTGTGGTAATCGAGGACGCGCTCGAGCTTCGCCGAGAAGCGGTCCGCGTCGAGCAGATCCTGCACGCGCAGCGCGCGGCGCGCGACCTTGTCCTCGTAGGCAGGGCCGATGCCGCGTCCGGTCGTGCCGATCCTGCCGTCGGCGGCCCCGGTCTCGCGCGCCTGGTCGAGCGCGACGTGGTAGGGCATCACCAGAGGGCACGCGGGCGAGATCGCGAGCCGGCCGCGCAGCGCGACGCCCGCGCCTTCGAGCTCCCGGATCTCGGTGAGCAGCGCGGACGGCGAGACCACGACGCCGTTACCGATGTAGACGCGCACCGCGGGGCGCAGCACGCCCGACGGGATCAGGCGCAGCACGGTCTTCTTCCCGCCGATGACGAGCGTGTGCCCGGCGTTGTGGCCGCCCTGGAAGCGCACGACGCCCGAGGCGCTCTCGGTCAGCCAGTCGACGATCTTGCCCTTGCCTTCATCGCCCCACTGGGTGCCGATGACGACGACGTTCTTCCCCATGCTCTCCCCTGTCGGGCGTGGCGCGCGGCGCTCAGGACGCGCGCGCGGAATCGGCGGTGACGTCTGCGAGATGTCGCAGGTCCAGCGTGAATCCGGTGGCGGGACGCGCGCGGCCGAAGGACTTGCCGATGCCGTCATAGCGCCCGCCGTTGCCCAGCGCGCGTGTCTGCCCCGAAGTGAAGACGGAGAAGATCGCGCCGTTCTGGTAATGATAGCCGGTGAGGTCCGCGAGATCGACGTGCAGCGCGCCGACCTCGCCCGCGGTGGTGTCGGCGATCGCGGCGAGCGCGGCGAGCGCGTTGGCGATCGCGGGCGTGTCGGGCAGCCGCGCGCGCGCGTCGTCCAGCACTTCGCGCGCCGGGCCGTAGAGGCCGGGCAGCGCGCGCAGCGCATCGCGCCACGCGGCGGGCAGGCGCGAGGTCAGCTCGTTCACCGCGGGCGCGTCCTTCGCGCGGAGCGCGGCGGAGAGGTCGAGGTCCTCGGTGGTCCCCGCGAGGCCCGCGCCCGCCGCGAGCGCCCGGTATACGCCGACGTGTCCGAGGTCGAGGTGCAGACGCGAGAGCCCGACCTCGGCGAGCGACGACAGGACGAGGCCGACGACCTCGCGGTCGCCGGCGATGCCGGGCTCGCCGAAGAGCTCCGCGCCGATCTGCACGACCTCGCGCGTGCAGCCCGGGCCGGCGGGCGTCGTGCGCAGCACGCTGCCTGCATAGCAGAGCCGCGTGACGCCGGGCTCGTTCAGCAGGTGCGCATCGATGCGCGCGACCTGCGGCGTCGTGTCGGCGCGAACGCCGAGCATTCGGCCCGACAGCGGGTCGACCACCTTGAACGTCTGCAGTTCGAGGTCGCGTCCGGTGCCGGTCAGGAGCGACTCGAGGTGCTCGACGAGAGGCGGCTGCACGAGCCGGTACCCGCGCGACGCGAAGTGATCCAGCACGCGCCGGCGAAGCGCCTCGACCCGCGCGGCCTCGGCCGGCAGGATGTCCTCGATCGCCTCGGGCAGGATCCACTTACGCATGGTGCAGCACCAGAAAGCCGGCCAGCCCGAGCGCGATCGACGCGAGGCCGACGAACCGGATCTGGCCGTCGCTCATCTCGGTCAGCCTGCGGAACGTCTCGCGCCACGTGCGCGGCGCGACGAACGGCATCAATCCCTCGACGACGAGCACGAGCGCGAGCGCGGCCCAGAGGGTGTCCGCCACGCGCGCCGCCCCCCGGCGCTACTTGGCGGCGCCACGCGCGCCGTCCCGGCCGCCGCTCTGCCGGAAGTACCGGAAGAACTCGGACGAGGGGTCGAGGACGAGGACGTCGTTCCGGCCGCGGAGTCCCGCGCGGTACGCGTCGAGGCTCCGCCAGAACGCGAAGAACTCGGGGTTGATGCCGTAGGCGGCCGCGTAGATCGCCGCGGCCCGGGCGTCGCCGTCGCCCTTGACCTTCTGCGCCTGGCGGTACGCGTCGGCCAGGATCACTTCGCGCTGGCGGTCGGCATCGGCGCGGATCTTCTCGCTCTCGGCGGCGCCCTCGGAGCGGAGCTCGTTGGCCACGCGCCGCCGCTCGGACTCCATCCGCGCGTACACCGGCCCGACCACGTCGGCCGGCAGCTCGATGCGGCGCAGGCGGACGTCGACGATCTCGACGCCGATGTTGCGCGCGTCGCTGTCCGCCTTCGTCCTCGTCGCCGACATGATCTGGTCGCGCTGCGTCGAGATCGCCTCGTGCATCGTGCGCTTGTTGAACTCCTCGGCGAGGTTCGAGCGGACGGTCTGCGAGAGCCGGCGGCGCGCCGCCTCCTCGTCGCCCTGCACCGACACGTAGAACTTGCGGACGTCGTTGATCCGCCACAGCACGACGAACTCGACGAGCAGCGGCTTCTTCTCCGACGTCGTCACGCGGTCGGGCTCGGGGATGTCGAGCGTCAGGTTGCGGCGGTCGAAGTACTTGACGTTCTGCACGACCGGCAGCTTGAAGTAGAGGCCGGGCGCGTTGATCTCCTCGACCACTTCGCCCAGCTGGAACTTGATCGCGTACTGGGTCTGCGCGACGGTGAACATCGACTGCGACGCCACGAGGATCGCGGCGACGACGACGGCGAGGGCGGGCATCGTGAATCGCATGGCGTCAGCCTCCCCGCTCGCGGCGCAGGGTGTCGCGCGAGCGCTGCGGATCGGCCGCGGCCGGCGCGTCGGCGGGGGCC
>CALDKM010000383.1:0-13885 GCA_937898875.1 uncultured Pseudomonadota bacterium | reverse complement strand
GAGCGGGACGCTCGCAGCGGGCCCCGCGCCGGTCGCGTCCCGCCGGCTCGCGCTCGCGGGCGAGGCCCTCGCGGCGCGCGGCGGGCTCGTGCTCGTGGCGGTGGCGCTCTTCGCCTTCATGACCGCGCCGCTGGCCGCGCTCCTGATCCGTGCCGTCCAGGACAAGGGCGGGGCGTACGTCGGGCTCGCGAACTTCGTCCAGTACTTCGCGTCTCCCGCGTTCTCGCGCTCGGCGGGCAACACGCTGACGTTCGCGCTGGTGACGACGTTCCTGACGGTGCCGCTCGCGTTCGCGTTCGCCTACGCGATCCAGCGAAGCTGCATCCGCGCCAAGTGGCTGTGGCGCAACATCGCGCTGGTGCCGATCCTCGCGCCGTCGCTGCTCGCGGCGCTGTCGTTCATCTATCTGTTCGGCAACCAGGGCCTCTTCAAGGGCATCCTGCCGTGGTTCGGCCTCACGACGATCTACGGGCTGCCGGGCATGGTGCTCGCGATGACGTTCTCGGCGTTCCCGCACGCGGTGATGATCATGCTCGCGTCGCTTTCGCTGTCGGACGCCCGGCTGTACGAGGCGGCCGACTCGATGGCGACCTCGGAGTGGCGCAAGTTCGTCACGATCACGCTGCCGGGCGCGCGCTACGGCCTCATCTCCGCCGCGATGGTCGTGTTCACGATGTCGGTGTCCGAGTTCGGCGTGCCCAAGGTGATCGGCGCGAACTACAGCGTGCTCGCGATCGACATCTACAAGCAGGTGATCGGCCAGCAGAACTTCCAGATCGGCGCGGTCGTCGGGCTGATCCTGCTCGTGCCGGCGCTCGTCGCGTTCTTCGTCGACCATGCGGTGCGCGTGCGCCAGAAGGCGCTCCTGTCCGCGCGCAGCGTGCCCTACCTTCCGAGGCCCTCGCCTCTTCGCGACCGCCTGCTGCTGGCGTTCGTGCTCCTGATGTCGGCCGCGATGCTGACGGTGATCGGCGTGGCGGTGTTCGGGTCGTTCGTGAAGGTCTGGCCGTACAACCTGTCGTTCACGCTGAACCACTACACCTACGGCTTCGAGGAGGCGGGCGTCGAGAACGCCTACCGCAACAGCCTGACGATGGCCGCCTGGTGCGCGGTCGTCGGCGCGCTGCTGACCTTCGCCGGCGCGTACTGGCTCGAGAAGACGCGCGGCGCGGACCTCGTCCGGCCGCTCGTGCGCCTGCAGGCGATGCTGCCGATGGCGATACCCGGACTCGTACTCGGGATCGGCTACATCCTCTTCTTCAATCATCCCGCGAACCCGCTCAACGTGCTCTACGGCACGATGACGATCCTCGTGCTGTCGACGATCATCCACTTCTACTCGTCGTCCCACCTGACGGCGGTGACCGCGCTGAAGCAGCTCGACAACGAGTTCGAGTCGGTTTCGGCCTCGCTCAAGGTCCCGTTCTACAAGACGTTCTGGCGCGTGACCGTGCCGGTCTGCCTGCCCTCGATCATCGACATCAGCCGCTACTACTTCGTCAATGCGATGACGACGATCTCGGCGGTGGTGTTCCTGTACTCGCCCAAGACGATGCTGGCCGCCATCTCGATCGTGCAGCTCGACGAGGCGGGCGCCATCGGCTCCGCGGCCGCGATGGCCACGCTGATCGTGGTCACGTCGGGCATCGTCACGCTGCTGTCGTTCGCCGCCGAAGGGTGGCTCCTGCGGCGCACCCAGGGCTGGCGCCGCGCGGCGCCCACCCGCTGATCCGCTACACGGAGGAACCATGGGACTCCATTCCCGCGACCCGATCCTGCTCACGCCGGGCCCGCTCACGACGACGCTCGAGACCAAGGCCGCGATGCTGCGGGACTGGGGATCGTGGGATGCGGCCTTCAACGCGGTCACCGCGAACGTCCGGCGCAGGCTGCTCGACGTCGTGAAGGGGCACGGAACGCACGTCTGCGTCCCGATGCAGGGCAGCGGGACGTTCTCGGTCGAGGCGGCGGTCAACACGACGGTGCCGCGCGACGGGCACCTGCTCGTGCTGATCAACGGCGCCTACGGCAAGCGCCTCGCGAAGCTCGCGCAGATGATGGGGCGCCGCGTGTCGGTGTTCGAGACCGCGGACGACGTCCCGACGACCGCCGAGGACGTCGACCGCCTGCTCGCGAAGGACGCGTCGATCGCCCACGTCGGGCTGATCCACTGCGAGACGTCGACAGGCATCCTGAATCCGCTGCCGGCGATCGCGGCGACGGTCGCCCGCCACGGCAGGCGGCTGATCGTCGACGCGATGAGCTCGTTCGGCGCGCTGCCGATCGACGTGTCGACGACCCCGATCGACGCGCTGATCGCCGCTTCCGGCAAGTGCATCGAAGGTCCGCCCGGCATGGGCTTCGTCATCGTGCGGCGTTCGACGCTGGAGGCGTGCGAGGGCCGCTCGAGCTCGCTCGCGCTGGACCTGTACGACCAGTGGGCCTACATGGAGAAGACGACGCAGTGGCGCTACACGCCGCCGACGCACGTGGTCGTCGCGTTCAACGCCGCGCTCGAGCAGTTCGTCGCCGAGGGCGGGCAGCCGGCACGGCTCGCGCGCTACGCGGCGAACGCGGAGGCGCTGGTCGCCGGCATGCAGGCGCTCGGCTTCCGGTCCTTCCTCGACGCGGCGATCCAGGCGCCGATCATCTACACGTTCCACGCGCCTGCCGACCCGGCCTACGAGTTCAAGCGCTTCTATGGGGAGGTGCGCGACCGCGGGTTCATCCTCTACCCGGGCAAGCTCACGCAGATCGAGACGTTCCGCGTCGGGTGCATCGGCGCGATCGGACCCTCCGAGATGCGTCAGGCCGTGCTGGCGGTCGGGGACGCGCTGCGCGCGATGGGCATCCGCACCGTGACGCCGTCCGTGGCGCGCGCCGCCTAGCTGTTATCCCCGGCAGCGGGTCAGCGCCCCTGCCCGCACAGCGCGGCGAGCCAAGGGTGGAGAGGGTCGTCGGCGTCGACGACGCCCAGTCGGAGCAGCGCGTCGAGCACGACGAGGCTCGCGTCGGCGGTGAGCGCGTCGGGTCCGTCGTCGTGGACGAGCAGGGCGGGAAGCTCGACCAGGGGCACCAGCCGGTGCTCGACGACCTCACCGTCCTGGTTCGCGGGGTCGTACGCCCGCGGCAGCCACAGGTCGTGCACGTGGATCGTCTCGTGTTGCAGTCCGTCGGGTTGCATGCGGCGCACGTGGATCGTTCCAGCGGGCTTCGCCGACGATGTCGTCGCGGCATCGAGGCCGGCCTCCTCCCACGCCTCCTTCGCCAGCGCTTGCGCGACCGTCGTGCCGGCGGCGATGCCGCCGCCCACCAGGTTGTCGAGCATGCCCGGATCGATCGCCTTGGTCGGGCTCCGGCGCGCGATCCACATGGCGGCTCCGGTTTCCGCGTCGACGAGCCCGTTGACGTGGACGGCGCGGGTACGAATGCCGAAATAGCGCGCGGCGGCGCGCTCGAGCACGAATGCGGGCGGTGCGCCGTCGCTCGCGCGCACCTCGTAGCGCTCGTTGCGCCAGGGGCTCAGCGCTCCTTCGGCTGCGAGCGTGCGCGCGACGCGGTCGATCGCCGACGCTCGAAGGTCGTACGACGCGCATTCCGGCGCGAACGTGACGCGCCTGTCGTCCGCGACGAACACCTCGGCGAACGACGCGAGCCGGCGGGCGCGAGCCTGGGTCAACTCGCCGACGAGCGCGCCGTCGGCCTCGAAGCGAACGAGCGGGACCGCCGGCGGGGCGAGCACCCTCGAGAGTCGCGCGTGCAGCGCGGGTAGAATGCCGGCTTCGATCATGTTCGCATTCTAGCGGTGCCGTCGGGCATCGATCACCCGAGGCCGGGATTCCAATGAGCGCACGCATCCTCGACGGCAAGGTACAGGCAGCGACGGTCACCGACGAGGTGCGCGCCGCGGTCGCCGCGCGCGTCGCGCGGGGGCGTCCCGCGCCCGGCCTCGCGGTGGTGCTGGTGGGCGAGAACGCGGCGTCCCAGGTCTACGTGCGCAACAAGCGCAGGACGACCGAAGGCGTCGGGATGCTCTCGTTCGCGCACGATTTCCCGGCCGACGTGCCGGAAGCGGAGCTGCTCGCGCTCATCGACCGGCTGAACGCCGACCCGACGGTCTCCGGCATTCTGGTCCAGCTCCCGTTGCCCGCGCACATCGATCCCGAGCGCGTGACCGAACGCATCGATCCGCGCAAGGACGTCGACGGCTTCCATCCGTACAACGTCGGCCGGCTCGTGCTCAAGCGCCCGACGCTGCGGCCATGCACGCCGTACGGCTGCATGAAGCTGCTCGAGGCGACCGGCGAGCCGCTCGCGGGCAGGCATGCGGTGGTCATCGGCCAGTCGAACATCGTCGGCCGCCCTATGGCGCTCGAGCTCCTGATGGCGCGCTGCACGGTCACCATCTGCCACTCGGCGACGCGCGACCTGCCGGGGATCGTCCGGCAAGGCGACGTCGTCGTCGCGGGCGTCGGCAAGGCGAAGTTCGTCCCCGGCGACTGGGTGAAGGAGGCCGCGATCGTGATCGACGTCGGCATCAACCGGATGCCCGACGGCAAGCTCTGCGGCGACGTCGACTTCGACGGCGCGAAAGAGCGGGCATCCTGGATCACGCCGGTGCCCGGCGGCGTCGGCCCGATGACGATCGCGATGCTGTTGACGAATACGCTGCGCGCCGCCGAGCTGCAGGACCCGCGCTAGCGTCCGCCGGGATCGGCACGCCCGTAAGGTGGGGCAGAGGCAGGCGCGGCGCCTGACACCGTTCCCGGTCCGGGTCCGGGTCCGGCGGCGGCCGGACGCGTCACGCGCCGCGCAGGTGCCACGCCTTCGGGCGCGTGAAGGTCTGTATCCCGTAGGTGGAAAGCGTCAGCCCAACGCCTGAATGCTTGACTCCCGACCAGGGCAGGCGCGGGCTCACGCGGTCGCAGCAGTTCCAGTAGACGCTGCCCGCGTGGAGCTGCGCGAGCAGCTTCTTCGCGCGCCGCTCGTCGTGCGTGTAGACGGCCGCGGTCAGCCCGTATTCGGTGTCGTTCATCAGCGCGACCGCCTCGTCGTCGCCGCCGACCGCCTGGATGCCGATGATCGGGCCGAAGCTCTCGTCGCGCATCACCGCCATCGTGTGGTCGACGTCGACGAGGACCGTCGGCTCGAAGCGGTTGCCCTTGCCGGCGATCGGTTTGCCGCCCAGCAGGACCCTCGCGCCCTTCTTCTTCGCGTCGGCGACCTGGCGCTTCAGCACGTCGATCTGCGGCCGGCGCGTGATCGTGCCGATGTAGGTCGCCTCGTCCATCGGGTCGCCCGCCTTGTAGGACTTCACTTCGGCAACGAACGCGTCGACGAACGCCGCGTGGATCGACCTGTGCACGTAGATGCGCTCGACCGAGCAGCACGACTGCCCGGTGTTGTAGAACGCGCCGTCGGCCACGGCCGCGGCGGTCGCCTTCACGTCGACGTCCTCGCAGACGTAGACGGGGTCCTTGCCTCCGAGCTCGAGCTGGACCTTGGTCATGCGCCTGCCGGCGATCGCGGCGATCTTCGCGCCGGTCGCGTACGAGCCCGTGAAGAACACGCCGTCGACGCTCTGGCGCAGGAGCGCCGCGCCGGTCTCGCCGCCGCCGATCACCGGGACGAACACGTCGTCGGGCACGCCCGACTCGTGCAGCAGCTCCGCGATGTGCAGGCCGGTCAGCGTCGCGTACTCGGACGGCTTGTAGAGGACCGTGTTGCCGGCGACCAGCGCAGGAACGAACACGTTGCTGCCGACGAAGTAGGGGTAGTTCCACGCCGAGATGTTCGCGACGACGCCGAGCGGCTCGTGCGAGATCCGCTCCTCGAGCTTGCCGGCGTGGTCGACGAGCACCTTCTCGTCGCGCAGCGCGCGCGTCGACTCGGTGAGGAAGAAGTCGAGCCGCCCGAGCAGGCCCTTCAGCTCGTTTCGCGACTGGCGGATCGGCTTGCCCACCTCGCGCGTCAGCGTGCGCGCGAGCGTCTCCTCGAGCGCGACGATCCGTTCGCGGAACCGCGCGATCGTCTCGATCCTCTTGCGGATGGGCACGGCGGCCCAGCGCGGCTGCGCAGTTCGCGCCAGCCTGTACTTGGCGGCGACGGCGCGGGCGTCGTCGGTGGCAACGTCGGCGATCGAGGCGCCGTTCCAGGGATTGACGATCTTCATAGGGCGTAGGCGGCGTTCTTGTGCAGGGTGGCGTGGTGCAGGAAGTCGTCGAGGATCGGCCGGTCGTCGATGAAGGACCGATCGCCCTCCGGGTGGAACTCGGGGTGCCACTGGACGCCGAGCACGTACGACGGGCCGGTCCAGCGGATCGCCTCGACGATGCGGTCGGGCTCCGACCAGGCCTCGACCGACAGGTTGCGGCCCAGGTCCTTCACCGCCTGGTGGTGGATCGAATTGGTCTTGACGAGCGTCGCGCCCGGGTAGAGCTTCGCGAGCGACGACCCGGGCACGATCGCGGTCGCGTGCGTGTTCCTCTCGTAGATCTCCCAGTTGCGGTGGACGAGCGCGCCGGGGACCTGCGTGCCGATGTCCTGCCACAGTGTGCCGCCCATCGCGACGTTGATCACCTGAGCGCCGCGGCACACGCCGAGCACCGGCTTGCGGCGGGCGACGAACGCGTTCAGCAGACCGATCTCGTACTCGTCGCGGACGCGGTCGCCGTTCCACTCGGGCCGGATCGCCTTCTCGCCGTAGGTCTCGGGACAGACGTCCGAGCCGCCCATCAGCACGAGGCCGTCGAGCTCCTGCGCGTAGGCGTCGAGCGTGATGCGGCTGTCCTCCCGGCGCGTGCGCCCGTCGGGCGAGGGAATCATGAACGACAGCACGTCGCGCTGCATCAGCCAGTGCGCGACGTTCTGCTCGATGTACTGGAGCGTCATCCCCTTGAAGATCGCGCGCTTCGGATCCTCGTGGAAGAACGACGCCGAGATGCCGATCTTGATCATGGCTCGCAGTCGCGGCGCGGGCGCGTCAGAGCGACGAGGCGAACAGCGCCTCGAAGTCGGCCTTCGTACACTTGCGCGGGTTGGTCTGGTGGCACAGGTCGGCGAACGCGACCTCGACCAGGCGCGGGAGATCCGCGCGGGTGACCGGACGGCCGCCCTGGATGCCGGAGAGCCTTGCAGGAATGCCGATCGACGCCTTGAGCTCCCGGAGCCAGGGAATGAACGAGGCGGCACGCGCTTCCTCGCTGCCCGAGGCGCCGCCGGTCGCGCCGCAGACGCGGGCGAGCTCCGCCATCTTCGCGACCGCGGTAGGCAGGTTGAACCCCATCACGTGGTCGATCATCACGCCGTTCGCAAGCCCGTGGTGCAGGTCGGCGACCGTCGAGAGCGCGTGCGCGCACGAATGGACGGCGCCCAGGTCCTTCTGGAACGCGATCGCGCCCATCATCGAGGCCATCAGCATCTCGCCGCGCGCATGGAGATTCGAGCCGTCGCGCACCGCGGTGGGGAGCGCGCGCGCGGCGATGCGCGCGCCTTCGAGCGCGATGCCGTCGCACAGCGGATGGTAGGCGGGCGACAGGTACGACTCGACGTTGTGCGTGAGCGCGTCCATGCCGGTCGCGGCCGTCACGCCGGCCGGGAGGCCGAGCGTCAGCTCCGGGTCGGCGAACACCTGCCTCGCGAGGATCTTCGGCGAGAACACGATGCGCTTGACGTGCGTCTCGTCCTCGGAGACGACCGCCGAGCGCCCGACCTCGGAGCCGGTGCCGGCGGTAGTCGGGAGCGCGACGAAGTAGGGGATCGCGTCGGGGATCGCGCGCACCTGGGGGTGGTCCCACGCGTACTCGAGCGCGCTGCCGCCCGCGGTGCCGATCACGCCGACGATCTTCGCGACGTCGAGCGCCGCCCCGCCGCCCAGCCCGACGACGCAGTCGGCCCGGTGCGCGCGGAACGCGGCGCCGCCGGCGTTCGCCTGCGACACGGTCGGGTTGCCCCAGATCCCCTCGAATACGCCGACGTCGAGCCCGGCCTTGCGGAGCTCGGCGGCAAAGGCGGTCGCCACCGGCAGCTTCGCGAGCGCGCGGTCGGTGACGAGCAGCGGGCGCTCGAGCTTCCGCTCGACCAGATGCGGGCCGACGAGCTTCGCGGCACCGGGGCCGAACTGGATGGTGGTGGGGAAGGCGAATCGGTCGATGGCCACGTCGGGAATTCCGTTCTTGTCCGTTGGTCGAGGCGGGAGGGGCGAGGTCAGACGATCTCGAAGTAGCGCTTCAACTCCCAGTCGGTCACCGAGTCCTGCCACTGCCGCCATTCCCACTCGCGGGTGGCGGCGAAGTGATCGACGAACTCGTCGCCGAACCAGTCGCGCGCGACGTCGGAGCCGCGGAAGATCTTCGTCGTCTCGGCGAGCGAGCGCGGCGCGCGCGGAACGTTCTCGCCGCCCCTGTTCGTGCCCTCGACCGGCGGCGCCTTGAGCTTGAGGCTCTTCTCGATGCCGTGCATGCCCGCCGCGATGCATGCGGCGAGCGCGAGGTACGGGTTCACGTCGGCGCCGGGGCAGCGCGTCTCGAGGCGCGTCGACTTGGCCGACCCGGGGATCACGCGGAAGCTCGCCGTGCGGTTGTCGATGCCCCAGGTGGGCTTGACCGGGGCCCAGAAGCCGTCGACCAGCCTCTTGTAGCTGTTGATGGTCGGCCAATACATCGGCGCGAACTGCATCAGCGCGTCGACCTGACCCGCGAGATAGCTCTCGAACAGCTTGCTCATCCCCGCACGGCCCTTCGGGTCGTGGAACACGTTCCGCTTCCCGTCCGACAGGCTCTGGTGGACGTGGCCCGAGCAGCCGGGGAAGTGCTGGTTCCACTTGGCCATGAAGCTCGGCATGATCCCGAAGCGCGCGCCGATCTCCTTCGCGCCGGCCTTGAACAGCAGCGCGCGGTCGCCGGCCTCGAGCGCGTCCGAGTAGACGATGGCCGCCTCGTAGACCCCGGGACCGGTCTCCGTGTGCAGCCCCTCGATCGGAACGCCGAACGCCGCGAGCTCGGTGAACAGCGCGTTGAAGTAGTCGCGCGCGTGCCCGGCGCGCAGCAGCGAGTAGCCGAACATGCCGGGGGTGATCGGCTCGGGGCCCACGCCCTTCTTCTCCGCCCAGCTCTGCGGCGTCTCGGCGAAGTTGAAGAACTCGAACTCGAGCGAGCACATCGGCTGCACGCCCGACTTCGCGGCGCGCGCGAGCACGCGCTTGAGCACCTGCCGGCCGTCGAGCGGGAACGGCTCCTCGCGGCCCTTGACGGTGCGCACGAAGTTCCCGAGGAAGAAGTCGATGCCGCCGTCCCACGGCACGTTGCGGTGGGTCGAGAGGTCGAGGCGCGCGAGCGCGTCGGGGTAGCCCTTGTGCCAGCCGGTGACCGTCGTGTTGTCGTAGCACTGGTCGTGCATGTCCCAGCCGTACACGACGTCGCAGAATCCGAAGCCGCCCTCGACGGCCGAGACGAACTTGTCCTTGTGCAGCACCTTGCCGCGCAGGATGCCGTCGATGTCGGACACGGCGACCTTGACGCCTGGCGTCGGGGACTTGAGCACGTCGGCGACGATCGCCTTCTCGGATCGGGCATCCGGCATCGGGTTCCTCCTGCGGGTTCGTGTCTTTTGGTCGGGTGGCAATGGGCAAGGAAGCGCGAATCGAACCGGACGGCGCCAGCGCGCGCCGGATTCCCCGTGTGACCGGCTTCGACCAGACGATCCTGCCTCCTTCACCTTGCGGATGTCGGCGGAGGCTTGCCCGGCTCCGAGCGAACGGCGATTCTAGCGCAGGGAGCGGCGGAAACGCCGTTCCATGCGGGACGGAACGGCCCGATGGCGCGTCGGGTGTTGCGTGGGAGAATCGGCCGCCCCCCGGCACGCCTCCGATGCGCCCCGCGTCCGCCCTGGCCTCGCTGCACCTCGCCGTCGCACTGTTCGGCGTGGCCGGCCTTTTCGGCGCGTGGCTCGCGATGTCTCCGGTGACGATCGTGCTCGGCCGGTCGCTCGTGGCGGCGCTGGCACTGTCGGCACTGGCTATCGCCACACGCACGCCCGCGAGGCCGGTGCCGGGTCTGGCGGTGAACGGCGCCGTCCTCGCATTGCACTGGGTAGCGTTCTTCGCCGCGATCCAGTCGGCCAGCGTCGCCGTGGGGCTCCTGGGCTTCGCGAGCTTTCCGCTCTGGACGCTGCTGGTCGAGCGCCTGACCGGCGAGCGGCGCGCCAACCCTCGCGACTGGGCGGTCGCCGCGCTCGTCGTGTCCGGCCTCGTGCTGACCGTCCCCCGCTTCGACTGGCAGGACGCGTCGCTGCGCGGCCTCGCGTGGGGCGTGCTGTCCGGCATGACCTTCGCGTGGCTCGCCGTGCGCAACCGGCGCTACGCGAGAACCCACCCGGCGCGGTCGATCGCGCTGTGGCAGAACGCGTTCGCCGCGCTGTGCCTGGTGCCGGTGGTGCTCCTCTGGCCGGGCGCCGCGGCGTGGCCGGGCGCGCGCGACCTCGTGCTGATCCTCGTCCTCGGCGTCGCGTGCACCGCGCTCGCGCACACGCTGTTCGTCGCGTCGCTCGCGACGGTCAGCGCGCACACGGCCAGCGTCGTCGCCGCGCTCGAGCCGGTCTACGGCATCGCGCTCGCGGCCTGGCTCCTCGGCGAGAGACCCACGGTCGGGATGCTCGCCGGATGCGCGCTCTTGGTCGTGGCGGCGGTCGTGGCGTCGCGCGGGGCGGGCGGGCGTTCCGAGGTCGCTGCCGGTAGAATGCCCGGCTGATCCCCGGCGGCGCCCTTCCATGACGAAACTCTCCCTCGGACTCGTCGGCCTCGGCCGCATGGGCGGCAACATGGCGCGCCGCCTGTCGCGCGGCGGGGTGCGCGTCGTCGGGCACGACGCAACGCCGGGATCGGCGGCAGCGCTCGCGAAGGAGGGTGCGATCGTCGCGGCGGACTCGCTCGCTGCGCTGGCTTCCGCACTGCCGGCGCCCCGGGTGGTGTGGGTCATGGTCCCGGCGGGCGGGGCGACGCAGTCGACGATCGACGCGCTCGCGACGCATCTGTCGCGCGGCGACACGGTCGTCGACGGCGGCAACGCCAACTACAAGGATTCGCAGCGGCGCGCGGAGGCACTGGCGGCTCGCGGCATCGCGTTCGTCGATTGCGGCGTGTCGGGGGGCGTGTGGGGCCTCGAGAACGGCTATGCGCTGATGTTCGGCGGCACGCCCGAGGCCGCGAGCGCCGTCGAACCGTTCGCCCGGATACTCGCGCCCGCGACCGACAGGGGCTGGCTGCACTGCGGACCCGCGGGATCGGGCCACTTCGTCAAGATGATCCACAACGGGATCGAGTACGGGATGATGCAGGCGTACGCGGAAGGGTTCGCGCTGCTCGACGGCAAGCGCGAGTTCGGCCTCGACGCCGCCGCGATCGCCGAGTTGTGGCGCCACGGCAGCGTCGTGCGTTCGTGGCTGCTCGACCTCACCGCGGGATTCCTCGCCCGCGACGCGAATCTCGACGGCGTCGCGCCGCACGTGGCGGACTCGGGCGAAGGGCGATGGACGGTCGCCGAAGCCGTGGAGCAGGGGGTGCCCGCGCCGGTGCTCGCGCTCGCGCTGATGAGCCGCTTCGACAGCCAGGGTAAGGGCGATTACGCGAACCGGATGCTCGCGATGATGCGGCAGGCGTTCGGCGGCCACGCGGTGCACGGCGCCGAGCCGGGAAAGCGCGGATGATCGTGGTCGTGATGGGCGTGACCGGCTGCGGCAAGAGCACGGTCGGCGCCGCGCTGGCGCAGAGGCTCGGCTTGCGCTTCGTCGACGCCGACGACTTCCATCCGCCGGGGAACGTCGCGAAGATGGCCGCCGGCACGCCGCTCACCGACGAGGACCGCTGGCCGTGGCTGGACCGGCTCGCCTCCGAGTTGCGCGCGATCGAGGATTCGGGAGGCAGCGCGGTCCTGGCGTGCTCCGCGCTGAAGGAGGCGTACCGCGCGCGCATCGTCATGGCGGGCGACGTTCGCTTCGTGCACCTCGTCGGCGACCAGGCGACGATCGCGTCGCGGCTGGCCGAACGCAAGCATCGCTACATGCCCCCTTCGCTGCTGGCGAGCCAGTTCGCGACGCTGGAGCGCCCGGCGAACGCCGTCGAGATCGACGTGCGATTGCCGGTCGACCGGCAGGTCGACGACATCTGCGCCGCCATTTCCGCAACCCGCCAGCCATGAGCGATCGCGACGAGCCCCTGAAGCCGGAAACCGAGGTGGTCCACCTCGGACGCGAACCGGCGAAGCATCTGGGTGCGGTCAACACGCCCGTCTATCGCGCGTCGACGATGGTGTTCCCGACGCTCGACGATCTCGAGGCGTCGGTCGCGGGGACCTACGCGGGCATCGGCTACGGCTTGCACGGCTTGCCGACCGTGACCGATCTGCAGGCCGCGGTTGCCGCGCTCGAAGGCGGCGCGCGCGGGTTCGCGGTGCCCAGCGGGCTTGCGGCGACGACGCTGCCGCTGCTCGCGCTCGCGAAGGCCGGCGACCGCGTGCTGATCACCGACTCGGTCTACGGCCCGACGCGCCGGTTCGCGATGAACACGCTCCAGCGCTACGGCGTCGAGGTCGCGTTCTACGACCCGCTCGCCGGCGCGACGATCGAGCAGGCGATGACGCCGAACACGCGCGTCGTGTTCGTCGAGTCGCCGGGGTCGCTGTCGTTCGACGTGCAGGACGTCCCCGCGATCGCCGCGGTCGCGCACCGTCACGGGGCGGTCGTCGTGATGGACAACTCGTGGGCGACGCCGCTCGGGTTCCGCTCGTTCGATCACGGTGTCGACGTGTCGGTGCACGCGGCGACCAAGTACATCGGCGGGCACTCGGACGTGCTGCTGGGCTTGATCGTCTGCAACGACGCGACGACGGCGCCGATGCACCGGATCTGGACCGACATGGGCGTCGCCGTGTCGAGCGACGATGCTTTCCTGGGCCTGCGCGGGCTGCGGACGCTCGCGACGCGGCTCGAGCGCCACCAGGCGAGCGCGTTGCGCGTGGCCACGTGGCTGCGGTCGCGTCCCGAGGTGCGGGAGGTGCTCTATCCGGCGCTGCCGGGTGCCCGCGGACACGCGTTGTGGAAGCGCGACTTCCGCCTAGCGACGGGGCTCTTCACGATCGTGCTCCACCCGGGCCCGACGCGCGAGCGCTTCGCGGCGATGCTCGACCGGATGCGGCTCTTCCGGATGGGCTGGAGCTGGGGCGGCTTCGAGAGCCTGATGATCCCGACCGATCCGGACAAGCCGCGAACCGTCTCGCGCCTCGATCCGGGCGGCCCCTGCCTGCGTCTGCACATCGGCCTCGAGGATCCCGACGACCTGATCGCCGACCTCGACGACGGTTTCCAACGCCTGACCGGACGATCCTGACGATGGCCCTGTTCACCAGGCGCGCGGCCCCCTACGTGTTCGGCTTCCTGCTCACCGCGTTCATGACGTTCATCGTGTCGGGCATCTCGACCTTCGTCGCCCTCGGCGTCGCGCCGGGCTTCCTTCGAACGTGGTTCGGTGCCTGGATGTTCGCGTGGGCGGTCGCGTTTCCCGCGGTGCTGCTCGTGCGGCCGTTCGTGCAGCGCATGACCGACCGGCTGACCGGGACGAATTCGCAGATGCCGGGTCGGTGATTCCCGCGTAGTGGCCCGACCCTTCGGTCACCCCCGGAATTCGGGCGGGACTCCCGCCGCCGGCGCGGGCGCGGCATTTGATGGATCTCAAGCGTTTTCGATCTCCCTGCGCGACGCAGCCGATTCTCGCGGTCCGACGGTTAGAATCCGGCGTTTAGCTTCCCGCGGGCGATTCCGACTCCGCCGCCCGGACCCTCCGATGCTTCGACTCGCCCACGGGCTCGCCTTCGCCGACCTCTACACGACGGCCGGC